>JAIBBS010000281.1 GCA_019694555.1 Nannocystaceae bacterium
TGGCGCGTCATGTCCAGCGGTGACGGCAGCGGGGGCTCGGCCGAGCGTGAGATGCCGACGGTGCGGGGCGAGAGCTCGCACGATGGCGATCTCGTCTCCGGCGGCTTCGCGGTCGAGCCCGGCGACACCGCGGGCGGGCTCGAGTCGCGGCTGCTGCTGGCGCGCGCACGCGCGCGCCTGACCGGCGGTGACGCCGAGCCGGTCCGCATCGGTCGCTACCGCGTGCTCGATCGCCTGGGCCACGGCGGCATGGGCGTGGTCTGGCTCGGCATCGACGACGAGCTCGATCGCAAGGTCGCGCTGAAGATCCTCCGCACCGAGCTCGCGCCGACCGAGGCCGGGCGCACGCTGCTGCTGCGCGAGGCCCAGGCCATCGCGAAGCTGTCGCACCCCAACGTCGTGCACGTGTACGAGGTCGGCCACGAGGCCGAGCAGCTGTACATGGCGATGGAGTACGTCGAAGGCGACACCGTGCGGCGCTGGCTCGCGGCGCAGACCCGCAGCGTCGCCGAGATCTTCGCGGTCTACCGCGGTGCCGGCGAGGCGCTCGCGGCCGCGCACGACGCCGGCGTGGTCCACCGCGACTTCAAGCCCGACAACGTGCTGGTCGGACGCGATGGCCGCGCGCGCGTGCTCGACTTCGGGCTCGCGCGTGCGACCGACCTGACGCAGACCCGCGAGCTGCCCACGGTGACGTCGGCCAGCAGCAGCGGCGCCGCGATCGATCTCGCGACCACCGCGACCATCGCGGGCACGCCGGCGTACATGGCCCCCGAGCAACACGGTGGCCGTCGCGGCGACGCGCGGGCGGATCAGTTCGCGTTCTGCGTGTCGCTGTTCGAGGCGCTGCACGGCCAGCGTCCCTTCGGCGGCAGCACGCACACCGAGCTGGCCGCGCGCTCGCAGCAGGGTCGCATCGTCGCGACCGATCCCGACGCGCGCGGCATCCCGGCCGCACTGCACGCCGCGATCCTGCGCGGGCTCTCGGTCGACCCGGCCGAGCGCTTCGCGTCGATGCCGGCGTTGCTCGACGCGCTGCAGCGTGCGGTCGCGCCGCGCCGCCGACGGCTGTGGCCGCTGGCCGCGATCGGCAGCGGTGCGATCGCGATCGCAGCGCTGCAGCTGGGCCGCGACGCACCGCCGCCGGTGCGCGAGTCCGTCGCCGCACCGGTGGCCACGCCGCCGCGCCCACCCACCGTCGATCCGGTCGTGGCCGCATCTTCGCTGCCCGATCCCGTCGCGACGCCGCTGCCCGGTGATGCGACCGGCGTGACCGTGCACCGGCTCCGAAACGGCCTGACGGTCTACCTCGCGCACCGTCCGTCGGAGCCCATCGTCAGCGTGCACGTGGCGGTGCGCGCGAGCGTCGGCGACATCGCGCCCGAGGATCAGGGCCTGGCCGCACTGGTGCTCGACGCGATGTTGCAGGGCGGCGATCGCCTCGGCACCCGCGACCCCGAGCGCGAGCGCGCGCTGACGATCGCGGAGCACGGCCTGCTGCACGCGCGGGCGCAGGCCCAGGGCGCGGCGGCCCAGGAGCTGATCGACGCGCAGCTCGAGGCCGTGATCGCGGCCGCGCGCCCGCTGCGGATCGCCTACGAGCCGGTCACGCTGGGCAACGCGCTGGGCCTGCGACGCCAGACCGTGCTCGCGAGCCTGGGCGCGACCTACTCGGCCGAGGTGCCGTCGTATCGCCTCGGCGCGTGGCTGCAGGTGGTCGCCGAGTTGCTGCAGCGACCCGCGTTCCGCGACTTCACGGCCGTGACCGCACAGCGACTCGAGCTGGTGCGCTGGGTCAGTCGCGACTCGCTGGGCTGGCGCACGGCCGCGGAACAGCTCGCGCCGGTGCTCGGTCGCCCGTCCAACCCACAGCGCGCCGCCGAACGACTCGCGCGCATTCCCCTGGCGCAGGCGCAGGCGTTCCACGCGAAGTGGTTTCTGCCCAACAACACCGCGATCGTGCTCGTGGGTGATCTCAGCAGCGAGGCGGTGCTGGCGAGCATCGAGCAACACTTCGGCGCATGGATGCCTGCGACCGTGCCTGCGCCGGTGCCCGCGGCCGGCAGCATGCCCAGCCCGCGCACCGCCGTGCGCGTGGAGTCGGGTGCCGCGTCGGCGCTCGATCTCGCGTGGCCGCTGCCGCCCGCCGACACCGCTGCAGGCCGGGCCGTGCGCGCGCTGGGCCACGCGATCGGCGGGCTCGAGGGCCTGGCCGCAATCGCGTTCGGTCGCCGCGTGCCCACCGACGTCATCGTGCACAACGGCCCCACGGCGCTGATCGTGAGCCTGTCGACGCAGCCGCGCGACGACCATGCCGCGCTCGAGGCAGCGTTCTTGCGCACGCTGCAGGACACCGCCGCGGCACGCCTGCCCGACGACGCGTGGACCCGCGCGCTCGCCCGCGCCGAGCTCTCGCGCCAGCGCTGGGCGCGGTCGCGCCGCAACCTCGCGCTCGCGATCTCCGAGTCGTACCTGTTGCGCGAGCAGTGGGCCGACACCGCGGCGCTGCTGTCGACGCCGATCACCCGCGAGGACCTGGTGGCCGGGGCCGCGTCGTTGCTGCAACAGCCGCGCGTGGTCGTGGATCAACAGCCGGGCCCACCGTGGGAGATCGACGTGCCGCCGATCCCTGCGGCGCCGATGCAGCTCGCGACGGTGCAGCGCAGCGCCCTCGCGGCGCAGATCCTCGCCGCGCCGGTGGCTGCGGTCGAGCCGCGCTTCCTCGTGCAGGGCAGCCACTTCGAGCTCGACCCCTGGGGCGAGGGCCGCGTGATCACCAGCCGCGGCGACGGTCCGCTGGCGCAGCTGAGCTGGGTGTGGCCCGCCGGTGCGGCCGACGATCCGTGGCTGTGCGACGCGGTGCGGGCCAAGCTGCGTCGCTTCGCGATCGCAGGCATCGACGCCGACAGCGTCTGCGCGGTCGGGGACACGCGCGTCGATCTGATCGGCACCGCGACCGGGCTGCAGGCGGCGTGGCCGGAGATCCTCGCGTGGCTCGACGAGACCGAGCTCCCGCGCGCCGAGCTGCAGGCGCACGTCGCCGACGCGCTGCAGTACCGCGCGTACGAGCGCGCCGATGCGCTGTGGAGCACCGAGGCCGTGCACCTGTGGACGTTGCGCGGCGAGCACGGCATCGACGCGCACCTGCCCGACGACGCGAGCTTGCGGCGCGACGGCGTCGAGCGCATCGCGGCCGCGTTGGCGCGGCTGCCGACGCTCGCACCCGACGTGCTCTACAGCGGCCCCACACCCGAGCGCATCCGCGAGCGCCTGCCTGCGCCGCGCGGCCGCGCCGGCGCACCGCCGCGCGGCTTCGAGTTCCGCGCGCAGCCGCGGCCCACCATCGTCGCGCTGCACGTGCCCGGCGCACCGCAGGCCGAGCTGCGCGCGGTGGTGCCCCAGCGCGGCGACGATCCGCGCAACGCCCTGTTCGCGCAGCTGTACGAGTTCGTCGGCGATTCGATGCCGATCGATCCGGCGCTGGTGCGCCAGGAGCTGCAGGTGTTCGTGCCGCCCGACGGCGGCGGCCCCATCGTGCACGGCATCGGCGTGCGCTTCGGCGCCGACGATCTCGAAGTCGCGCTGCGCACCGCGCTGGACTTCCTGCACCGCCCCGCCGACCACGCCGCGTTCGCGTCCGCGCGCGCGCGCGTGGAGGCGGACTTCCGCTCCGCACGCGTGCCCACGGCCCAGATCCCCACGGTCGTGCGCCGCTGGCCCCGCGCCGCGCAGGCCGTCGACCCCCGCGTGGCGCAGTGGCTCGCGCTGCCGGGCCTGTCGGAGGAGGACTTCGCGCGCTACCTCGCCGAGGTCGCCGCGGCCATACCCTACGTCTCGATCGTGGGCGACCTCGATCGCCTCGACCTGCAGGTGCTGCGCGCCCACGGCACCGTCGTGCGCGTGACGCTCGACGACATCTTGCGCGACTCTCGACAGGCCGAGCTCGACGTGCTCGGCATGCCGCTGGTCTCGACCGACTACGACTAGCCTCGGATCAGCCCCCGGCCGACCAGCCGGGGATCGCTCGCGTGTCGTAGCGGTGCTCGCGGAACGCCGCCGAGGCGAGGATCTGTCGATGCATCGCGGCGGTGGTCGGCACGCCCTCGCAGTGCAGCTCGCCCAGCGCCGCGATCATGCGATCGGCCGCGGCGTCGCGCGTGTCGGCGGTGGCGATGACCTTGCACAGCAGGCTGTCGTAGTGCGGCGGCACCACGTAGCCCGAGCGCACGTGGGTGTCGACGCGGATGCCCTCGCCGCCGGGCGCGACCCAACGCGTGATGCGACCGGGCGCGGGCCGGAAGCCCTGCTCGGGATCCTCGGCGTTGATGCGGCACTCGATCGCGTGGCCGCGCAGCGCGATCTCGTCCTGCGTGAACGACAACCGATGGCCGGCGGCCACGTGCAGCTGCTCGTGGACCAGATCGCGACCCGAGCGCTGCTCGCTGACGCAGTGCTCGACCTGCAGCCGCGTGTTCATCTCCATGAACCGCAGCACGCCCTTGCCCGTGACCGGATCGGGATCGAGCAGGAACTCCATCGTGCCGGCGCCGACGTAGCCGATGCTCTGCGCCGCCGCGACCGCGGCCGCGAGCGTCCGTTGCCGCACCTCGTCGTCGAGCACCGGCGAGGGCGACTCTTCGATGAGCTTCTGGTGATTGCGCTGCACCGTGCAGTCGCGCTCGCCCAGGTGACACGCGTTGCCCCACCGGTCGGCGATGATCTGGATCTCGACGTGGCGTCCGCCTTGGACCAGTCGTTCCATGTACACGCGCTCGTCGCCGAAGGCCGCGCGGGCCTCGGCCTGCGCGTCGGCGTAGGCGCTGGCGATCTCGTCGGCGCCGCGGGCGATCCGCATGCCGCGGCCGCCGCCACCGCTGTTGGCCTTGAGCAGCACCGGATAGCCGATGCGATCGGCGATCTCACGGGCCTCGTCGGCGTCGCGCAACACGCCATCGCTGCCGGGGATCACGTCGAGCCCTGCCGCCCGCATCGCGCGCTTGGCCGGGATCTTCTTGCCCATGCGGTGCATGACGTGCGCGGGCGGCCCGACGAAGCTGATGCCGTGGTGCTCGCACAGCGACACCAGCAGCGGATTCTCCGACAAGAAGCCCCAGCCCGGATGCAGCGCGGTGCACTGGCTCTGCCGCGCCGCCTGCACCACGCGCACGGGATCGAGATAGCTGTGCACCGCCCGCGCCGGGCCCAGGCACACGAACTCGCGCCCGTCGAGCCACGGCGCGTCGCGGTCGGCCTCGGACACGCCGAACACCGGCGTGACGCCGAGCTCGTCACAGGCCCGAGCCACCCGCACGGCGACCTCGCCGCGGTTGGCCACGAAGAGACGACGGAACAACGGCACCCTCGCGCGCGACTCGGCCATCGGCGGACGCGACGCTAGCACAGCGGCTCTCCCGGTGGTTCCCCGCGGCGCACGTGCGCGGCGTCACCGCGCGCGCACCGGATCCGCGCCGGATCCGGGCCCACCGCCGTGGTCTACTGCCAGCGTCCTCGATGCGCGCGCACCGTCGCCACGCCATGCTCGTGCCCGTGTTCGCGGCACCGCTCGCCTGCGCCGAGCCCGACGCGAGCGAGGCCTCGAGCGACGACCGCAGCATGCCGGTGGAACCGCGGCAGCTCGTCGATGCGTACACCTGGGTGACCGCGCCGATCGAGCGCGATGCATTCGCGTCGGCCAAGCCCGAGACCGTCGAGTGCCCGCCCATCGATGGTTACGGCGCGGTCGACTTCGGCGGCTACCCGGCGTTCGAGGTCCACACCGACTTCTGCGACTACATCACGGTCGAGCAACCGCTGGGCGACGACGTCGAGGCCGGCGAGTACGTCAACGTCCGCATGTGGCACTTCGACTTGACCGCGCCCGAGCCCGCCACCGGCTACGCCGCGGTCGCGGTCGCCGGCGAGGTGCGCTGGGAGTACGAGACGCCGATCCCTGCCGACGGCAAGCTCGCGTCGTACGGCTGGATCACCGACGAGCCGATCGCCGCGGGCACGTTCGTGCAGTTCCACGTGCACAACCACGGCCTCAACAGCTGGAACCTGATCGAGATCACGGCCGAGCCCGGCGACCAGGCGCCGGGCTGACGGCCGCGTCGGCTCAACCGTAGACCAGCTCGAAGGTGACCGTGAACGCGGTCTCTTGGTCCATGACCACGTCGAACTTCTGGTTCGGCAAGGTCACCGGATCGCCCGCGTCGGGGTTGTGGTCGGTCATCTCGAAGTTGCCGTCGAGATCGAACATGCCCAAGAACGTGTAGTTTTCCACCGGCAGCGGCTCGGAGGTCCAGCTGACGGTCGAGACGTCCGCGGTCGAGAGGTCGATGCCGTCGAGCTCGATCGAGGCGACCGAGACCGCACCCTCGGCCGGACCCGTGATGGTCACGTCCGAGGTCAGGAACAGATCGCCGTAGACCTTGCCGACCAACGGATCGACCAGCGTGGGGCCCATGCGCACGCCGTTGGAGACCGCGAAGGTCAGCACCACCGTGCCGGTGGCCGCACCGGCGCCGGAGCTGCCGCCCTCGGCGCTGCCCGAGTCGGCGCCGCCGGAGCTGCCGCCCTCGGCGGTGCCCGAGTCGGCACCGCCGTCGTCGTCACCATCATCGGCTGCGCAGGCGGTCGCGAGCGCAGCGACGAGCAGGAAGCGACCCGCGTGCATCACTCGCCCAACCGACATTCGATGGGATCCTTGATGCCCGCGAGGATGCCGAAGGTGGAGCACATCTCGTGCGGGAACTTGATCGCCTCGGACTCGGTGTTGTTCCAGTAGCACGAGGTGCGGATGACGGTGCCCGCGGTGATGGCCTTGGGGTTGTCGAGGAACAGCGTCACCGGCGGCACGTCGCGGAAATCCGAGTGCCAGGGATCGACCAGGTAGAGCGACTCGAGCTCGTCGACCGAGGGGCCGATCTTGGTCTCGAACTTGGTGCCCCACTCGTGCATGTGGCCGCCGACCATGAGCAGCTCGACGTCTTCGTCGATGGTGCAGTCGAAGCTGACCTCGCCGGTCTTGCCGGGCTCGAGCGTGATGTCGATGGTGTTGGTCGCGATGGGCGCGGCGAAGGTCTGCACCTCTTCCATCGGGATCAGGTCGAGCTGCACGAAGTCACGCACCAGGATCGGGTGATCGGTGGTGTTGACGTAGTGCGACTGGATGACCATGTGCCGACCCGCAGGCAGGATCGTGCCGTAGCCGGGCGGCAGCTCCTGCGGGATCATGAGCAGGTCGTACTTCGACATGTCCATGCCGTCGCTGCAGTCCTCGACGGTGCCCGCCGCGAGCGGCTCCTTCGCGCCCAGCAGGATGACGTGGTGGCCGCCCTTGCCCTGGAGGCTGATCGCGTTCTTGTACGCGACCTCGCCACCGGTGTAGTCGACCGAGTAGCACATCATCACGTCTTCGCCGGCCTGCACGACGAACTCGGCGCCGCCGAAGTTGAGCACGTCGGGACCGTCGGCCGGAACCTCGACGCGCTCGTCGACGGGCATCTCGCCGCCGCCGGTGCTCGAGCTGTCGCCGCCATCTTGGTTCCCGCCACCGCCGTCGGCGGCGCACGCCGCCAGCGTCATGCCCAAGAACGAAATCGTTGCCAGTCGCTTCATTGGTTGTCTCTCCCCCGAACCCGCGCGTCCCTCGTTATCAGAAGCACCGCTGCCCACGCAAGGGTGCTGGGCCCTCGCGCGCGTCGCCATGCAGCGGCTGCATGACGGATCGCATGCGCGACGGTTTGACACCGGATGCGTCGCTCCCGTACGGTGCGCTCGAGGTTGCATGGCACCGTTTGCCTCCACGCAGTTGCCGACCGACAGGTCGGGGTTCCACGGTGCGGTCGGAAGCCGATCGATCGACGGAACACCGCACGATGAGCGTCAGCGCACGCGCTGGCTGGCCGCGTTCGCCGGGCTGGTGATCCCGCTCGCGCTCGCAGCGTGCGATGGCGGCGACGACGGCGGCTCGGACCCCGCGCCGAGCTTCACGGAGGTCCACGAGCGGGTGTTCCAGACCAGCTGCGTGTTCTCGACCTGCCACAAGGCCGGGCCCTCGCCGGCGGGCGAGCTGGTGCTCGAGCGCGACGTCGCCTACGCGAACCTGGTCGAGGTCGACTCGAGCGTGGTCGCCGGCCGGGTCCGCGTGGTGCCGGGCGACCCTGAACAGTCGTACGTGATCGAGAAGCTCACCGCCGCGATGCCCGCCGCCGGCGACGCGATGCCGCCCGACGCTCCGCTCGAGGCCGAGCGCATCGATCTCGTGCGCGCGTGGATCGAAGC
>JAIBBS010000282.1 GCA_019694555.1 Nannocystaceae bacterium
CCGCGGCCGAGACCGCGGCGCGCACGGGCGTCAGCCGATCGGATCGGCGAACGCCGGCGGCTTGCCGCGCAGCATCGCGGTCACGCCGACCTTGGCGGCCGGCGCCGCGAGGCTCTGCGCGGCGCGTCGCGCTTCGATCGCGCCACCTTCGCCCAGCGGCGCCGCGTTGGCGTCGACGATGGTGGAGACCAACAGGGCCCGCAACGCGCTCGACAGCGCGACACCAGCCTCGTTGGTGCCGGGCACCGCGGTGTCGACCTGCAGCGTCGCGCCGCCCTCGCGCAGGCTCGGCAGCGCCGCGGGATCGTCGGCGAGCGTGCGTGCGAACGCGAGGCTGCGCGCGGGCAGCTGCGCCACCGGCACGACCTCGCTCACGAAGCCCCAGCGCGCCGCGTCCTCGGCCTTGAACGTCGCGCCGGTGAGCAGCGCGCGATCGATCTCGGGCTGCGCGTCGGCGCTGCTGAGACGATGGACCAGGTGGCAGCCGCCCAGGCCCGGGATCACGCCGACGGTGGTCTCGGGGAACGCGAGCTTGGTGCCCGCGGCGGCGATGCGCGCGTGACAGCTCGCGGCCAGCTCGAGGCCACCGCCGAGCACGCGGCCGACCAGCGCCGCGACGGTGGGCTTGCCGCGCCGCAGCTTGCTGGTGGTGGCCTTCCAGCGCTCGATGAGCGCGAGCGCGGCGGCCTCGTTGCCGAGCACCGGCACGAACGCCTGCAGGTCCGCACCGTGGCCGAACTCGCGGCTGTAGTGGCCGTCGGGCGCGAGCACGATCGCGCGCACCTGCGGGTCGGCGCTCAGCTGCTCGTACGCGAGATCGAGCTCGGCGAGGAAGGTGTCCGACAGCGTCGCGCGGCGCAGCGAGATCAGACCCACGCCCTCGTGCACGCTGGTCTCGACGTAGATGCGCTGCCACGGCGCTGCCTCGGGCTGCAGCGCCGAGGCCGGCGCGACGCGATCGGCCAAGGTGATGCCCTGCGCCGCGACGTACTGCGCGAGGATCTCGCGCGCGCGGCCGAGCCCGACCCGCTCGATGACCGCCGGCACGCCCTCGCGGAACGCGAGCGCCTGCTCGCACAGGAAGTTGATCGCCGGCAGCGACGCGACCTGGTCGCCGACCATGCCGGCGACCAGCGCGAACAGCATGCCCAGCATGCGCGCCTCGACCTCGGGCAGACGCTCGCGCGGGCAGCCCTGGCCGCGCTCGTAGGGCCACTGCAGCTTGGGATCCTCGATGTACGGCTGCCACGCGGCCGGGATGCGGAACAAGCTCGAGTCGTGCTCGCCCGCCATCAGCTCCATGCAGTGGGCCGAGAGGTAGTTCGCGCCGGGGATCATGTTGTGCACGAGAAACGGCGAGGTCCCCAGCAGCGTGCGGCAGGCATCGTCGACTTGCGCCGGCGACAGGCCCAGATCGACGTGGATGCGCACGGCCTCGAGCATCATCCCGCAGAAGAGTCGATCGGCCGCGAACGCGGGCGCGTCCTTGACCTCGATCGCGTTCATGCCCAGCGCGGCCAGCAGCTTGCGCAGCACCTTGCGCTCGGCGTCGCCGG
Organism: Nannocystaceae bacterium; assembly: GCA_019694555.1. Taxonomy (GTDB): domain Bacteria; phylum Myxococcota_A; class Polyangia; order Nannocystales; family Nannocystaceae; genus Xiheibacterium. Next base: position 1,557 of record JAIBBS010000282.1, read on the forward strand.
TGGTCGCGCCCGTGGTCGGCACCTCGAACAGCTTGTTGGTGAGGTGCGGGAAGAACGGGTGCATCACGCCGCAGCGCGCCTTGCCCGGCAGGTGACCGAACAGCTGCGTCGACGGGAAGCCGCTGGTGGCCGAGACGATGAACGCGTCGGGCTGGCGCGCGTGCACGGCCTCGTAGAACGCGTGCTTGAGCGGCAGTCGCTCGGGGATCGCCTCGAACACCATGCCGATCCGCAGCGCCGCCGGTAGCTCGCCCGGGCCGCCCTGCACGATCGTGATGCCGTCGACGATGCGATCGACCTCGGCGGCGGTGAAGCGACCACCGAACGCGGCGCGGAGCTTCTCGGGCAGCTGCGTCACCGCCGGGCTCGGATCGAGCGCGACCACCGGGATGCCGTGCGGCGTCAGCAGCCGTGCGAACTGGCCCAGCTTGCCCAGCCCGACGTTGCCGCAGGCCCCGGCGACGACCATGGCGCGGGGGCTGGGCTCGGTGCCGGGTTGGAAGACCGGGAGGAGGGCAGGCTCGGAGATCGTGGCCATGGGGCCCGGAGGATACGGCTGCACGGCCGATCACCCCGGACGGCCAACACTTGAGGATCCCCACGGTTTTCGGGCGCCGTCCGAAGGCGGCGGCGAGCCGGTCCGGCGCACCCCGGCCGCGCCGCGCCGTGCCGGGATCGCCTCGCCCCCGCGGGCGCTGCCCGCATCCGTGCACCAGCGGCGGGGCCCATCCCTACGCTTTCGTGACACAGCGCTGATGGATCCGTGCTCGGGCCTCGCCGTATGGTCCCGTTCGGCTCGTTCTGGCCACCCACCAACCCACTGTCACGGGAGTCTCGAAGACCATGAAGATCACCTCCACTCTCATCCTCGGCGTGTTCTCGATGTTCGCTCTTTCCGCGGTCCCCGCGTGCGACGACAAGAAGGACGACAAGAAGGCCGAGGACAAGAAGGACGGCAAGGCGAAGGCCGACGACAAGAAGGGCGAGGAGAAGAAGGCCGAGGAGAAGAAGGCCGAGCCCGCGCCCGAGGAGAAGAAGGAAGAGGCCAAGGCCGACGGCGGCGGCGGCGGCGGCGGCGACAAGGTCGGCGTGCCCGAGTGCGACGAGTACATCGAGAAGTACACCAAGTGCATCTCGGACAAGGTCCCCGAGGCGGCGCGCGGCTCGATGAAGGACGCGATGGACGCGTCGGCCAAGGCGTGGCGCGAGGCGGCTGCGGGCCCGGGCAAGGACGGTCTCGCTGCGGCTTGCAAGGCTGCGCTCGACGCCGCCAAGCAGGCGACCGCGGCCATGGGCTGCGAGTGGTGATCCGCGCATCGTGAGCCGGGCTCGCCCGGTCTCATGATCACGACGGCCGGTGTGGCGAGAGCCCACCGGCCGTTCGTCTTTGGTTCGCCCGAGCGCGCGTGCGTGGCCCCGCCAGCGGCGTGCCAACGGGCCGATCCCCGGCAAAGACGGCGAATCCGGTCGGGGATCCCGCGCGCGACCGCAGCGCGCCGCCGGCGTCCTCGGGGTGCGACCCGGGGCCGGGGCCCCTCGTTCTCGCCGCACGTTTTTCGATCCTCGTGAAGATGGCGTATCCTTCAGCGCCCGTTGGAAGGCGTCAGGCCCCAACGACCCGAAAGAGAACCACCGATGAAGTTCATCAAGAGCGTCCTTGTCGTCGCGTCGCTGTCGGCGTTCGCGCTTTCCACCACCGCATGTGACAAGAAGGAAGAGCCCAAGAAGGAAGAGAAGAAGGAAGAGAAGAAGGAAGAGAAGAAGTAGTCCGACTTCGCTTCGCTTTTCTCCTTTGCTTGGCTTTTTCGAAAGGGCACCCCCAAGGTGCCCTTTCGCGTTGGTTCGAGGTTGCGCGCCGCAGGGCTCGGGCATAGCGTCGCGGCCATGCGTCACGACGGCCGCGCGGCCCACGAGGCCAGGACCTGTTCGATCGAGCCGGGCTTCATCGGGCAGGCGCTGGGCTCGGTGTTGATCGCGACCGGGCGCACACGGGTCATCTGCACCGCGAGCGTCGAGGAGCGCCCGCCGCCGTGGCTCACCGGCGGCGGCTGGGTCACCGCCCAGTACGCGATGCTGCCCGGCGCGACCTCGCCCCGCGGCTCGCGGGATCCCGGCGGTCGCGGCAAGGAGATCCAGCGCCTGATCGGTCGCGCGCTGCGGGCCGCGGTCGCGCTGCCGCAGCTGGTCGGTCCGGCCGGCCCGATCTCGATCGTGGTCGACTGCGACGTGATCGAGGCCGACGGGGGCACGCGCACCGCGTCGATCACCGGCGGCTGGGTCGCGCTCGCGCTGGCGCTGGCGAAGCTGCGCGCGCAGGGCCGGCTCGCCCACGATCCGCACCTGGGCGCGGTCGCGGCCGTGAGCGTGGGCTTGGTCGGCGATCCGGCGGCGCCGATGCTCGATCTCGCCTACGTCGAGGACAGCACCGCGGTGGTGGACCTCAACGTCGTCGCGCTGCACGAGCGCGGGCTGATCGAGGTCCAGGGCACCGGCGAGCACGGCTGCTTCTCGCGCGCGCAGCTCGACGCGCTGCTCGATCTGGCCGAGGCCGGGCTGGCGCAGCTGTTCGCCGCGCAGGCGCGCGCGCTCGAGGGGGCCGCGTGACCGGCACGCGGCTGCTGGTGGTGGCGACGGGCAATCGCCACAAGCTGCGCGAGCTGGCCGCGATGGTCGAGCAGTCCCTGGGTCTGTCGGTGCAGCCCGCGAGCGCCTTCGGCACGCCGCCGGCGATCGAGGAGAGCGGCACCAGCTTCGTCGCCAACGCCGTGCTCAAGGCCGAGGGTCTGGCCGCGTGGCTGCGCACGCGCGAGTGTCCCGGCGACGCGTGCGTGCTCGCCGACGACTCGGGGCTGTCGGTCGATGCGCTGGGCGGCCCACCGGGGGTCACCAGCGCGCGCTGGGCCGGCGAGCCCTGCGACGACGCGGCCAACAACCGCCGGCTCGTCGACGAGCTGCGCGCGCGCGGGCTGGCCGAGAGCCCCGCGCACTACAGCTGCGTGCTCGCGCTGGTGCGCGTGGACGGGCGACGCCTGGGCAGCGGCGAGACGCTCGAGTGCTTCGAAGGTCGCTGGGACGTGACCGTGCGCGTCGCGGCGCGCGGCAGCGGTGGCTTCGGCTACGACCCGCACGCGTGGCTCGAGCGGCCGGGGCTGCCGCCGTGCACCGTGGCCGAGCTCGAGCCCGCGACCAAGGCGGAGCTGTCGCATCGCGGCATCGCGATGCGCCGGCTGGTGGCGTGGTGGCAGGCGGCCGGCCCGCGCTGACGCCCGCTCGCCCGCGGCCGCGCATCGCGGCGGCTTTTCGGCTATGCTGCGTCGCATCGGGGCGTGGCGCAGTCTGGTAGCGCGCCTGTTTTGGGTGCAGGAAGCCGGAGGTTCGAATCCTCTCGCCCCGACCACGTCGGCCGGCCGGCGATGCCGGCCCGCCGACGGTCCCACGCGCCCGTAGCTCAGTCGGATAGAGCGTCGGCCTTCTAAGCCGAATGTCGCAGGTTCGATCCCTGCCGGGCGCGCCGCACGATCAGCCGCTCAGCGCCGCGCGCAGCCGCCGGTAGGCGGTCGCGAGCGGATCGAGCTCCGCGCGCTTGCTCGCGAAGCCCTCGTCGACGCGACCGACGCGCTGGATCATCTCGCGCACGGCCTGTTCGATCGCGGCGGTGTCGGCGTGCCCGCCCAGCGCAGCGATCGCGGCTGCGAGGCGGCCGCCGAGCTCGGCGTGCTCGACCTCGAGGTGGGCCTTGGCCAGCAGCAACCGCTTCTCGATGCGATCGGCGACCGGCTCGCCCAGCAGCACCGACGACAGCACCGTGGTCATCGTCGCCGAGCCGGTGTCCTTGCGGCCGCGCCAGGCCTCCAGCCAGGCGTCGGCGCGCGTGCGGAGGCGGTCGTACTGGTCCAGCAGGGCGTCGGTCACCGTCACAGCTTGCCGCGAGGCGGACGGCCTTCGCCAGCCGTCCACGGCTCAGAACGCAAAGCCAGCGCCGCGCCAGCGGATCGCCGCGGTCTTGCCGGCGCGCGCCCGCTTGGCGCGACGCTCTCCGATCGCCAGCGGGATCGCGAAGCCGATCGCGGCCGCGGCTCCGCCGGCGAGCAGGCCGATGCCCAGGCCGCCGGTCGCGAGCACGTCGGTGCACGCGCCCATGCTGCGGGGGTCGCTGCCGTCGGGGCAGCGGCCGTCCAGGCCCAGCAGCACCGCGCCGGTGATCGCCAGGCCCACGCCGACCGAGACGCCCAGGATGCCGGCCCAGCGCGGCAGCTTGCGCCGCGGCGCGCCGTCGCTGCCGTCGCTGCCGCCGCCGGTGCGCGGGGGCAGCACCAGCGACGCTCGACCGATCTCGTCGAGCTCGATCGCCTCGCTGCGCGTGTGCTTGGGATCGACCGCGTCGATCAGCGTGACGCGCCAGCGCCCCGGTGGCAGCCGCAGCTCGGTGGCCTTGTCGCCCTCGACGCAGCGGTTGGCCGCGCCCTCGATCGCGACCAGGCAGCGGCTGCACGTGACCGACAGCGTGGCCGAGGCGCGCTCGGCCGCGGTCGCGCTGCGGCGCTCGTGCAGCGTGACCACGCCAGGGCCGAACAGCGTGGTCGGCAGCGCTCGATCGCCGGCGGTCGCCAGCGCCAGATCGATCGCGGCCTCGGCCTGGGCCGCGTCGCCCAGGGTCACGCGCGCGCGCGCGAGCGCCAGCAAGGCGTAGGTGCGTGCGTCTTGCAGCTCGGGCGCGCGCGCACCGATCGCGGCGATCTCGGTGGCCTGCTCGAGCGCGGTCAGCAGCGTCTGCGCGCCGCCTTGCGGATCCTCGGTCGCGGCCGACTCGGCGTCGCGCAGGGCCTTGGTCACCGTCTGCGCGCGGGCCTCGTCGGCGTCGTCGAGCGCGGCGGCGCAGGGCAGGGTGCTCGGGGCTGCGACGAGCGCGAGCAGCCCCAACGAGGTGGCGAGCATCATGGCGAGGCCTCCAGGGCGAGCTGACCGCACGCGGCGGCGATGTCGTCGCCACGCGGGGTGCGAACGTGCACCTGCAACCCGCCGTGGCGGCAGCGCGCGACGAAGCGATCGATCGCAGCGGCGGAGGGCCGCTGCAGCGGGGTACCGGGGTGGGGATTGAACGGGATCGCGTTGATGTGGCAGTCGAGCTCGCCCAGCAGCGCCACCAGCCGCGCCGCGTCGGCGTCGCTGTCGTTGACGCCCGCGAGCAGCACGTACTCGAAGGTCACGCGGCGCCGCGCGTTGACGGGCATGCGCCGCACCGCGCCCAGCAGCGTCGCGATGTTCCAGCGGGTGTTGATCGGCATGATGCGATCGCGGACCTCGTCGGTGGTCGCGTTGAGCGAGATGGCCAGGCCGATCTCGCTGGCGTGGCCGTCGCGGGCGAAGCGCTCGATCGCCGGCACCAGCCCCGCGCTCGACACGGTGATGCGACGCGGCGACAGGCCTGCACCCTTGGCATCGGTGAGCAGCGCGATCGCGGCGGTGACCTGGCCGTAGTTGTGCAGCGGCTCGCCCATGCCCATGAACACCAGGTTCGTGATCCGGCCGGGCCACTGCGCGCCGGTCTGCTCCGCCTCGCGCTGCAGCAGGTCCTGCGCCTGGTAGACCTGGTCCACGATCTCCCACGTCGCGAGGTTGCGGACGAAGCCCAGCTGCGCGGTCGCGCAGAAGCGACAGCTCAGCGAGCAGCCGACCATCGAGCTGATGCACTGGGTGTAGCCGCGGCCGGGGTTGGGGATCAGCACCGACTCGAACACGTCGCCGTGGGCGCCACGCAGCCGCAGCTTGCGGGTGCCGTCGTGCGCGAGCGCGGCGGTGTCGATGCGCAGCCGCTCGAGCGATCCGGCGCGCCCCAGCGTGTCGCGATCGGCGACCGAGAGGTTGGTCATCGCGGCGGCGTCGTCGACCCGCGCGCGGTGCAGCCACTCGAAGATCTGGCCCGCGCGGAAGCCCGGGCCGCCGAGCACCGACTGCACCCACGCGGCCAGCTCGCGGCGCGACATCCCGCGCAGGTTGGGCTGCTCGGATCGCGGCAGCGGCCGCTGGGGCGGCCTCAGTGCGACGACGTCACGCACGGCTGGCGCAGATGGTAGCGCGAAGCCGGCGGACCGGCCTCGCCCCGGCCGCGGCTGCGGCGGCAGACCGGCCCGGCGACGTGCCGCGGTGGCCTGCGCCGCAGGGGCCAGTCGATCAGAGCAGATCGAGGCCGGCGAAGAAGTAGCCGACCTCGAACGCCGCGGTGTCGGGCGCGTCGGAGCCGTGGGTCGCGTTGCGCTCGACGTTGGTGCCGAACATGCCGCGGATGGTGTCCTTGGGCGCCTTGGTCGCGTCGGTCGGACCCATCAGCGTGCGCCAGCGTGCGATGGCGTCGTCGCCCTCGAGCACCATCGCGAGGATCTTGCCCTCGGTCATGAACTTGCACAGATCGCCGAAGAACGGCCGCGCCTTGTGCACGTGGTAGAAGCCCTGGGCCTGCGCGACGGTGAGCTGCAGCGACTTCATCGCCACGATGCGCAGGCCACTGTCCTGGATCTTGGCTGCGATGGCGCCGTGGTGACCAGCGGCGTAGGCGTCGGGCTTGACGAGAGCGAGCGTGCGTTGCATGGGTGATGACCTCGGTTGCGCGCGGCCTGGCCCGTTGGGTGGGGCCGCGCGAGCGGGCGGACCCTATCAGGTGGCCCCGGGGTCGTGCCATCGCGGCCGCGCCGCCGCGGTCCGGGCCGCGTGCGTCCGGCC
>JAIBBS010000067.1 GCA_019694555.1 Nannocystaceae bacterium
GCGAGACCACGGCTGCAGGTTCGACCGCGGGCGTCGGCCCGGCTGCGGTCGCGTCGCGGGGTGCAGGCGCGGCGACGGCCGCAGGCGGCGACGCGGGCGCCTCGGGCGGCGCCGCGTCGCGCCCCACCGCCGTCGCCGTGGGCGGTGCCGCATCCGCGAGCGCCGCGATCGCCGGCTCGCTCGCCGCGTCGCGATCGCGTCGACGCAGGTCGGCGCCCCACCACAGTGCGGTCGCGAGCGCGGCGGTTCCGATCGCAGCGCCGAGCGCCAGCGGCAACAGCCACGGCCGCGCGCGTGGCCGCGATGGCGGCGAGATCGCCGGGGCCACCTCCGCGGCCGGCACGGCGGTGGCGTAGCGCGCCCGCAGCTCGGGCGCCGGTTGTGGCAACGCCTCGGTCGGTACCACCGTCGCACCGCGCCCGGTGCCGACGAACTGCAGCTCCTGCCGCAACGCCTCCGCGCTCGCCGGCCGCAGTGCGCGGTCCTTGCACAGACAGCGCGCGACCAGGGCCTCGAGCTCGGCGGGCACGCCGGGCACGCGCGAACGCAGCAGCGGCGCGGCCTCGAACAGCTGGCAGTACAGCAGCGCCGCCATGCTCGGCCGCTGCCACGGCGGCTCGCCGACGATCATCTGGTAGAGCATCACGCCCAGCGCATACAGATCGGCGCGACCGTCGAGCGGCTCGCCGCGGACCTGCTCGGGCGACATCGACGCCGGCGTGCCGAAGACCTCGCCGGAGCGCGTGAGTCCGCGTTCCTGTGGCGAGAGGCGCTCGGGCTTCGCGAGGCCGAAGTCGATGATCTTGATCGTGGTGTGACCGTGCGGATCGTCGGTCACGAACACGTTGGAGGCCTTGAGATCGCGATGCACGATGCCGGCCTCGTGGGCGCAGGCGAGCCCGGCGGCGACCTGCATCGCGATGTCCCGCGCCTGCATCCACGGCAGCGGCCCGCGCTCGCGCAGCAGCTGCGACAGCGTGCGGCCGTGCAGCCGCTCCATCACCACGAACGGCCGGCCCGGCGCCGCGAAGCCGAGGTCGGTGACCGCGACGATGTTGGGATGCGCGAGTCGACCGACCAACCTCGCCTCGCGTTGCAGCCGTTCGCACAGCTCCGGGTCGGCGAGCTCCGCCGCGACGACCTTGATCGCGACGGTGCGTCCGATCCCGACGTGCTGGGCTTCCCACACCTCGCCCATGCCGCCGCGGCCCAGCGGCGCCAGCAGGCGGTAGCGCTCGTCGAGCTCGAGCCCGGCATGGAACGGACGCGAGGGAGTCGGCGGTTGCCGCACGAGACCGCTCGCGGTGGCATCGCCCGCGAGCGTGTCCGCGGTCGCCATCTCGGACCGCGACGTCTGGATCTCACCGCCCACGAATCGCGAACGAGCATAGCACCGTACGGCGGGCGCACCGGCGACCCGCCGTACGGTGCCGCGGTTCACGGCAGCCGCACGCGCACCAGCGCCGGCGCCGGATTGCCGCCAGCGAGGAATTCACCCAGGCCAAAGCTCGTGACGTACAGGGCACGCGCATCGCCCTCGCCCGCGAACTCGAGGCTCGCGGGGAAGTCCAGCGGCGCCCCCTCGGCCAGCACCTCGACGCTGCCGTCGTCGCCGATGCGCACCACACGATTGCTGCGGTTGATCGCAGCCACCACGGTGCCGTCGGTATCGAGCGTGATGCCGTCGAGGCCCGCGAGCTCGCAATCGGGCCCCGCGATCGTGGCGGGCGCGCCGGCGCTGCCGTCGGCCTCGATCGGCACGCGCACGAGCACGCCCTGGTCGCCGCCGGCGACGATCAACGCGTCGCCGTCGCGCACGATACCGTTGGCGCCCACGGCGATGTCGCTGGTGCCACCGCAGTTGCTGGGGTCGCCCGCCAGCCCCGCATCTTGCAGCCACGGCGTCGCGAGACCGTCGCCGTCGATCGCGAACACGCCGCCATAGACCGAGTCGGTCACGTACAGCGTGCCGTCGTCGCCCCACGCGAAGCCGTTGGGGAACACCATCGCAGGATCGGACGCCCACAGCGTCGCATCGCCGCCATCGACCCCGGCGCGGTAGATGCCGGCCTGCAGGTCCGCGGTGAACGACACCACCGCGGCGTAGAGCTGGCCGTCGCCGTCGAGCGTCACGCCGGTGACGAAGCTGGTGTTGGGTGGTGGCGGCGGCGTGTTGGCGAACGCCGTGCGTGCGCCGTCGGCCAGCGCGACGCGTTCGACCGCGCCGGTGAAGGCGAAGCCGAGCACGGCCTCGTCGCCGTCGATGACGAGACCCTCGGGCAGCTCGTACGCGGCGGGGTCGAACGCGACCACGACCTCGAGCTCGACCTCGCCGCCGGTGGTCGTGTCGCCGGTGCTGCCGCTGTCGGCAGCGGTCGAGCTGCTGCCGCTGCTGCTGCCGTCGTCGGTCGTGGTCGCGTCGCTGCTCTGGGCGCCGGTGCTGGCCGTGCTCGTGCTGCCGCCGGAGCTGTCCGCGTCGCTGGTCTGGCTGCCGGTCGAAGCATCGTCGCCGGCTCCGCCACCGTCGTCGGCGCAGGCGGAAAGCAGCGGCAGGAGCGTCATGAGGGTCTTGGCAATCGCGCGTCGCATGGTGGGTGATCCCTTTCGGTCTCCCCAGGCTGGGCCCACCCCACGCTGCATCCAAATGCAAGGTTCTCATCGTTGATCCTGCACGCCGTGCAGGTATGCTCGCAGCCATGGATCGCAGCCCGCTGGCCGCCCTCGACGCCAACCTGCTGGTCGCCCTCGACGCGCTGCTCGAGACGCGACACGTCGAGCGCGCGGCTCGGCGGCTGTCGGTCTCGCCCTCGGCGATGAGTCACACGCTCGCGCGCCTGCGCGCGCTGCTCGACGATCCCCTGCTCGTGCGGGTGGGTCGCGCCATGGCTCCGACCGCGCGTGCGCGCGCGCTGGCCGGGCCGCTGCGCGAGGGCCTGGCGCTGCTCGAGTCGGTCATCGCCGCGCCACCGCGCTTCGACCCCGCACGCGAGCGCCGGAGCCTGCGCATCGCCGCGGTCGACTTCGCCCAGGCCCTGCTGGTGCCCGCGCTCGCGCGCGAGTTCGCGGCCGCGGCCCCCGGCGTCGACCTGGTGGTGTTGCCGTTCGGCTCGGGCTCCGCCGCTGCGCTCGCCCACGACGAGATCGATCTGGGCCTGTCGGGTGCGCGCACGGTCACAGGCCTGCGCGCGCGCGAGCTGCATCGCGAACCGTTCGTGTGCCTGCTGCGGCGTGGACACCCAGCGCTGCGCGCACGGCTGACGGTCAAGCGCTTCGCCGCGCTCGAGCACGTGCTCATCTCGCCGGCGGGCGCGGTCCCCGGCACCGTCGGCAAGGCCCTGCGCAAGCGCGGGCTCGAGCGGCGCATCTCGGTGGTCGTGCCCAACTTCAACGTCGCGGCCGAGATCGTCGCGAGCTCCGATCGCGTGCTGACCTGCGGCGAGCGCTCGGCCGCGGCCGCGCGCCGCTGGCTGCCGGTCGAGATCGTCGCGCCGCCGCTGCCGCTCGAGCCGTTCCCGCTGTCGATGTTCTGGCACGAGCGCCACGAGCACGACCCGTTCCTGGCGTGGGCGCGCACGCGCATCGAAGCGGTCGCCGCCGCCGCGTGAGCGCGCGTGTGCGCCAGCTCGCGTCGGGATCGTCGCGGGCGACGCAACCGCTGGCGCGCACCGGCATCATCGGCGGGCATGCCTTCGCGCCCTCGCCTGGCCCCCTGGCTCGCCTCGATCGCCCTGGTCGCGTCCGCCTGCGGCGACGACGGGCCCGCGCATGGCGGTGACGCGTCCGAAGGCAGCACCGCCGCAGACGGCACCAGCGCCGGCACCTCGACCGCCACGACGATGATCGCGGACGACACCGGCTCGGGCACCGCGACCACCGGCATCGATCCCGGGCAGGCGCAGCTGGTGCTGCACTTCGGCGACGACGTGTCCGCGGCCGTGCGCGCGCGCGTGGTCGAGCACCTCGAGGCGGTCGCGACCATGCCCGTGGTCGAGCTCGACGCCGCCGACGAGCTCGGCGCACTGCACCCCGACAGCTGGGTGCTGGGCTTCGGCGACAACCCCTCGACGCGCGCGTTGATCCCCGCGGCCGAGCGCGACGCCGCGGCGCCCGAGAGCGTGCTGCTGCGCAGCGGCACCGTCGCGGGCGTCACGGCGCTGGTCGCCGACGGCGCGGCCATGGACGGCGGCGCGCTGACGCACGGCAACCTCGGCGTCGGCTTCGCCGCGTACGCGTTGCTCGAGCAGCTGGGCTTCGCGTTCCTGCACCCGCTGCAGGCCACGCGCCCCGCGGCGTTGCCCGAGTCGCTGCCGCAGATCGACGAGTCCAGCGCGCCGCGGTGGCCCATCCGCGGCGTGCAGCTGCACACGATGCACCCGCTCGAGCTCACCGAGCTGCTGCAGGGCTGGGGCCCCGGCGATCCCGAGGACGCGGCGGGGTGGCAGGCGATGCTGCCGCAGTGGGACGCGTTCCTCGAGTGGATGATCGCCAACCGCCAGAACCGCGTGCACTGGCTGCTGCTGTGGTCGCAGGGCTGGGCCGAATTCGGCGACAGCAGCGAGCGCCGCGATCGCCTGCACACCCTGGTCGATCGCGCGCACGACTTCGGCGTGTGGGCCGGCGTCGACGTGCCCATCCGGCTGCACCAACAGAACACCTGGCGGCTGGTCCGCACCGACTCGGGCGTGCTCGACGAGGAGCTGGCCGAGCTGCGCGACCACGTCGACTGGCTGATGGAGGCCGAGTTCGACTACCTCGCGACCGAGAGCGGCACGACCGAGTTCACCTCGCCCGACGACACCCGCATGGTCGCGTGGATGGACGAGCTCGCGATCCACCTCGACGAGGCCCACGGCCGCACCGCGCTCATCAAGATCCACACCTCCAGCGGCCAGACCGTCGAGCACTACGACGATCCGTGGACCGGCGAGCCGCTCAACTTCAACTTCCTGCCGCACTACGCCGATCCGCGGCTGGGCATCATGCCGCACACGGTGCAGCACTACGCGGTCGACGACCCCGCGCCGACCTACGGCAACACCGACTTCGGCTTCATGTTCGACTTCATGGCGCGCGAGGCCGGCTCGCGCACGGTGGTGTGGCACCCCGAGGTCGCGTACTGGGTCAGCTTCGACATCGACGTGCCGCTGTTGCTGCCGCTGTACGCCGAGCGGCGGCTGCACGATCTACGCCTGCTCGCCGCGGCCGAGGACGCCGGTGCCACCGGCAGCGGTCGCAACGCCGGCGCGCCCGTCGACGGTGCGCTGACGTTCTCGAGTGGCTGGGAGTGGGGCTATTGGGTGCAGGAGGTCGTGGCCGCGCGCGCGGCGTGGGATCCCCGAACCGAGCTCGACGACGACGCCGCACTGTTCGCCGCCCTCGATCCGATCGCGCGGCCGTTCGGCGCCGCGGGTCCGCAGATCACCGCGCTGCTGGTACAGCTGGCGCGGGCACAGCACGAGCTGCTCATCGAAGGCCGCGTCGACGGCGTCGCGCCCGACGACGTCGTGCGCCGCAACGGCCAGGCCTACCTGCAGGGCTGGGAGCCGTTCGACGATCTCACCGACCTGGGCCAGGACGTGCCGGGGCTGACCTTCACCATGACGCAGCCCGAGAAGCTCGGCCTGGTCGAGATGCGCAACCCGCTGCACGAGCCGCCGGGCTACACCGCCGAGCTCGACCCGCTGCTCGCCGCGATGGCGACGCGCTTCGACGAGATCGCCGACGGGTTCGAGGCCCTGGCACCGATGATCCCCGACCTTGCCATGCCGCTGTACCTCGACCTCGCCGACGGCGCGCGCATGACCGCACTGCGCGCGCAGCAGGTGCACGCGCTGTACCTGTACGTCGACGGCGTGTACGACCAGCCCGACGCCGTGCAGCAGGCGCGGCTGCAGGACGCCCGCGATGCGCTCGACGCCGCCGCGGTGCTGGTCGCGGCCCACGAGGCCAACTATCGCGTCGATCCCGATCGCATCGCGGCGTGGCGGCCCAACCCCACGGCCTACGACTTCACGTACCTGTGGACCGTGCGCTCGCTGTACTACTGGTGGCGCGACGAGGCCAAGGCCGTGCTCTACCCGGCCAACCCCTGCTACCTCAACATCATCGATCCGGTCCTGGTCGGCTTCGGCGAGGGCACGCTCACCGACGCCTCCGCCGCACTCGCCGCGCTCTTCGACGCGGTGCCCGGACTCGGCGCGGTCGCGGAGTGCCTGTCGGTGCCCGTGGGCGGCCCCGAGCTGCCGCCGCCGGGTCTGCGCGAGTGACCGCGCGCGGGCGGGCGCACTTTTCCGCTACGCTGCCGCGCGCATGTCCGCCACCGCCCGCACGATCGCACGCGCCTGGCTCGCCACCATGGGAGGCTGGCGCTTCGTCGGCGAGGTGCCCAAGCTCCGCAAGGCGGTCTACCTCGCGGTGCCGCACACCGCGAACCAAGACGGCCTGCTGCTGGTGCTGCTGACCAAGTCGGTCGAGATGGACATCGCGTGGATGGTCAAGGACGCGTGGGGCAAGGGCCTCACCGGACCGATGGTGCGTGCGTTCGGTGGCGTGCCGATCGATCGCTCCGCGCCGCATGGCATGGTCGATCAGATGGTCGCGGAGTTCGAGCGCCGCGACGACTTCCACCTCGTGATCCCGCCCGAGGGCACGCGCAAGCGCGCCGAGTGCTGGAAGTCGGGCTTCTACCGCATCGCACTGGGCGCCAAGGTCCCGGTGGTGCCGGGCTTCCTCGACTACCGCAACAAGGTCGGTGGCTTCGGCGATCCGATCACGCTCACCGGCGACGTGCGCGTCGACATGGACGCGATCCGGGCGTTCTACGGCGACGCCGCGCCGATGGCCCGCTACCCCGAGAAGTTCGGCCCCATCCGCCTGCGCGAGGAAGACGGCGCCTGAGACCCGGCGCGGACCCTCGGTCCAGTCGGCATCGTCGGACAGTCGCTCAGTGCGCGACGTGCTCGGCGAACCACTGCGCGGTGAGTCGCAGCCCCTCGTCGAGCGGCGTGGGCTCGCCGACGCGGCGCACGAACTCGGTCTCGTCGATGGCAGAGCGCTCGACGTCGCCGGGCCGGCGCGGCGCGTAGCTCAGCGGCACCTCGCGACCGAGCGCGCGCATCAGCCCGCGCGCGATGTCGGCGGTGGTCGCGGGCACGCCGGTGCAGACGTTGAGCACCTCGACGTCGAGGTCGCCGCGCGCGGCGATGACGTTCGCGCGCACGCAGTCGCGCACGTAGACGTAGTCGCGGATGCAGCCGTCGTCGCCGGTCTCGCGCCGGGCGGTGATGGTGATCGACTCGCCGCGGAGGATCTGCGCGCAGAACACCGCGATGGCCGCGGCGCCGTGGTTGCTCTGGCGCGGGCCGTAGACGTTGCCGTAGCGCAGGATGTTGACCGCGATGCCGTGCTCGCGCGAGGCCGCGCGCAGGTAGTACTCGACCGCGAGTTTGCTGCACGCGTACGGGCTCATCGGGAACACCGGCGAGTCGACCTTGGCCTTGGTGCCCTCGGGCACGTCACCGTAGATCGCACCGCCGGTGCTGGCGAAGACCAACCGCGACACGCCGTGACGCAGGCACGCCTGCAGCACGACCAGGCTGCCCATGACGTTGACCTCGGCGTCGAGCAACGGATCGCGCACGCTCTTGGTCACGTTCGCGACCGCGGCGTGGTGGCTGACGACGTCGGGCTTCACCTCCGCGAACGCGCGCTCGATGCCGTCGCGGTCGGTGACGCTGCCCTGGATGAAGCGCGCGCCGTCGGGGCAGCGGTTGTGCCCCTCCTCGCGCGCGACGCCCAGCACCACGACCTCGTGGCCAGCGGCCAGCAGGCCCTCGGCCACGTGGCTGCCGACGAAGCCGGCACCACCGGTGACGAGGATGCGCATGCAGTGCCCGGGCTATCACCGGGCCGCGCGCAGTGTCAAGCCGAGCGGGCGGGCGCGCCGCTTTCGCGCAGCGTCGGCTGCTGCGACGTTCAGGGCGAGTTGGGCGAGTCGAAGCGCTGGAAGAACGCGGCCGCCGCGGGCGAGGCCCAGTCCTCGACCCACCAGTGGCCCTGATCGGAGTCGCACCAGATCATGGTGTTCTCGCCCTCGCAGCCCTGGTACTCGGCGCAGAACTGCGTCGGCTCGACCGGCACGGTCTGCTGGCCGCAGCCGTTTTCCTCGATCCAGAAGTCGCGCGCGTCGATGCCGTAGTGGTACGGCACGACCTCGTCGGTCATGCCGTGCATGCCCCACGCGGGCACCGGGCCGCCGCAGTTCTCGTGCTGGGTCGCGGTGCCGCCGAGGCCGGCGCCGCCGAACGCAGCCGCGCGCACGTACGGCGCGCGGTAGCACATCAGCGAGTCGGTGAAGTAGCCGCCGTCGGAGAAGCCCTCGACGAAGATGCGATCGAGATCGACGCACAGCTCGTTGGCGGCCTGGGTCGCGAGCGCGTCGAAGAAGTCGATGTCGACGCCGTTGGGGTTGCCGTACTCGAAGCCGTTCGCGCCGCCGAAGCCGGCGAGCGGACGACCGTTGGGATAGATCGCGATGGCCTGACCCTGCCACTCCTGCGAGATGCGGAAGCGGGCCTGTGCCGTCGACATGTTCTCGGTCAGGCCGTGGTAGCCGAACACCAGCGGGTACGGCCGCGTGTTGTCGTAGCCCTGCGGCAGCTCGATGATGAACTGTCGCTCGGTGCCGCCGACATCGATGACGCCGCTGGTGATCGCGCCGGGCTCGCTGCCGCAGCCGGGCGAGACGCCGAGCCACTGCGGTTCACCGGTGGTGGTGTCGGGCGTGCCGCTCGAGCTGCCCTCGCCCGGACCCGCGGTGGTCTCGCCATCGCCGCTGGCATCGCCGCTGCCGCTGCCCTCGCCCGGTGCATCGCTGCCGTCGTCGTCGTCGATGACGCCGGTGCCTCCCGAGGTGCTGCCGCCGAGCTCGATGCGGGCGCCGGCTTCGACGTGGCAGGCGGCGAGCGCAGCGCCGACGAGGACGATCAGAGGACGGCGGGGATCGGCGGCGGTCATCGGGCGGGGGGCTCGGCGTATGGTGACCGCTGGGCGCGGTTGGTTCGAGCCGCGGCCGCGCAGCGGCGCGATGCGACGCACGGGCTCGCGCCGCGCGGTCGCGCGCGTGAGCCGGAGCACTGCGCGCGCCGACGCCCGCGGACGGCGGACGTGGAAACCCGCCCGCGGCCGCGGGGCCGGGCCCGCGGCGCGGGTCCGTCACATCCGCCGGCGGCGGGTCTCATGCTCGTTCGCATGACGCGACCGCACGCGATCGTCCCGCTGCTCCTGCTGCTCGCCGGCTGCCACGAGGTCGCGCCGCCGGGTGCCGCCGGTGCCATCGTCGCGGTCGAGCCCGCGGCGGCGGCGAAGCTCGGCGCCGCGGCCAAGCCCGCGCCCACGCGCAGCAAGCCCGGCGCCGCCGAACCCAGCGGCGCGCAGACGGGCAAGCTCGCGGGCATCACGTCCGCGCACAACGACGTGCGCGCGCAGGTCGGCGTGGGCGCGCTCGCGTGGTCCAACGAGATCGGCGCCTACGCACAGGCGTGGGCCGAGCACCTCGCGGGCAACGGTTGCCAGCTCGCCCACCACAGCGGCGGCAAGCCCTACGGCGAGAACCTCTTCTGGGGCTCGCAGCCGAGCACGGCCGCGGCCGTGGTGACGCAGTGGGCGGCCGAGCGCAGCGCCTACGATCACGCGACCGGTGCGTGCAGCGGCACGTGCGGCCACTACACGCAGCTGGTGTGGTCGAAGTCGACTGCGCTCGGTTGCGGCGTCGCCAGCTGTGCCGGCGGCGGCGAGATCTGGGTGTGCAACTACGATCCCGCCGGCAACGTGATGGGCGAGGCGCCGTACTGACGGCCGCGCGTCACGCCGCGCTCGGATACGTCGCCGGCTGGCTCGGCATCACCGCGGTGAGGATGAGGTACAGCAGCACGCCCTTGCCGAGCAGCAACGCCATGCCGACGAAGGCGAGGCGGAACCAGAACGGATCGATCTCGAAGCGCGCGGCCAGGCCGCTGCAGACTCCGAAGACGACGCGAGGGGCGTGCGGGCGCACGAGCGGGCGGGTCACGGGGGAGGACAAGTCCCGCCGCGCTGTCACCATTCCCGGCCCGCGCGCGGCGCTGTGACCGCGATCGCATGCGCGGCGACGCGCGGCCTCAGCCGCACTGGAAGCCGCCGTTGCCCTGCACGCACGACAGCGGCGCGCAGCAGCCCCCGTTGCCCTGGCCGTTGGGCTGGCACGGATCGCCATCGACGATGCAGGCCTCGCAGACCTGGTTGTTGCCGCACTGCGAGCCGCTGCAGCACGGCAGCTGCTGACCCGCGCACACGTCTCCTTCGGCGACGCACTCGGGGTTGCCACCGCTCGACGAGCCCGCATCCGAGCCGCTGGAACCACTCGCCGACGCGCTGCCGTCGTTGGCAGTGCCACCGCTGCTGCCACCGCTGCTGCCGCCGTCGCTGCTGCCGTCGACGTTGCCGCTGCTGCCTGCGTCGGTCGCGGTGTCGCTGGTGCTCGCGTCGGTGGTCTGGCTGCTGGTCGCGGTGGTGCTCGCCGACGCGCTCGCGCTCGCCGACGCGCTGTTGCCATCGGTCGCACTGCCGGCGGTGTTGGCGGTCGCGCTGCCGGTGCCCGAGGCGCTGCCGTCGGTGCCGCTGTCGTCGCCGGTCTGCACCGGATCGCCGTCGCTGGTGCAGGCGGGCAGCAGGAACATCGTCGCGAAGGCAAGTCGAAGCCGTAGGTTCATGGTGGTCTCGCTCTCGGCCGGCTTGGTTCCGCGACGGCTCCGATCCGGCTCAACGAAATCACAGCGCCACCGCCACGCCCAGCACGCCGGTGCCCACCGGCAGCCCCCAGGCCGCGACGCGATGCGATGCGATGCGCACGCCGACGCGCGGGATCGCGGTCGCCATCGCCGCGTCGAGCCACAGTCGCAACCGCGGGTGCAACGCGATCGACAACCCCACGTCGAGCTCGAGCAGCGCGGTCGCGACGAGATCGCGACGCCCCACGAACGGCGGCGAGGCCTCGCCGATCATCCCGACCAGTGCCGGCCCCACGTGCAGGCCGGTCGCGACCACGGCGCGACGATCGCCACGGGTGAGGCGGAACCGCGGACCCACGCCGAGCCAGCCCGGCAGCACGCGCGCGGAGCCCTCGGGTGCGCGCGCGCGGGTGCCCGCGATCGGAGCCAGCGCGCGCACGCCCACGCCCACGCGCCGATGCGGCCACGCCTCGAACGCCAGCGCGGCCATGGCCATCGCCCCCAGGCCCCCGGCCGCGCCACAGACCGCCGGCCCCAACGCGAGCACGAAGCGCGGCGGCGGGGGCCGCATCGCGCGACGCACCGGCGCCGGCACCGACGGCTTCGGTCCCGGCGGCGGCGGTGTCTGCTCGAGCTCGCGGAAGCTCGCGCGCAGCAGATCGATCGCTCGCACCGCCGCGATGCGGGCACCGTCGTCGCCCGGCTCGAGCGGCAGGCTCCGCAGCGTGGTCTTGCCGGTCACACGATCGACGACCCACAGATCGAGATCCTGGCCGCGCGCGTCGACCCACAGCGCCGCGACCACCTGCAGCTCGCGCGCGCGCTCGCCCAGCGCGACGTGATCGGGACGCGTGGGTGCCTCGGCGTGCACCACCTCGAAGCCCAGCAACGCCAGCTCGGCGTCGAGCTGCTGCACCACCGCGGCATCGCGCGAGCCCAGCACCGCGACGCGAGCGACCGCGTCGGACTCGGCCGGCGGCGCCGCGGTGGCCGCGAGCACCGACGACGGCCACGCCAGCGCGAGCGCCCACGCCAGCCGCGAGCCGCCGCGGGCAGCTCGGCGCACCGGCGCGCGCGGAGACGACAGGCTCATGGCTCCGCGAGGATGCGATCGGCGAGATCGCGATCGGGGCCGTCGGGCCAGCGCGCGCGGTAGCGGACCGCGGTGGCGCTCGCGGCCTCGGCCTGCCCGGCGCGTTGCTGCGATTCCATCAGCCGCCCCGTGGCCTCGCGCGCGATCGATCCCTGCGGGCGCTCGTCGAGGTAGCGCGCGAACCATCGCGCCGCGTCGCTCCACGCGGTGCCGCGCGCGAACGCGATGCGACCGCGCTCGAACGCAGCCATCGCGGCGGCGTCGCTGCCGGCGAAGCGCTCGCGCACGGCGTCGAGCGCCTCGATCGCGCGCTCGGGCCGACGCGCGAAGCGAGCGACGTCGGCCAGTCGCAGCAGCTCGCGCGACGGCAGCCCCTCGCACAGCGACTGCCAACCCTGGGCCTCGGCGGCCGCGAGCGCCTCGCGGTAGCTCGCGCGCTCGGCCAGCGTTCGCCAGTCGTCGGCAGCGGGCTCGGGCGCGCTGGGCCGCGCGCGCGCGCGTGGACGCGGCGTCGCCTCGGAGGCGATCGCGGGCGCGGGTGCGACCGGCTCGATCGCAGGCGCGGGCGCGGGCTCGCTCGCTGCGCCCGCGATCACCGTGGGCGCGGGCGACGGCGCGGCGGGTTCGGCCGCCTGCGCGAGCGTCTCGCCGAGCACCAACGTCTCGCCGGCGTTCATCGTGCGCGGCTGCTCGAGACCGGGGCCGTGCACGACCACGCTGCCCTCGTGCAGCGCCAGCGCGAAGCGACCGCGCGCCGGCTCCCACGCCAGCTCGAAGCGGGTGCCGGTGACGTCGACGCGGTAGGGGCCCGCGTCGAGCTGCCAGCTGGCGCCCGGCGTGGGCACGATCGAGGCCGTGGCAGCGCCAGACTCGAGCACCAGCTGTGCGCCGCGCTCGCGCAGCTGCACCACGCGCGCGCGGCTGGCCGGCGCGAGCACGACTGCGCTGCCGTCGGAGAAGTGCAGCGGCTGCGGTGCCTCGACGCTCGCCAGCCACTGCCCCGCCACGCCGGGCGTGTCGCCGACCTCGAACGTCAGCGCGCGGGGTCGCAGCGCGAGCACCAGCAGCACCGCGGCCGCCACCGCGACGAACGCCGCGACCATCGCGGTGCCGCGACGCGATGGCGCCGGTGCCGACGCGGTCTGCAGCAACCGTGCGCGGACCTGCGCGTGTGCGGGCTCGGGCGCCGCATCGTCCTGCGCCGCCGCGATCGCGCGGCCGAGCCCCTGCAGCGCCCGCTCGTCGCTCACGACGCCACCTCCCGCAGCCACGACGCCAACACCGGATCGCGCGCCGCGACCCGCTCGAATCGCGCGCGCGCCTGCGCCAGGCGACGCTTCGCGGTCGCGAGCGAGACCTCGCACGCGGCCGCGACCTCGTCGAGCTGCATGCCCGCGATCCAGCGCAGCCCGAACGCGATGCGCAGGTCCGCCGGCAGCCGCAGCAACGCCAGCTGCGCGCGGCCGACCGCGGTCTGCTGCTCGGGATCGGTCGCGTCGGCGATCTCGGGCAGCTCGCCGGGCGTGCGCAGGCCCAGGAATCGTCGCGTCGCGCGGCGGCGCATGCACTTGCGTGCGGTGCGGACCGCGATCTGCAGCAGCCACGGCCGCAACGTCGCCGCGTCACCACGATAGCGACCGATGCCGGTCATCGCCTGCACGAACACGTCGTGCAGCAGATCGGGCAGCTCGGGATCGGGCCCGAGCACGCGCAGCAGCACGCGCTCGATCGCCGCGCCGTGGCGATCGAACAGCGCCGCGATCGCGACGCGATCGCCGTCGCGCAGCCGCTCGACGTGGACGCGGTCGTCCGCCGAGGGCAGAAACGCCAGCTTGGCCGGCTCGGATCGCTGTGCCGCGGACGCCACGGTCGCCACGCTCAGGTTCCCCGAGGTGGCGCGGACGGCTCAACTGTCGTTCGCGGGGCCGCGGCTGGGGTCCGCAGCGCCCGCGCGGGCTCACTCGGCGGCGAGGACGTCGGCGCGGCGCGCCGGGGCGATGCCCTCGGCGGCCATGCGCTCCGAGAGGTGCTTGACCATCCGTGCGGCGGTCCCGGTCACGCCCTCGTAGTGCGGCAGGTGATACAGCGGGCGGTTCACCTCGGGGTTCGCCTTCGCGTAGGCGCGGATCTGCTCGAGCGTGTACGGCACCTGCTCGAGCATCTCGGCGAACTCGCGCTTGCACTTCGCCTTGGCCTCGCCGAGCGCCATCTGCACGCGCGAGTGCGCGTTGATCTCGCCCTCACCCGAGGTCTCGATCGGCAGATAGATCATCTCCTTGAAGTGGTTGATCACGGCCGACTGCGCGCCGTCCGACTGCGTCGACGGCATGCAGCCGAAGGGCTTGAGCGACAGCACCATGTGCGCGATGCCCTTGACCGTGTAGTAGATGTTCTTCGCCACCTCGAGGTGGCCTTCGCCGCCCTCGGAACGCGTGTGATAGAATTGGTGCGCGAGGCGCTCCATCTCGAACATGTCGACGATCTCGTGCGTGGTCCCGCCGAGCGCCTCGCGCATGCGGTCGTACTCGCGACGGTAGACGCGATCGGCCAGCTCCATCGCGGTGCGCTTCTTGAGGTAGCGGCTGTCGAGCTCGAAGCGCTTGCCCAGCTGCCACCACTTCAGCTCGACCTGGGTCTCGTCGATCATGCGACGGTCCTTGGCCTTGATCTTCTCCTGCCACAACATGTAGGTCAGCCACGTCGCGATCGGCTCCGTGATGATCTCCGCGCCCTCGGTCTGCAGGAAGCGGAACATGTTGAAGTTGCCGTCGCCCTCGGTGGTCTGGGCCCAGAACTCGCCGGTGACCTTGACCATCGGCTTGGGCTGCAGGCGGTCGAGCTCGACCTCGTTCATGCGCCGGGCGACCTCGCGCAGCGGCTCGACGTAGTCGTTGCTGGTGACCATGTCGAGGAACTTCACCAGCAGGTCGAGCTTGTCGGCGCTGCCCGAGAGCAGCTCGCGCACCTTGCCGCGCAGCTGCGCGGGGCGCTTCTGCTTGACCGCCTCGCCGAGGAACAGCAGCGCCTCGTCGAGCACGCGATCGACCTCGCCGGGCACGACCTCGTAGGGCCGCATCTGGTTGGCCAGCTCGTTGAGCAGGTCACCCATGTTGATGGCGTTGACCAGGCCCATGAAGAAGTCGGTGTTGAGGTTGAGCCCGGCCTCGACGTCGGCTTGCTTGAGCCCGCCCTTTTGCTGGAACAGCAGCACGCGGAAGCCGTCGAAGCCGGCGTTGCGCAGCGCGAGGCGGTACTCGGCTTCGTACATGCCGAAGCGGCACGGACCGCAGGCACCGGCGGTGACGAAGAAGTAGCGGTCGATGATCTCCTGCGTGCTCAGGCCCTTCTCGTCGCGCAGCCACTGCAGGTACTGCACGAGGTTGCCGACGGTGAAGTACGTCGGGTTGCACTGACCGTTGTTGCCGTACTCCTTGCCGGCCTGGAACGCGTCGGTGTTGGGCGTGGGCAGGACCTCGGACTTGTAGCCGAGGTTCTCGAACGCGCACTTGATGAGGTACTCGTGGCGGAACGTGAAGCCGCCGAACAGCAACGTCGTGTGCGCGCGCTGATCGGCGGTGAAATCGAACTCGACCGGGCGCTGGAACTGGCCGTTGATGGAGCGGAAGCTGACGCCCTCTTCGGTCGCGATGCGCTCGCGCGCTTCGTCGAGCAGCTGCTGCACGACGGGCTGCTGGATCACGCGGAGCAGGTCGCTGCGATGTTCGGTGGTGGTCGCCATGCGGAGTCCTCGAGGTGTCGCGGGCAGGCTGGACACGACCGTCACTGACACAGGTGTCAGTGAAAGTCGTGGGCGTTTTCTCGCACGATTCCGCGGACCCGGCAAGTCCTCGACCGGCCGCGGTCCCAGGCCCTTGCGGCGGGGTCGCGCCGGGGCGGCAGGCCGCGGGGGCCGGTCGTGCACGCTCGGTCACGACCGCGACCGGCGCTGCGCGGGCGCCCCCGCAACTCCCTGCGCGCGGGCCCGTCCCCAGCGGCAACGATGCGACGACACCACGCGTTCCTCTCCGCCTTCGCCCTGCTGTGCACGATGACGATCACCTCGGCGTGCGACAGCAAGTCCGCCGACAACAAGAGCGCCGACGCGAAGAAGAGCGGCGATGCCAAGGCTGGCGACGCCAAGGGCGGTGACGCCAAGCCCGCGGTCGCGAAGAAGGCGTGGTTGAAGGTCGAGAAGTTCGGCGTGCAGCTCGAGGTGCCCGAGGGCGCGACGGTGATGGACGGCGCGGGCACCAGCGTGATGATCAGCGGTCCCGACGGCGGCTGCACCGTGATGCTGGCCAAGAAGGACGACATGAGCTTCTTCCAGAGCTATGACGCCACGATTGCCGACATCGACAAGGGGCAGATGGGCAAGAAGAAGGAGATGCTCGAGAACAAGAAGACCGACGACTCCAACTGGACCATCTACTACACCAAGGAGTCGATGACCGACCCGAGCAAGACCCAGTACGCCGTCGACGTGCGCAAGAAGCTCGGCGACGCCGAGTACTCGTGCGCACGCGTCGAGGACCAGGAAGCGGACGCCAAGTGCGTGCTCGAGGCTTGCGCGAGCCTCAAGGCGGGCTGAGCCCCGCGTGCGGCCGGCCCCGTTGGAGGCGGGGCCGGACCGTGCGAAGATGCGAGCCAGCATGGCCGACGACACCGCGCCCTCCTTCGACGAGACCCAGAAAGAGGCCCGCGCGCGGCTGCGCCAGCGCTTGGCAGAGACCGCCGAGGATCTGCGCGCCGCGACGACCGCGACCCCCGGCGGCACGCGGATGAGCCTCAAGACCCGCATCGAGGCGCTGGGCTTCGTCGGCCAGGCGTCGCAGATCTTCGACCTGCTGCCTTTGGTGCACGTCGCCTGGGCCGACGGCGCGATCCAGGCCGGCGAGCGCGCGACCGTGCTCAAGCTGCTCGAGATCCGCGGCATGCCGCCGGGCGAGGCGTGGACGGTGATGGAGACCCTGCTCGAGGCGCGGCCGAGCCAGGCCTACCTCGACGTGTCGCTGGAGCTTTTGCGCGAGTTCCTCGCGGAGCGCAAGGACGACGGCCGCACCGTCGTGGGCCTGTGCATCCTGCTCGCGGAGTCGGCCGGCGGCTTCCTGGGCATCGGTACGATCTCGCAGAGCGAGAAGCAGGTCATCGAGACCATCGCCGCGCGCCTGGGCGACAAGGCGCAGGCGGAGTTCCGCACGCGACTGGGTTGAGCGGCCGCCGCGATCAGCCCGCGGGCACGATCGTCGCGTGCTCGATCCAATCGAGGTTGGGATAGCGGCGGCGCAGGTAGTCGTTGCCCTGCCGCTCGATCTCGACCTGGTCGGGACCGGGCCCGCGCGGCGCACCCTCGCCGTAGCCGGTGTGCAGTGACATCACGACCTCCATGCCCTCGACCACGCGGCCGAATGGCGCGAAGCCCATCTCGTCGAGCGGCGCGTTGTCGTTGTAGTTGATGAACACCTGCGTGGTGCGGGTGTTCTTGCCCTTGTTGGCGAAGCTGATGGTGCCCTTGGCGTTGGGCTGCTTGCGCGGATCGTCGGCCAGCTGCGCGGAGCGCCAGGCCTTGCTGACGTCGGGGTGGCCGTGCAGGCCGAACTGGACCATGAAGCCCTCGATCGCGCGGAAGAACGCGACGTCGTCGAAGAAGCCCAGCGTGACCAGGTTGTAGAAGCGGTCGGCGCCGATCGGCGCCCATGCGCGCACGACCTCGATCACGAAGTCGCCCTTGGTGGTGTCGAACTTCACGCGATAGATGTCGGGCGCGCGCGCGTTGGCCTTGTCGGGATCGAGCAGCTTGGGATCGGCCGGCGGTCGCGCCTTGGCGTTGCTGCCACCGCCCGCGGGCTCGTCGCCGGCGGCAGCGGGATCGGACGGACGCGCACCGCAGCCGGCCAGCGCGAGGAGCAGGAGCAGGGTTCGGGACGCCATCGCGGCGCGCAGCATAGCGGCTGGCGTCGCCGGGCACTACGCGGCGGCACGGGCGTCGCCGCCCGCGGCATCGCCGTCGCGGACGACCGCGGTGGGCCGCGCCAACGCCCGCAACCGCGCGAACACCTTGCGCAGCGTCGCGGGCCACGAGGCCACGCGATACGGCACGCCGTGCCGCTCGCAGACCGCCTGGACCTCGGGTGCGATCTGTCGCAGCCGCTCGGGCGGCAGGCGCGGGAACAGGTGGTGCTCGATCTGATAGTCGAGCCCGCCGCACAGCACCGAGAGCACGTACGGCACCCGGAAGTCGTTGGCCGACTGCGCCTGCATCACGTACCACTGCGCACGCGAGCGCGGACGCGTGCCCTCGGGCCAGTCGTGCACGTCCGCGCCGACGTGGCCGCAGAAGATCGACGCCGCCGAGTACACGTCGCGCAGCGTCTCGGCGATCCAGTTGCCCAGCAGCACCTTCCACCAGCCCGCGCCCGCGAGCACGGGGAACAGCACGTACTCGTAGAGGTAGTACGGCACGTACTTGCGCGCGGCGTCGCGGTGCCGTCGCGCCCAAGTGGCCCGGTCCTCGCCGCCGGCGTCGCGGTCGACGTAGAGGCGGTCGAGGCCGGTCGCGTGCAGGTTCATCACGAAGCCCAACGTCAGCCACGCGTGCGCCACCGACCACAGCTGCCGGCGGTGGTAGGGCTTGTGCTCGATGCGCGGGCTGAGCCGGATCATGCCGTAGCGCAGGTCGGGGTCGCGGCCCGCGACGTTGGTGTACTGGTGGTGCTCGACGTTGTGGCTGTGGTGCCACGAGCGCTCGTCGATCGGCACGCGCCAGTGGAAGCGCGTGCTGTGGAAGCGGCCTGCGCCCTCGATGCGATCGTAGGCGCCGTGCAAGGCGGTGTGGCCGATCTCGGTCGCCTCGAGCTGCTTGTGCAGCCACAGCGCGATCGTCCCCAGCGAGAAGGTGATCGGCTCGAGGCTGAAGTGCAGCAGCACGCGGCCACCGATCTCGAGCCCGCGCGAGAGCGCCGCGAGCCGTCGCACGCGCGTCAGATCGGCGGGCCCGACCTGCGCCTCGATGCGCTCACGGATCGCGTCGAGGTCGCGACCGAACGCCTCGACGCGCGGGTCGTCGAGGGGGACAAAGGGGATGGACGGGTTGCGCTCGTTGCGCGTCATTCGTCATCGTTTGTAATACATTCGATAACAGTGTCCAGAAGAAAATCTCAATCCGTTGAAATCATGAAGCTTAGTTAGTCATACAAACGATGTCATCGGCGTGCCGGCCGGGTTCGGTCGCGCTACACTGCGCGGCGGCGATGAACGACCGCGAGCGCAAGGACCGGCTGATCCAGACACGCGTCCCCGAGAGCCTCGAGTCGGCGCTCAAGCGCGAGGCCACGCGTCAGCGCCTGGGCGTCTCGCAGCTGGTGCGCAACATCCTCGAGGACACGCTGCACATCGTCGGCGGCGTCGTCGATGGCGTCGATGCGATCGTGCAGGACTCGATCGCACTGGGTCGCGAGGTCGGCCGCGGCGTGGCCAAGGTGCGGCGCGACACCAGCGGCCGCCCCAGCGACGACGTGCCGGAGTCGCGCGACGACGACGACGCGGCCCAGCCCGAGGACGCACCACCGCCTTCGCGCGTTTCGCCGCCACCAGCGCCCGCCGCTGCCGCCGCGAGCGACGACGATCTCTCCGACGTGTTCGCGTGGCACCCGGTCGTGCTCAACCGCGCCGCCCACTGCGCCCGCTGTGGCACCGCGATGGCCGCCGGTCACTCGGGCTACGTCGCGATGCGCGACGATGCCAGCCGACCGCGCGCGTGGTCGTGCAGCGACTGCGTCGCGCGCCTGGGCGGCTGAGCCCGACCCTGCTATCTTGCGCGGCCCCGATGACCGCGCAGCCCAGCTTCGCGACCTTGATGCGACTGGCCTGGCCGGTCGTGTTGTCGCGCGCGGCGCAGGCCGTGATCGGCTTCTCCGACGCCGCGATGGTCGCGTCGCTGGGCGAGGACGCGGTCGCGGCGACCACCACCGGGGCCTCGAACGCGCTCAACCTGTTCATCTTGCCGATGGGCGTGGTGTTCATCGTGCAGAGCTTCGCGGCGCAGCTGGCCGGCAGCGGCGACGTCGCGGGCTCGCGGCGCTATGCCTGGTACGGCCTGGCCCTCGCCCTGGCTGCGGGCGTGATCGCGGCGCTGGGCATGCCCGTGCTGCCGGCGGTGATCGGCACGCTGGGCTACACCGACAACGTCCGCACGCTGCTGGTGGACTACATGGTCATCCGCATGGTCTCGTGCGCCGCCGTCGTCGGCATCGAGGCCATCGGCAACTGGTATGCGGGCATCGGCAACACCCGCGTGCCGATGTTCATCGCCTTCCTCGCGATGGCGCTCAACATCGCGTTCAACTGGATCTTCATCTTCGGCCACCTCGGCGCTCCGGCCATGGGGGTCGCCGGTGCCGCGCTGGCCAGCGCGCTCGCCAGCACCGTCGCGTTCGCGGTGGCCCTGTTCGCGTTCGTGCGCGGTCTGGGTGCGCCGCGGGGCCGCACCACGGGCCGCTTCCGCGCCGACGAGCTGCGACGCATGCTGCGCTTCGGCCTGCCCAACGGCTTCAACTGGTTCCTCGAGTTCGCCGCGTTCACGTTCTTCATCAACGTCGTGGTCGCGGACCTGGGCACCACCGCGGTGGCCGCGTTCATGGCGGTGGTGCAGGTCAACTCGATCGCGTTCATGCCCGCGTTCGGGGTCGCCTCCGCCGGAGCGATCCTGGTGGGCCAGGCCATCGGCGCAGACCGACGCGACGACGTCGGCGCGTTGGTGCGGCGGACGATGGTGATCACCGGCGCGTGGCAGGTGTTCGTGGGCCTGGTCTACGCGTCGATGCCGGGCGCGGTCATGTCGATCTTCGCGGCCGACGACGTGCCCTCCGACGCGCTCGTGACCCTGGGCACGCGCATGCTGTTGGTCAGCACCGCGTGGCAGCTGTTCGACGCGGTCGCGATCACGCTGTCCGAGGCGCTGCGCGCGGCCGGGGACACCGCATGGTGCATGTGGGCACGCGTGGTGCTGGCGTGGGTGCTGTTCGTGCCGCTGTCGGGCTGGGTGGTGTTGCGCGGCGACGCGGGGCCGGTCGGTGCGATCGCCTGCCTGGTGGCCTACCTGGTCGTGCTCGCGGGTCTGCTCGCGTGGCGATTCCGATCCGGCGCGTGGCGGACGATCGATCTCACCGGCGCCAGCCACGGCGCGCACTGACGCTCGCGCTACGTAGAGGTCCGCAGTCGCGCGCGCGGCACGGGAACCTCCGCGCGCCCTGCGGAAACAACGGGGGCGTTCGCAATGCCCGAGACGCCCTTCGACGTGGTCCCCGTCACCGTTCCCGAGCGGGTTGCGTTCGCGCGCGTGCTGGCGCGGCTCGGCCTGCGCCGCCGCAGCAGCTCCGACGTCGCGATCGCAGCAGCCCTGCGCGAGCTGGCCGAGCTGCTGCTCGACGACCAGCGCGACGACGTCGCGCAGACCTTGCAGGACTGCGCCATGGCGCTCGAGGCCCCGGCGCTGTGAACCGATCGGCCCCGAGCGTCACTGGGACGTCGACGGGCGGCTAGCGCAGCTGCGGCGACGCGATCCCGACCAGCTGCGGGATGCGCTGCTTGAGCCGGCGCTCGATGCCCTGCCGCAACGTCGCCTGCGAGCTGGGGCAGCCGATGCAGTTGCCCGACAGCGCGACGTGGACGACGTCGCCCTGCACGTCGAGCAGCTCGATGTCACCGCCGTCGGCGACGATGAGCGGGCGGCACTCCTGCAACACCTCGCGCACGCGCGCGACCAGCTCGTCACCCTCGAGCCGCTCGTCCGCCGCCGGCGTCGGCGTGCTCGCGTCGAGCGTCTCGAACGGCGAGCGCTCCGGGTGCACCACCGGCAGCCGTCGCGGTGCCGCAGTGCGCGGTGCGGTGGCGCCCAGCCGCACCAGCGTGCCACCGGCAGCACGCCACGCCTCGACGCCGCCCTGCAGGCTCACGGCCTGGCGGAAGCCGAGCGAGCGCAGCGTCGCGACCGCCCGTCGCGAGCGCACACCGCTGCGACAGACCACGACCCACACGCCGTCGCGATCGAGCTCGGCCGCGCGCGCCTCGAGCTCGTCCTGCGGCATCAACACCGCGTGCGGCAACATGCCGGTCTCGTCGGCCTCGGCGTGGCTGCGCACGTCCAACACCAGCACCGCCGCGCCCTCGTCGATGCGCGCGCGCACGTCGTCGACCGCGACCTCGTCGTCGATCGCGACCGCGGCCTCGAGCTCGCGACTGCCGCTCGCGACGCCGAGCAGACGCGCGAGCTCGCCGGACTGTTCGAGCGCGCGCAGCTCGTCGTAGCCGCCGATGGGCTGGCCCTTCACGAACACCTGCGGCGTGGTCTTCTTGCCGGTGACGATCGTGAGCCACTCGAGCCGCTGCACGTCGCCCTTGACGTCGTGCTCGACGAACGGCAGCTCGCGCTCGCGCAGCAGCTCGATGGCGGCGCGCGCGTAGGGGCAGCCGCGCTTGTAGTAGATCTCGATCGCGACGGTCGGCGTCGCCGTCACCGGTGCCGCCTCGTCGCCGGTGCCACCGATGCCGCGCTCGCGCTGCCACTTGTGCAGCTTCTTGCGATCGGATTCCCACATCGGTCGGTCGGGCTGACCCGCGGCCCAGTCCGGCAGCGGCACCTCGCGGCGCACCGCGTCGAGCCCGACGATGCCGCGCGCGCGATCGAGGGCCTGCGCCGCCGCGCGCACGCCGACGAAGCGCGAACGTTGACCGCGGGCCACCGCGGCATCGAGCAAGAGCACGGTGAAGCGCTGGGCGAGCGTCCCGATCATGGCGTCCGCTCACGTATCCGGGCCACAACCCCGCGTCAAGCGCTGGCGCCCGGCGCGACCTCACCCGCGCCGGCCCACCAGCAGCGGGACCGTGTACCCTGGATGACGCAGGTGACGAACTCCGACGACGACCTCGCGCTGTTGCAGCGCTGGCGCACGGGCGAGCGCGACGCCGGCAACGAGCTGGTCCGGCGTCACTTCCGCACGGTCTACCGCTTCTTCCGCAGCAAGCTCGACGGCGACGTCGAGGATCTGGTCCAACGCACCTTCGTGACCTGCGCCAAGGTGGAGTTCCGCGGCCAGTCGCGCTTCACCACGTTCCTGCTCGGCATCGCACGCAACCTGTTGTTGCAGCACCTGCGCGACGTGAAGCGCCGACCGCAACCCGAGTCGCTGTCGGTCGCGGAGCTGCGCGACCCCGCCTCGCCCAGCCGACAGATCCTGCTGCAGCAGCGGCAACAGCTGCTCATGACTGCGCTGCAGCGGCTCTCGCTCGACCTGCAGACCACCGTCGAGCTCTACTACTGGGAGCAGCTGACGTTGCCCGAGATCGCGACCGTGCTCGAGGTGCCGGTGGGCACGATCAAGAGCCGTCTGGCGCGCGCGCGCGACCTGCTGCGCCGTCACCTCGCCGAGCTCACCGGCGCGCCGGCCGAGGACTTCGACGATCCCGAGCGCGTCGCGGCCTGGGCCGAGGACCTGCGCGGCGCGGTCGACAACTCCGCGTCGCGCTGAGCCGCGGCGTCACTCACCCAGCGCGCGCAGCAGCGCGCGCGCCTGCGACACCAGCGGGTCGTCGGGCGCTGCGCCGCTGCGCAGCGCCAGCAACCGCGTGGCGTCCTCGCGCGCGCGATCACGGTCGCGCAGCTCCGACCATGCCTGGGCCCGCAACGCCAGGCACGGCCCCGCCGTCGCGGGCCAGGTCCACGGCGGTGCCAGCGGCAGCAACACCGCCGTGCACGCCGCGAGGACACCGCGGGCATCGCCGGCCTGCGCGTGCGCGCGCGCGAGCTCGAGTCCGGCCAGGCCCGAGAGCACCGAGTCCGGGCTCGATCGCACCGCGCGCTGCCACGCCGCGATCGCCGCGGCTGCGTCGCCACGCCAGCCGGCGGTGTAGCCCGCGATGATCGGCTCCGCCTCCGGCACACTGGCCTCGTGCGCCGTCAGTGCGTCGCGGCGATCGAGCGCCGCGAGCACGTGCAGCTCCAGCGCCGGCAGACGGTCGCTGTGGAACGACGAGTCCTTGGCCGCGTCGGCGAGGCCCGCCTTCCACGCATCGAGACGCGCGTGCGACCGCCCGGGCACCAGCATCGCGCCCAGGTCGATCCAGCGCAGCGCACCGCTGGCGGTCGAGGTGTTCTGCGAGACGAACGCGATCGCGTCGTCGAATGCGGGACCGATCGCGGCCTCGTCGCCGCGCAGCAGCGCGACCGCGAGCGCCGGCAGCCGCAGGAACATCGGCTTGGCGCCCAGCCGCTGCACGCGCTCGAGCTCGCCCGCCATCATCGCCTGCATGAGCAGCTCGGCCGGCACCCAGTAGCCGGCGTCGTCGAACGGCGCCCAGTTCTCGAGCACGGCGCGCGCGTCCGCCTGTCGGCCTGCGCGCATCAGCAAGCGCGACTCCCAGATCTGCGACGCGCCGCCGCTCCAGTGCACGATGTCCGCTGCGCCCTCGCGCACGCACTCGACATCGTCGATGGCCGCGCAGTGATCGAGCACGTGCTGCGTGTGCAGCGTGAACGCGGGGTCGAGCGCACGGATGCGGCGGTGCACCGCCAGGACCTCGTCGATGCGACCGCCATGGAACAGGCCCTCGAACAGGCCGTACTGCAACAGCACGTCGTCGGGCCAGCGCGCCGTCGCGGGCTCGTAGACCGCCAGCGCCGCGGCATAGTCGTCGTCGACCTGGTGGCCGAAGCCCTCGACGAACGCGACCTGTGCCGGCGACAGGTCGTCGCTCGCCAGCGCGAGCGTGCGCTCGCTGTGGATCTCGCGCGGCGGGTGCTCGAGCCAGGACATCACCATCGCCAGCTGCAGGTGCACGCGACCGTCGCCGGGGTCGATGCTGAGCGCGCGCCGCAGCTGCGCGTCGGCGGCGGTGAACTCTTTGGCGTTCATGCGCGTCCACGCGGCCGCGAGCGCGTCGTCGACCTCGGGGTGGTGCACGGGCGCCGCGGCCTGCGGCACCGG
Source organism: Nannocystaceae bacterium (assembly GCA_019694555.1). Taxonomy (GTDB): domain Bacteria; phylum Myxococcota_A; class Polyangia; order Nannocystales; family Nannocystaceae; genus Xiheibacterium. Next base: position 24,837 of record JAIBBS010000067.1, read on the forward strand.
CGAACCGCGATCGATCGTGGCGGCCACACCGATCGCGGCCACGGTCGCGACCGCGGCGACGGCCGCCCACGGTGCGCGTCGTCGCCAGCGCTGTCGCTGCGCCAGCCGTGCCAGCAGCTCCGTCATCGATCCGTAGCGCCGCTCGGGATCGGCCGCGAGACCGCGGCGCAGCACCTTGCCCAGCCACGCCGGCGCGCGACCGGTCGGTGCCGCGATGGCTTCGGCGTGCTTCTGCGCCGCCAGGGCCTCGCCCGCGCCGCGATACGGCGAGACGCCGTAGGCCGCCAGCCACAGCGACAGGCAGAACGCGAACTGATCGCTGCGCGCGTCGACCGTGCCACCGCCGTGCTGCTCGGGCGCCATGTAGCGCGGCGTGCCCAGCACGGTGCCGACCGCCGTGAGCGCGTCGTCACTGTCGTCGCCGGCGGTGCCGCCCGTGCTCGGACGCGCGGTGTCCTCGACGAGGCCCTGGCCCTTGGCCAGGCCGAAGTCGAGCACGCACACGCGTCCGTCGTCGGCGAGCATGACGTTGCCGGGCTTGAAGTCGCGATGCACGATGCCGGCGGCGTGCGCCGCCGCGAGCCCGCGTCCGGCCTCGACGAACACGCGCAAGACCTCGCCCAACGGCCGCGGTTGCTCGAGCCAACGCGCGAGGTCGACGCCCTCGATCAACTCGGTCACCAGGTAGACGCAGTTGGCGGCGGGATCGGTGATGACGTCGTGCACCGTGACGACGTTGGGATGCCGCACCTGCGCGAGTGCCCTGGCCTCGCGGATCAGCCGCTCCTGCTCGCGTGGATCCGTGATGGTCGCGTGCAGGGTCTTGATCGCGACCCGTCGCCCCAACACCGGATCGCGCGCGGCCCAGACCACGCCCAGGCCGCCGGCACCGATGCGACGCTCGATCTCGTAGCGGTCGATGCGCTCGGGATCGCCGTCGCCGAACATCGACGACAACACCGACGAGAGCACCCGACCCTCCTCGGCGGCGTCGAGCGGCGGCGAGGCGAACGCCGGCGCGAGCGCGTCGAGCTGCGTGGTGCTCTCGTCCGCCACCACCAACGATGGTAGCAAGCCGGCGCGTCGCGTTTGCGCGCGTCCGCTGCAGCGGCGGGCTCAGCGGCCGCCGTCGGCGGGAACGACGATGACGTCCTGCGGCAGCGCGCCGTCACGCTTGATCGTCACGGTCAGCTTCGAGCCGACCCCGCGCAGCAGCGTTCGGAACGCGACGTCGGAGACGCGGCGCACCGGCGCGCCGTCGATCGCGAGCACGACGTCGCCGGGTACCAGGCCGGCGTTGGCGGCCGGCCCGGCGTCGTCGACCGCGGTGATGCGCACGACGCTGCCGCGCCCGGGGATCACACCGGCCTCGGCGTTCTCGGCCTTGAGTCCCAGCCGCGCGTGGCGGACGCGGCCGTGGGTCCACACGTCCTCGAGGAAGCGGCGCACGATCGATGCCGGCACCGCGAACGCGAGCCCCTGTCCGTCGGAGCGCACGGCCGTGGTGATGCCGACGACGCTGCCGTCGGCGTCGACCAGCGGGCCGCCGGAGTTGCCGACGTTGATCGACGCATCGGTCTGGATGAACGACCAGATGCCGTCGGGGCGGAGCCCCTCGGGACGTCCGAGGTCGTCGTGATCGCGGCCGAGCCCACCGATCACGCCGACGGTCACGGTGTGGCCCAGGCCGAAGGGTTGCCCGACCGCCATCACCCACTCACCCGGACGCGGCGCGCGCTCGCTGAACGCCACCGGCTCGAGCGTCGGCGTCGAGCCCTCGAGCTGCAGCAGCGCGAGATCGAGGCGATCGTCGGCGTAGACCACCTTGGCCGCGACGCGTTCGCCGGTCGCGAACTCGACCTCGACACCGTGCGTGTCGGCCACGACGTGCTCGTTGGTCAGCACCTGACCGTTCGCGCTCGCGATCAAGCCGCTGCCGACGCCGCGCACGACGCCGGTGCGCGGCCGCTCGTCGGACGGTGCGACCTCGGAGATCACCGTGACCACCGAGGGTGCGAGCCGCTCGGCGACCTTGGCGAAGTCGGGCACGACGATGGTCGCGCTCTCGCCCGCGACGCGGAGCTGCGCCGGCTCGACCTCGGTGCCGGCGCGCACGCGCACGCCCGGCTGTGCGGCGCCGTCGTCCTCGACGCGGCGACACGCCAGCGCCAGCAGCCCCGCGAGCAACACCGCCCGCGCACGCCCGTGAGTGCGGGCGTCAGCGCTCGAGCCCCGACTCACGCCTCGTCGTCGTCGCCGTCGTCCGCCTCGTCGTCGGCCGCGTCGTCGTCGTCGTCGTCGTCGTCATCGTCCTCGTCGTCGTCGTCCTCGTCACCGAGATCGCCGTCGTCGGTGTCATCGACGACGCGCCGCACCGGCAGCGGCGCCAGCGCGCGGCGCGGCTCGTTGGCCGCCGCGATCGGCCGCTCGTAGCCGTCCTCGTCGCCGCCCTCGTCGCGCGGCCGCACGTTGTCGGCGACATCCGTCAGCCCCTCGAGATGCGCCTCGTACTCTTCCTTGGTGACGCGGCCGGACGCGATGTACCGGTGCACGACCCGCAGGTCGAACATGCGCTCGTTCTTCGGGGTGGTCATGACGAGCTGCTTGTAGATCAAGCCCGTGGGAGGGTCAAACCCGCGACCCGCCCGCCCTTGCGCGGCGCGGCGGCCGTGGGAATAATGCCGCCGCGCTGCCAGTCCGCGGCGCGCCGCGGGCTTTCCGCCTCGCGGTCGTCGCGGTCCCACGCGGCCCGAGCGACCCACCGGACGCGGGCCAGCAGGCCCCGAGCCCGCGCCCCGGACCCCGGCGGCGGCGCTCCCCGGCACCGCGACGACGGCGTGCTTCTACCCCTGGACCCCGACCATGAGCCTTGGCGCCTACGACATCCGCAAGGTCAGCGAGCTGGTCGAACGCGAATCCGCGTTCGTCGACCGGCTCTTCTCCGAGATCCACAAAGTCGTCGTCGGTCAGAACGACATGATCGAGCGGCTGTTCATCGGCCTTCTGTGCGGCGGTCACGTGCTGCTCGAGGGCGCGCCGGGTCTGGCCAAGACCCTGACGGTGAACACGCTCGCGGACACGCTGCAGCTGCAGTTCAAGCGCGTGCAGTTCACGCCCGACCTGCTGCCGTCGGACGTCATCGGCACCGTGATCTACAACCACCAGAGCGGCACCTTCACCAACAAGCAGGGCCCGATCTTCACCAACTTGCTGCTGGCCGACGAGATCAACCGCGCGCCCGCGAAGGTGCAGAGCGCGTTGCTCGAGGCCATGGCCGAGCGCCACGTCACCGTCGGCGACACCACCTACTCGCTGCCGACGCCGTTCCTGGTGCTCGCGACGCAGAACCCCATCGAGCAAGAGGGCACCTACAACCTGCCCGAGGCCCAGCTCGATCGCTTCATGTTCAAGATCCGCGTCGACTACCCCGGCGCCGACGACGAGCTCAAGATCATGAAGCGCATGGGCGCGGGGCCCGAGTCGTCGCGGCCGCGTGCCGAGGCGGTGATCGGCCCGGCCGAGATCGAGCGCGTGCGCAAGACCATCGACGACATCATCGTCGAGGAGCCGGTGCAGCGGTACATCGTCGACGTCGTCGCGGCCACGCGCAAGCCCTCCGCCGCGGGGCTGCCGGACCTGCAGCCGTTCATCGACTTCGGCGCGTCGCCGCGCGCCTCGATCGCGCTGTACCAGGCCGCGCGCGCGCACGCGTTCCTGCGCCGCCGCGGCTACGTCAGCCCCGAGGACATCAAGGCCGTGGCGCCCGACGTGCTGCGCCACCGCATCATCTTGTCGTACGAGGCCGAGGCCGAGGGCAAGACCGTCGAACAGATCGTGCGACAGATCCTCGAGCACGTGCAGGTGCCGTGATGGTCACGCCCGCGCGCAGCTCGACGATGAGCAGTGCGGACGCGCGCGCCCGCACGACCGAGCTGTTGCGCGAGATCCGACGCATCGAGATGCAGACCTCGCGGCTGGTCGAGCAGCACCTCGCGGGCTCGTACCAGTCGGTGTTCAAGGGCCAGGGCATCGCGTTCTCCGAGGTCCGCGCCTACGAGCCCGGCGACGACGTGCGCACCATCGACTGGAACGTCACCGCGCGCACCGGCGTGCCCCACGTCAAGCTCTTCACCGAGGAGCGCGAACTCACCGTGATGCTGCTGGTCGACATGTCCGCCAGCTTGGATCTGGGCAGCCGCGACTACGACAAGCGCCAGCTGGTCGCACGCCTGGCGGCGACGTTCGCGTTCTCGGCCATCTCCAACAACGATCGCGTGGGCCTCATCGGCTTCACCGATCGCGTCGAGGCCTTCGTGCCGCCGCGCAGCGGTCGCAAGCACGTGCTCGCGGTGGTGCAGCAGGTGCTGACCCACGAGCCGCACAGCCGCGGCACGCGGCCGTCGGCGGCGCTGGAGTACCTCGCGCGCATGGCCAAGGGCCACGCGGTCGCGGTGCTGATCTCGGACTTCGTCGACGCGGTCGACGACCGCGGCACCAGCTGGGACCCGCGCTTCGAACACGCGCTCAAGGTCGCGACCCGTCGCCACGACGTGATCCCCATTCGCGTCGAGGATCCCATCGAGCTGGAGCTGCCGCCGCTGGGCCTGGTCGCGATCGAGGACCTCGAGCTGCTGGAGCTCGGCAGCGACGCCTACGTCGATCTGGGTCGCGGCGCCGCGCAGCGCTACCGCAAGCAGGTCGAGCGCGAGCGCGACGCGTTCGAACGGCTGATGCGCAAGCTGTCGCTCGCGACCGTGAACGTGCGCTGCGGCTCCGACTGGCAGGGGCCGCTGGTGGCCTACTTCGCGCGGCGCAACCGGAGGATGCGACATTGATCGCCGCGACTGCGCTGCTGCTGGGCTGGCTCGCCGCAGCGACGCCGACCGACGCCGCGGTCGACTCGCCGGTGGCCGTGACCACGCGGCTGTCGCCGGACCCCTCGCACGTCGGCGACATCCTCACGCTCGAGATCACCGCCGCGTTCCCGCGCGGCTACTCGGTGAACCTGCCGATCGGGGTGACGTTCGCACCGCTGCACCTGGTCGATCTCAGCGAGGGCGAGCCCGAGGTCACCGGCGAGGGCCTGCGCAAGACCTTCACCGTGCGTCTGCAGCACTTCGCGCCGGGCCCGGCGCAGGTGCCGTCGTTCACGCTGACGTACGTCGACGAGGCCGGCGCGGTGCAGACCGCCGCGGTGCCGGCGGTGCCGCTGCAGGTCGACTCGCTGCTGGCCAACGAGGCCGATCCGCAGCCGCGGCCCGACGATCCGCCGCTGTCGATCGAGTACCCCAACACGCTCGCGGAGACGATCGTCTACTCGGTGCTGGGCACGCTGACGGCTGCCGTGCTCGCGTGGTGGGCCCTCGCGCGGCTGCGGCGACGCCGTCGGCCCGCGTTCGTGCCCCCGCCGATCCCCGCGCACGAGCTCGCACTGGAGGCGCTCGACGAGCTCGAGCGCGGCAGCCTGCTGGCCGACGGGCTGGTGCAGGACTACTACGTCGAGCTCACCGAGATCGGCAAGGGCTACATCGAGCGACGCTTCGGCGTCGAGGCGCTCGATCGCACCACCGAGGAGATCCGTCGCGTGCTGGTGCGCAACCCCGACGCGATCGCGCCGCTGTCGGCCGACGAGGTCATGGCGTTCCTGCATCGCTCCGACCTGGTGAAGTTCGCGCGCATGCGCCCCGAGGGTGATGCGGCCACCGACGATCTGCGGTGGGTCCGCGACGCGGTCGCACGCTCGCGCATCGACGGGATGCCGGCGCCGGCGCAACCCGGCGCGACGCCCGAGCCGGGCGCGGAGGCACGACCGTGAAACCGCTGCGTCCGCTGCTGCGCGTGATCGCCTGGGCCCTGGTCGTGGTCGTGGTGGTCGCGCTGGTGCTGCTCGCGATCCTGCGCGAGGGCGTGCGCTACGTGCTGTTCGCCCAGCCGGCCTTCGCCGCGCTCGCGCTGGTGCCGATCGCCGCGGTGGTGATCCGCGCGCTGCTGCAGCCGCGCCCCGCGACCATGCGCTTCTCCCGGGCCAACAGCCTGCAGCGAGCCGGCCGCGGCCTCGCGGTCCACTTCGCCGAGCTGCCCGACGGCCTGCGCCTGGCCGCGGCGCTGCTGGCCTGCGCCGCGCTGGCGCGACCGCAGTCCACCCGCGGTGCCGATCGCATCGAGCACGAGGGCATCGACATCGTCGTCGCGCTCGATCTGTCGGAGTCGATGGAGACGCCCGACCTCGCGCCCAATCGCCTGGTCGCAGCGCAGCGCGTGATCGATGCCTTCATCACCCGGCGGCCGCGCGATCGCATCGGCATGGTCGCCTTCGGCGCGACCGCCTCGACGGTGTCACCGCTGACCATCGATCACGGCGTGCTGCGGGCGATGGTGCGGCGGCTGCAGCTGCGCACGATGGACGGCAGCACCACCGCCATCGGCGCGGGCCTGGGCATGGCGCTCAACCGGCTCGGCGAGTCGGAGGCCAAGAGCCGCATCATCGTGCTGCTCACCGACGGTGTGCACAACGCCGACGGCCTCGACCCCGACACGGTCGCGCAGGAGGCCGCTGCGCGCGGCGTCCAGATCTACACCGTGCTCGTGGGCCAGCACGGTCGCGACCAGGGCAACGTCGATCCCGCGCGGCTCGAACGTGTCGCCGCCACCACCGGCGGCTTCGCGTACACCGCGACCGACGAGAACGCGCTCAGCGGCAGCTTCCAGGACCTGCTCGACAAGCTCGAGCGCTCGGAGATCGAGGGCCAGTCGGTGCTGCCCGAGCTGTTCGCGTGGCTGCTGTGGCCGGCGTTGCTGTCGCTGCTCGCCGACCTGGTGCTGCGCAGCACGCGACTGCGGAGGTTCCCATGAAGACCCTGCTCGCGCTGTGGTCGTGGGCCGAGCCCGAGACCGACGTCACCACCGGTACGCTCGACGCGGTCGACTGGGGTCGGCTCGACTGGTGGTGGTCGCTGCTGGCGATCCCGCTCGCGATCGCAGCGCTGCTGTGGGCCGCGCGCCAGCGTCGACGCGCGCGTGCGGCCCTGGGTCAGGCGCCCTTGGTCGCGCGGCTGTTGTCGTCGGTGCACACGCGCAACCGCGTGCTGCAGGCGGTGTGCGCGACCGCGGCGTTGGCGTGCCTGGGCGGCGCGCTCATGCGTCCGCAGTACGGCGGCAAGGCCAACGTCGTGCCCGCCAGCGGTCTCGACGTGGTGCTCGCGGTCGACTACAGCAAGTCGATGCTCGCGGCCGACGTGTACCCGTCGCGCAGCGAGCGGCTCGAGGCCGAGCTCGCGCGCTTCCTCGACGACGCGTCGCGGCGCGGCGACCGGGTCGGCGTGGTCGTGTTCGCCGGGGCCGCGCGCGGCTTCCCCGTCACCGCGGACATCCGCCTGCTCAAGACCTACCTGCAGGCCGCCGACCCCCGCACCGAGAAGCCCGGTGGCACCGCGATCGGTCGCGCGCTCACGCTGGGCCTGACGTTCCTGGTCGACGCGCGCCGTGGCGACGCCGACGACGTCGTGACCTCGGGCGAGGACGGCGAGCCGACCACGCTCGATCCCAAGTCGGTGCCGCCGGCCGAGAACGACCAGGCCATCGTGCTGCTGACCGACGGCGAGGACACCGAGAGCCGCCCGCTCGAGGTCGCCAAGGAGGCCGCGCGGCTGGGCGTGCGCGTCTACACCGTCGGCATCGGGTCGAAGTCGGGCGAGCCGGTGCAGAAGTTCGACGACAAGGGCGAACCCGACGGCTACGTCACCGACGAGCAGGGCAACGTCGTGATGACGCGCATCGACGTGTCGCTGCTCGAGGAGATCGCCAAGCTCACCGGCGGCCGCTTCGTGCACGTCGATCCCGACACCTTCGGGCTCGACGCGGTGCGCGAGCAGCTCGAGGGCCTGTCGCGCTCGCGGCGGGACGTGACCATCGAGATCCTGCGCGACGAGGGCTACATGTTCTTCGTGATCCCGGCGGTGCTGCTGCTGTCGATCGCGCTGCTGCTGCCGGAGCGGCGACGGAGGGTCGCGCCGTGATCGTCGGTCGCAGCCTGATGGCGCTGCTGCTCGCGGGTTGGCTCGCGGACAAGCTCGCGAGCGTCGACCCCGACGTCGAGGCCGGCATCGATGCCTACGAGGCCGGCAAGCACGACGACGCGCTGGCCGCGTTCGATCGCGCGATCGAGCGGCTGGGTGAGCGCCCCGAGCTGGCGTTCGATCGCGGCCTGGCGCTGCGGGCCAAGGGCGACACCGAGGCCGCGACCACCGCCTTCACCCGCGCGAGCGAGGCCGACGACCCCTCGGTGCGCGCGAGCGCGCTGTACGAGCTGGGCAACCTCGCGCTGCAGGCCGAGTCGTACGACGACGCCATCGCGCGCTACATCGAGTGCCTGCAGGCGCGGCCGGACCACGAGAACGCGAAGTGGAACCTCGAGATCGCGCTGCAGCGCAAGCGCAAGGCCGACGAGGAGAAGAAGAAGGAAGAGCAGGAGAAGCAGAACGAGGGCGGCTCGGAGGACAGCGGCGGTTCCGAGGACAGCGGCGGCTCCGAGGACAGCGGCGGCTCCGAGACCGGCGGCGGCTCGGAGGACAGCGGCGGTTCCGAGACCGGCGGCTCCGAGAGCGGCAGCCCCGACGAGTCCAAGCAAGACGAGTCCAAGCAAGACGAGTCCAAGCAGGACGAGTCCAAGCAAGACGAGTCCAAGCAAGACGAGTCCAAGCAAGACGAGTCCAAGCAGGACGAATCCAAGCAAGACGAGTCCAAGCAAGACGAGTCCAAGCAAGACGAATCCAAGCAAGACGAGTCCAAGCAAGCCCCCGCGCCCGCGCAGCCGCTCGAGCGCTCCGACCTGCAGCGCGCGCTCGACCAGCTCGACGAGCAGGATCGCTACCTGCTCGACCGCCCGCGTGGGCGCAACACCACGCCGATCAAGGACTGGTGAGCATGCACCGCGATCGCCGTCGCTTCGTGCTCGGGACGCTCGCGGCCGCGGTGGCGCTGCCGGGCGTCGCGCGGGCCGACGGGCTCGTCGCGGAGCTGCGCGTCAACACCACCGAGCTGCGCGTGGGCGACGAGCTCGAGCTCGAGCTGGAGGTCCGCCGCGAGGGCAGCGGCAACGTGCCCGAGCCCGAGCTGCCCGCGGGCCTGGCCGACGCGTTCGAGGTCACGCAGAGCTTCCGCGGCGGCACCGGCTTCCAGATCACGCTGGGCGGCGGCGGCTCGAGCCGCACGATGCACAGCTCGATGTCGATCACCGCCATCGCGCTCAAGCCCGGCACCCACGCGCTGTCGTTCGCGGTCGACGACGGCGGCAAGAAGGTGGTCTCGAACGTGGTCGAGATCGTGGTCACCGGCGCCGAGGCCACCGCCGCGACGCCGGCGCGCCCGACCACGGGCAAGCCGACGGCGCCCGACGGCGACGTGTTCGTGTGGGCCGCGACCGACAAGACCGAGGCGTGGGTGGGTGAGCAGATCGAGTACCGCCTCGACGTCTACGAGCGCTCGCTGCTCTCGTCGGTCGCGCTGCGGACCCCGCCGAACTTCGCCGACTTCTACACCCACGATCTGCCCGAGGGCGAAGGCAGCGTCGAGGAGGTCGGCGGGGTCGTGTATCGCGTGCGCCCGGGCATGCGGCGCGCGCTGTTTCCCCAGAAGGCCGGCACGCTGGTCGTGGGTGCGCCCGAGATCACGATCGGCCGACGGCGTCGCGATCGCGGCGCAGCGGTCTCGATCCTGGTCAAGCCGCTGCCCGCGGAAGGCCAGCCCAAGGCCTTCTCGCCCAACAACGTCGGTCGCTTCGAGGTGAAGGCCAAGGTCGATCGCACCGCGGTCAAGGCCGGGCAGCCGTTCACGTGGACCATCGAGATCGCGGGCGAAGGCAACATCGCGCTCATCGATCCCGGACCGTGGCCCGAGCTCCGCGGCGCGCGGCGCTACGATCCCAAGGTCGACACGCAGGTGCAGGCGGTCGATCGCGTGCGCGGCCGCAGGACCTACGCATTGCTGGTGATCCCCGAGCAGGGCGGCAGGCTCGAGCTTCCCGCGATCGCGATGCACTTCTTCGATCCCCAGACCGCGAAGTACGAGGTCGCGCGCAGCGAGGCGCTCGAGGTCGAGGTCGAGGGCAGCATCGAGCCCGCGGCGACCGCCGCGGCGTCCAGCACCGCGACGCCCGAGCCCACGGTCGAGTCGTTCGCGCCGATCGTCGAGGCCGACGGTCTGCCGCGCGAGGCCCCGCCGACGCGATGGATGACGCCGACCCGCTGGGCCTGGGCAACCGGCGCGATCCCGGCGTTGTTCGCCGCGATCTGGGGCGGCACCGCCGCGTGGCGGCGCTTCGGCCCCGACGAAGCCGCACGCCGACGTGCGGCCGCGCGGCGGATCCAGCGCGAGCGCATCGACGCCGCGACCGCGGCGGTGGAGACCGGCGAAGGCTTCCACGCCGCGATCGCGAGTCTGCTGCACGAGCTGGCGGTCGCGCGCGCCGGCGCGGAGGCCACGGGCCTGCCGCGACCTGCGCTCGTGCGTCTGCTGAACGAACGCAAGGTTCGGCCCGAGGATGTGCGCTCGCTCGAGGCGCTGCTCGAGCGGTGCGACGCCGCCCGCTTCGCGGCGCAGCGAGGCACCGCCGACGAGCGCCGCGCCACGCTCGACGACGCGCTGGCCCTGGTCGAGCGCTCGTCGCTGTCGCGGGGGTCGGCATGAACGCGCGCCGCACCCGGGGCGCAATGCCCCTCGCCCTCGTGTGGGTGACGCTGACCCCCGCCTTGGTTCACGCCGACGCGGTGGACGATGCGTTCTCCGCCGGCAATCGCGAGGCCGCCGCGGGTCGCTGGCCCGAGGCCGCGAGTCACTACGAACGTGCGCGCGCGCTGCTGGGCCAGCCCAGCAGCTTGCTCTCGTACGATCTCGGCACCGCGTACGCGCAGCAGGGCGAGCTGGGACGCGCGAGCTTCCACCTGCGGCAGGCACTCGACTTCCGCGGCAACCCGACCGCGCAGTTGGCCGAGGCCGCGCGTGCCAACCTCGCGATCGTGCGACGGCGCGCGGAGCTACGGGCCGCGACGACCAACGCGATCATCGACAGTCCGCAGTCGTGGTGGGATCTCGTCGTCGAGACCCTGCGCGCTCCCGGGGTCGGCTGGCTCTCACTGGTGAGCGGTTTCGTGGCGCTGGCGCTCTTCGCCTGGGGCCGCGCCCAAACCGTGCGCCCCGGCGCGAACGAGCGCCGCAACGCGGTGGCACGTGCGCTGCTGTGGTCGTTGGGCGGGGTTTGGGTGCTGACGGCGTCCTTGCACGCGCTCTCGCTCCGCGCCGATCGCACGGCACCGCGGGCCGTCGTGCTCGGCAATCGCGTCGAAGCGCGCGAGGGCCCGGGCTCGCACCGCACCGTGGAGTTCGCGATGCAAGGCGGCAGTGAGGTGCGCATCGTGGATCGCACCCCGGGGTGGGTGCTTGCGCGGATGTCGGGCGGCATCGCCGGCTGGGTGCCCGAGTCCGAGGTCGGCGAGCTCGATGGGCCATCCGGCCGTTCCCCATGAACGCACGCTGGACTGGCGGCGCCAAGCAAGACCGATACCCATCGCAGGCCGCGCCGCTGCCGACCCTCGCGACCCCTGCGTCCCGCCGCGCCGGCGCGGGCGGCGACGCGTCAACGGTGGCGCCCCCGCACCGCCGGGGATAAGCTAGCCGTTAGGGTGCTCTCGGTCGTCGCCACCAAGATCCGGACGTCGCGGGACCAGTCGGGCCTGACGTCCACGGTCGGTCGGATCTACGAGGGCTATCTGTTGTCCGAACCGGTGGTCGGGCGCGGCATGGTGATTTTCCGCGACCCCAACGGTCGTCGCATGGTCACCACCGCGGTGCGTCGCGTGCTCGCGACCTCCGAGTCCAACGTGCTGTACGTCGAGACCGAGAACAGCGTGTATCGCATCTCGATCCGCGAAGAGCACATCGCCGCGGCCACGGCCTGACGCTCGCTCAAGCGTCGCGGCGATAGACGTTCACGCGCAGGTACTCGCCTTCGCGATGGCAGGGCGCGACCGGGTGATCGACACCGGCGCCCAGCGCCGCCACGCGGGCCCAACGACCGCCGGCGAACGCGACGATGCGATCGAGGTGCTCGCGCGCGAGGTGGTGGCTGCAGCTGCACACCACCAGGTGTCCGCCGGGCGCGAGGCGCTGCGTCAGTCCTGCGACCGCACGCGAGGCCGCGCCCAGGGCCTGGTCCACGTCGCTGCGTCGCGCCGCGAGCTTGGGTGGATCGAACACGATGGTGCCGAACGGGCCCGCCAGCGCCGGGTCGCGCAGCGGCTCGAACATGTCGGCTTCCACGAAGCGGAGGTCACCCAGGCCGTTGCGCTCGGCGTTGGCCCGCGCATGCGCGAGCGCGACCGCGGAACGATCGAGCGCGACGACCTCGACGCCCGCACGGCGGGCGTGCAGCGCAAAGCCACCGACGTGGCAGCCGATGTCGAGCAGCGGGCGACCGTCGTCGCGCGCGAGCGCGGCGACGAAGCGCCGGTTGTCGCGCTGATCGAAGTACGCCCCGGTCTTCTGCGCCGGCGGTGCGGCGACCTCGAACGCGAGCCCATCCTCGTCGAAGCCGAGCACGCCGCCGCCCTCGCCACGCTCGGTCGGGGCGAGTCCCTCGTGGCGTGCGCTCGACTCCGGCACGATGAGGTGGATCGGGCCCGGCCACGCGCCATCGAGCCACGCGCGCAGCTCGGCCTCGCGTGCGGCCATGGGTGCGGTGCCCATCTGCACGACCAACGCGTCGCGGTAGCGATCGATGACCAAACCCGGCAGGCCGTCGCCCTCGCTGTTGACCATGCGGTAGCCGGTGGTTCCGCGCGCTTGCAATCCCGATCGCTGGCGCGCCGCGAAGGCGACCGCGAGACGCTGCTCGAGCCAGTCGTCGGGCGGGCGCTCGGGCTCGAACGACAGCATTCGCACGGTGATGCTCGACACCGCCGAGACCAGGCCCCAGCCCAGGGTCTCGCCGTGACGATCGACCACGTGCGCGAGGCCGTGGGGATCGGGCACACCGAGGAAGCGCGCGATCTGGGTGCGCCGCAGCCACGGCCCGGTGGTCACGCCGATGCGCCCCGCGTCCTTGCGGATCTCCACGCGCACGGTCGAGCTCGCGCTCACGTCAGGGCTCCGTGGGCGGTTCGCGTTCGAGCGGATGCGACAGCGCGCCGGGTCGACCGCGCTCGACCGTGCGCAGCTCCCAACGCTGCGCGCCGAGCGACTGCGCCAGCTGCAGGCAGCCCGCAGCGGGCTCGCCGTGCTCGCCGCAGGTGAACACGTCCGCGGCGGCGTAGCCGTGCTCGGGCCAGGTGTGCACCGAGATGTGGGACTCCGCGAGCAACCCGACCACGGTCACGCCGTGGGGCGAGAAGCGGTGGTTGCACTCCCCCAGCAGGGTCCCGCGCGCGACCGCGACGGCCGCATGCATCGCCGCGCGCACGGCCTCGAGATCGTCGAGCAGCTCCCGCGGGCAACCGTGGAGCTCGATCATGCAGTGGCGGCCGGCGACGGGCATCAGTCGTCGCGCACTGCGATCTGCAGGTGATTGCCGGCGAACTGGTTGGGGTACTCGCGCAGCGGCGCCTTGGCCGGGCCCTTGGTGACCTTGCCGTCGTCGGAGAAGCGCGAGCCGTGGCACGGACACTTCAGCGACTGGGCTTCGTTGTCCCAGCGCACCGTGCAACCCAGGTGCGGGCACCGCGACGACAACACGCGGAAGCGTGCGTTCTCCAGCCGCATCACGATCAACGGCTTGCGCATGCCGCCGGGCTGCGCCGCGATCATGCCGCCGGGCGTGGCCAGCTCGGGGATCTTGCTGACGTCGATCTCGACGACGTTGTCCTTGGGCGCCGGCACCGGCTTGGGCTTCATCGCCGCGGGGCCGCAGCCCACCAGGATCGTCGCGGCCGCGGTGGCGGAGCCGCCGACGAAGGCGCGGCGCGTGAGCGCACACGCGGGGACGAACGTACCGTCGTCGAGGCACGGCGGCGAACTCGTGGGCCGATCACGGCTCGTCATCGCGCTCAGCATCGCAAAACTGCGCGCGACGGTCGACTCTCGCTGCTATCGTTCGGCCGTGCTCTGCGGCCTGTGCACGGCGCTCGCGCTCGGCGGCGCACCCGCGACCGACGCGAGTGCGCCGCGCGACGACGCGAGCGAGGAGAACGCTGCACGCGGCGAGGGCGTGCCGCCACCGCGCGTCACGCCCGACGACGCGCCGCCGCCCGTG
>JAIBBS010000283.1 GCA_019694555.1 Nannocystaceae bacterium
TGCTGGTCGCCGGCCTCGCCGGCTGGGCGGCCACGCGCGCGCCGCAGGACGAGGCCCCCGCCGAGCTCGCCGCGCTGACGTCCGCGCCCGAGGAGCTCGCTGCGCCGCTCGAGCCACCGCCGTCGATCCCGGTCGCGCCGGCGCCGGCGTTGGCACTGCTCGACGGCTCGATCGCGACGCTGCACGACGGCGCGCGGCTCGAGCTGCGCGCGCAGACGCAGGCGGAGATCCGCATCGAGCAGCTCTCGGGCCGCGTGCACTACGAGGTGCGCCCGGGCCTGCCGCGCCGCTTCGTGGTCGAGGCCGGCACCGTCGACGTGACGGTGGTCGGCACCGCGTTCTGGGTCACGCACGAGCCCGACGCGGTGCGCGTGACGGTCGAACACGGTCGCGTCCGCGTCGCCCGCGACGGCGAGACCACCGCGGCGATGCTCGGCGCCGGCGACGAGCTGCGGCTCGAGTCGAGCGCGACGACGGCGACGACGACCGAGATCGCCCGGGTCGAGCCGGTGCGCAGCGGTGGACGCAGCCGCAGCAAGCTGCGCGCGCCCACCCTGCCCGAGCCGGTCGCGACCGCGTCGATCGACACGCTGCTGCAGCAGGCCGACGAGGCGATGCTGCGCGGCGATCGAGCCGCGGCCGCCGAGGCCCTGCGCGCGGTGCTGCGCGACTTCGGCGACGATCCGCGCGCATACGGCAGCGCGTTCCAGCTCGGCAAGCTCGAGCGCGCCCGCGGTCGTCACCGCGCGGCGGCGCAGGCGTTCCTCACCGCCGCGCGCAAGTCCCCGCTGGGTGCGCTGACCGAGGACGCGCGAGCCGACGCTGCGATCGAGCTGTCCGAAGCCGGCGACGCCGCGGCCGCGCGCGAGGCCGGCGAGGACTACCTCGCGCAGTACCCCAGCGGCGCGCACCGCAGCCGCATCGAGCGAATGCTCGCGCAGCTGCGCTGACGTGTTAGCGTGATCGCGTGCGGATGCGTGCCGTCCTCCGACGCGGGCATGGCCCTGCCATCGCGCTGTCGCTGGGCTGCGGCGAGGCCCGCGAGCCCGACGCGAGCGCGACCGGCCTGCCCGGCACCACCGTGGCGCTGACCACCGCGGCGCAGTCGGGCACCACCGACGCGGGCTCGGGCGACTCGGCCGGCAGCACCGAGGCCGGCAAGCTCGACGTCATGGGCATGGTGCCGCAGATGGGCTGCACCAAGGTCGACCTGGTGTTCGTGGTCGACAACTCCGCGTCGATGTTCGACGAACAGCAGCAGCTCATCGCCAGCGTGCCCGGCTTCATCACCGCCATCCAGGGCACGCTGGGCGAGGACTACCACGTGATGGTGCTCGACACCGACGTCGGCGAGGGCGGCGGTTGCTACGAGTCGATGTTCAACTCGTTCGACTGCGGGCTGTGGTGCAACGCGAACTGCCCGGCCGACTGCAACTGCGAGTGCAACGCCGAGCCCTGTGCACCGTGGAGCCCGCAGCCGTGCAGCGCGCTGTTGGGCGCGGGCCGGGCCACCGACGGCAGCGGCAACGACTGCGGCCTGGGCGATCGCCGCTGGCTCGACGCCAGCGACGCCGATCCCTTCAGCAGCTTCACGTGCATGGCCTCGGTCGGCATCACCGGCGATCCGACCGAGCGTCCGGCGCAGGCGCTCACCACCGCGCTGGGCACCCTCGCGGCGCCGGGCGAGTGCAACGAGGGCTTCCTGCGCGACGACGCGCTGCTCATCGTCACGATCATCTCCGACGAGGACGACTCGCTGGCCTCGCCCGGTGAGCCCGGCGACTGGCACGACGCGCTGGTCACCGCCAAGCTCGGCAACCCCGACGCGGTGGTCATGCTGGGGCTGCTGGGCGACTCCGATCTGCCGCAGGGCGTGTGTGCGCCCTTCGACCCCAACGACAACAGCGGCTCGCAGCCGTCGGTGCACCTGCGGCAGTGGGTCGAGTCGTTCCACTACGGCGCATGGACCTCGGTGTGCGAGCCCGACTACGCGGGCTTCTTCGACGGCGCGCTCGCGTCGATCGTGATGGCGTGCGACGAGTTCGTGCCGCCGGGGTGACGTGACCGCCGCCGCGGGCGTATGCTGCGGTGTGCCCGTGTCGACGGCGACGCTCGCACTCGCGTTCGCGTTGCGGCTCGCGCCGTCGCAGCCGAGCGAGCCCGCCGCGCGCGAGCCCATCGCGAGCGAGCCCACCGCGAGCGAGCCCGCCGCGCGCGAGCCCGCCTCGCGCGAGCCCACCGCGAGCGAGCCCGCGCCGAGCAAGCTCCCGCGCGCCGACCCGCCGCCGAGTGTCGAGCCCCCCGAGCCCACCGTCGATCCCGGGCCCGCGCCGCCGCCCGCGGAGCCCCCCGACGCGCCGCCGATCGAGCGCGCCGACACCGGGCCCATCGAGGTCGCCGCGATCGACTGCCCCGGACTCGACGCGCGCGAGGTCGGCCGGCTGCTCGCGATCGATCTCGCCGCCGTCACGCAGGAGGTCCGCCGCGGCCCGCCGCTGGGCATCGAGATCCGCTGCCGCGCGCCGACGCTGGTGATCGCGATCGCGGATCCGATCACACGCAAGCGCCTCGAGCGGCAGGTGCCGCTGCCGCGCAACGAGCCCGGCCGCGAGCGCGTGGTCGCGCTGGCGATCTCGCAGCTGTTCGCGGCGTCGTGGCTCGAGCTGCTGCTGCCGCCGCCACCGGGACCGCCACCGCTGCCGCCCACGCCGACGCCCAGCGCTGCCGCGATCGAGGCCGCCGGTGGCTACGTGCGCCGTCGCGTCGATGCGCGACCGCGGGCGCTGGGCCTGGTGGTCGGCGCGACCGTCCGCGGCCGCGCGCTCGAGCGCACACCGCTGCCGAGCTTCGGCGGCGAGCTCGACGTGCGGGGATGGTTCGGCGACGCGGCCGTGCTCGGACGCATCGGTGTCGAAGGTGGCGTCGCGCGGCGCGAGGCCGGTCGCGTGCGCGCGTGGCAGCTCGCGCTCGGCCTGGGCACCGCGGGCCGCGTCCGCGTCGCGCCGCGCTGGGCCCTGGGCGGCACCATCGTGGTGCAGGGCGCGCTCGCGCGGCTGCGCGGCGCGGCCGATGCCGGCGGCATCGCGACCGGTGCGACCACGGCGGTCAGCGGACAGGCGCTGCTGGGCGGCGGGCCACGGCTGTCGATCGGCGCGGGTTGGATCGAGCTCGACGCCGAGGTCGGCCTGGGCCTGCGCGCGCCGGTGGGTCTGGTCGAGGGCGATCGCGCGGTGAGCCTGGGTGGCGTGCTCGCCGGCGGCGCGCTGCGGCTGGGCTACGAGCGCAAGCTCGTGCGGCGACGCTGATCGATCACGGCGCGGCGCCGCCGAACTCGTCGACGCAGCGCTTCATCACGTCCGGCAGCCGGTCCTTGTGCTCGGGCTGCAGCCGCCCCAACGCCACCGACTGACACGCCGCGACCGGGATCGATCGCTGCAAGCACTCCTTGCGGAACACCGCCAGCTGCATCTCGTTGCCGCCGGTCTCCCACTTGGTCTTCATGTCGCCCGACAGCGTCTTGCGCATGAAGTCGTCGTACGCCTTGGTCATCGCCGCGCAGGCCTCGGGCAGCTTGCGCGGCAGCGTCGGCGGCAGCTCGGTGATCGCATCGATCGCGGCGATCCGGTCGCGCTCGCCCGCCGCCGCGGCCGCGGCCTTGGCCTCGCGCTCGGCCTTGCGCGCAGCGACGCCGGGGTCCGGTGCCGGCGCGGCGGCCGGCGCCGGCGCGGCCTGGGGCGCGGACGCCGGCCCACCGCAGCCGTGGGCCCACCACAGCAGCGCGACCACGGCGAGGGCCCGACGCGACATCGGCCCCGACGATACCAGGGCCGGCCGCGGGGGTTGACTGCGACGGCCGCGGGTTTAGCCTCGCGACCGTGAGCGAAGCCATTCCGGTCACGACCCACGCGTTCCGGGCCGAGGTCGCAGCGGTGCTGCGGCTGGTCACGAACTCGCTGTACACCAACCGCGACATCTTCCTGCGCGAGCTCGTCAGCAACGCCTCGGACGCGCTCGACAAGGCCCGCTTCGCCGCGCTGCTGGATCCCGAGCTGCAGGACAAGGACGCCGCGCCGCAGATCCGCATCGAGATCGATGCCGCCGCCGGCACCTTGGTCATCGAGGACAACGGCATCGGCATGTCGGCGGCCGAGGTCGAGCAGAACCTCGGCACCATCGCGCACTCGGGCACGCTGGAGTTCCTGCAGCGCGCGACCGAGCGCGGCAGCGGCGGCAAGCCCGAGCTCGACCTCATCGGTCAGTTCGGCGTGGGCTTCTACAGCGCGTTCATGGTCGCCGATCACATCGACGTCGACACGCGCTCGGCCACGCTGGGCCACGCCGCGGTGCGCTGGAGCAGCAAGGGCGACGGCAGCTTCACCCTGGGCCCCTCGGACCGCGCGCACCGTGGCACCCGCATCACGCTGCAGCTGCGCGACGACGCCAAGGACTACCTCGATCGCTGGCGCCTGCAGGGCATCATCAAGCGCTACAGCGACTACGTGCTGCACCCCATCGTCATCGTCAGCGACGAGGGCGGCGGCACGCGCACGGGCGAGGACCAGCAGGTCAACAGCGCCAAGGCGTTCTGGACCCGTCCGGCCAAGGACCTGAGCGAGGCCGACTACCAGGAATTCTACACCCACACGATGGGCGGCTTCGTGCTGCCGGGCGACAAGCCGCTGGCGCGCCTGCACGTCGGCATGGACGCGCCGATCCAGTTCAAGTCGGTGCTGTTCGTGCCCGGGCACCGACCCATGGATCTGTTCGGCGAGGACAGCAAGCACCTGCGGCTGTACGCGCGCCGCGTGCTGGTGATGGAGAGCTGCGACAAGCTGCTGCCGGCGTATCTGCGGTTCTTCCGCGGCGTGGTCGACAGCGAAGATCTGCCGCTCAACGTCTCGCGCGAGATGCTGCAGGAGCACGGCGCGCTGGCGGCGATCCGGCGCCAGCTGACGCGCAAGGCGCTGGCGCTGCTGGCCGACACCGCCAAGGACGACGCCGCGACCTACGCCAAGCTGTGGCGCGAGTTCGGCGTGTTCGTGAAGGAGGGCCTGCACACCGACAACGCCCACCGCGAGCAGCTCACCGAGCTGCTGCGCTTCGACAGCACCCGCGCGTTCTCGGAGAGCGCCGACGCGGTCGGCGGCCTGGTCTCGCTGCAGCAGTACATCGACGCCATGCCGTCGGACCAGGTCGCGATCTATTACATCTCGGGCGAGTCGGCCGCGGCGCTGGCCCGCAGCCCGCACCTCGAGGCGTGCCGCGCCAAGGGCTTCGAGGTGCTGCTCATGACCGACGCGGTCGACGAGTGGGTCGTGCAGGACCTCGAGCGCTACAAGGACAAGCCGCTGGTCAACGTGACCAAGGGCGACTTCGATTCCGCGGCCACGAGCGAGCCCGCAGACGAGGCCACGTTCGCGCCGCTGTTCGCCCGCGCCCGGGCGGTGCTGGGCGAGCGCGTCAAGGACGTCCGCGCGTCGCGACGCCTGCGCGAGTCGGCCGCGTGCCTGGTCGACGACGACGCGGCGCTGGGCCGCAACATGGAACGGATCCTGCGCATGGCCGGCCGCGACATCACCTCGCGTCCGCGCATCCTCGAGCTCAACCCCGAGCACGCGTTCGTGCGCGCGACCGCGACGCGCCTGTCCGAGCACGCCGACGACGCGCAGGCCTCGTTGTGGATCGAGCTGCTGTTCGACCAGGCCAGCATCGCCGAGGGCACCGTGCCCGACCCCGCCGGCATGGTGCAGCGGCTGCAGCAGGTGCTCGACCGCGTCGCGGGCCTCGCCGCGGGCGAGCACACGTGAGCGAGCCGACGACGCCGCCGCGCGGCGTGTTGCTGTGCAACCTCGGCACCCCCGAGGCGCCCGAGCCACCGCAGGTGCGTCGCTACCTGCGGCAGTTCCTGTCCGACCCGCGCGTGATCGACATCCCCGCGCCGGTGCGCCGGGCGCTGCTCGAGCTGGTGATCTTGCCGCGCCGGCCCAAGCAATCGGCGCACGCGTATCGCAAGATCTGGACCCCCGAGGGCTCGCCGCTGTTGGTCCACTCGCTGGCGCTGCGCGACGCGGTGCGGCAGGCCCTGCCCACGCACCGCGTCGAGCTCGGCATGCGCTACGGCGAACCCGCGCTCGATGCCGCGTTCGATCGCCTGTGCGAGGCCGGCTGCGTCGAGATCACCGTCGTGCCGCTGTACCCGCAGTACGCGTCGAGCTCGACCGGTTCGACGCTCGAGCTGCTGTACCGCCGCGCGGCCGCGCGCTGGCACACGCCGATGCTGCGGGTGGTGCCGCCCTTCTACGACGACGCCGGCTTCATCGCCGCCTTCGCTGCGCTCGCGCGGCCGCTTCTGGCCGAGCACGCGCCCGAGCACGTGGTGTTCAGCTTCCACGGCCAGCCCGAGCGGCACTGCCACAAGGGTGATCGCAGCGGCACGCACTGCCTCGCGCGGCCCGACTGCTGCGACGCGATCGTGCCGATCAACGCGCAGTGCTACCGCGCGCACTGCTTCGCGACCGCACGCGCGCTCGCCGGTGCGCTGGCGCTGGCGCCGGATCGCTACAGCGTGGCGTTCCAGTCGCGCCTGGGCCGGACCCCGTGGATCCGCCCGTTCCTCGACGAGCGCCTGCCGCAGCTGCGCGCGCAGGGCGTCGCGCGCGTGGCGGTGATGTGCCCGTCGTTCGTCGCCGACTGCCTCGAGACGCTCGAAGAGATCGGCATGCGCGCCGAGGCCGACTGGCGCGCCGCCGGCGGCGAAGCGCTGGTGCTGGTGCCCTCGCTCAACACCACGCCCGCGTGGATCGACGCCCTGCTCGCGCTCGTCCGCGCCCAGGCGCCCCACGGCGCGGTCGCGCCGAGCGCATGAGCCCCGCCGGGCGCCGACGACTCCCGCCGCGCTCGCGCGCCGCCGAGGTTGACGCGCCCGCGACCGCAGGCCGATGATGCCAAGATGCCCCCGCGATCGTTTCGCCTCGGTGTCGCCATCGCGCTGCTGAGCGTGCCCGCGACCGCGGCCGCGGCCCCGATCGAGTTCGTCGAGCAGCGCGATCGCTACATGCTGTTCCACGACGTCGACCAGACCATCGAGCACGGCAACTGGTTCGAGCGCGATCCGTTCCTGGCCGCCTACGGCGACGTCGAGGCCGGCTTCCTCGCGGTGCACGAGGACGACAGCCAGTTCCTGGTCATGTTCACGACCTTCGATCTGCCGCCGCCGATCGGCGCGCTGTACCAGGCCGTGGCCAACGACGTGCACGGCATCGGCTACGAGCACATCGCGCCCGAGGACCTGGTCATCCCCGACGACGGCAACGGCTACTTCGACGACACGCCCAACAGCCAGGTCTACGGCTTTCTGCACATGAACCGCTGGACCCACTACCTCGGCGGCGATCCGGGCGGCGTGAGCGACAACTACATCTCGCTGGTGTTCGGCCAGGAGCTCGGCCACGCCTGGCTCGCGTTCGTGTCGTTCGATCAGGGCCAGGGCGCCAGCCGCAGCATGCTCGGCCGCGCCAACGCGCACTGGTCGTTCTACCTCGACTCCGCCGGCTCACCGGTGCAGGGCCACGACTGGGTCGACAACGGCGACGGCACCTTCACCGCGCTCAAGCAGGACATCTACGAGTACAGCGACCTCGATCTGTACCTCATGGGCCTGCTGCCGCCCGACGAGGTCGAGCCGTGGTTCCTGCTGGAGAACCCCAGCAACTGCATCGACTCC
Source organism: Nannocystaceae bacterium (assembly GCA_019694555.1). GTDB lineage: Bacteria > Myxococcota_A > Polyangia > Nannocystales > Nannocystaceae > Xiheibacterium. The sequence goes on from JAIBBS010000283.1 coordinate 7,724, forward strand.
GCCGCCGGCGACGGCAGCTGCGCCGCGCCGGGTGATTTCCTGTTCGACGCCGACAGCTACACCGTGACCGCGACGCGGCGCGACATCACCATCGAGGACGTCATCGCGGCCGAGGGCCCGCGCATGCCGTCGTGGGTCGACGCGCCCGACGACTTCGACGTCTCGTTCATCCTCGTGACGCGCCCCGACGACGTGCTCAGCGAGGGCGAGAAGGTCCTGCTCGACGCGATCATCGATCGCTCGATCGAGATCTTCGACGCACAGACCCGCGGCTATGCCCACGTCGTCAATCGCACCACCGCCGGCGGTGCGGGCGACACCGGCGGCGGCAGCACCGGCGACACCGCGGCCGACGGCAGCAGCAGCGGTGGCGGCGACGGCTCGGGCGGCGACGTCGACGTGCCCGCGAGCAGCAGCGGCGCGGCCGCGAGTCAGGGCGGCAGCGACGGC
>JAIBBS010000068.1 GCA_019694555.1 Nannocystaceae bacterium
TGACGGGCGACGGCGACGGCACCACCGCCGGCGCGGGCGCGCCCGGCCGCGCGCACGCGAGCGCCAGGCACAGCCATGCAAAGGCGGACCCCCACGCGGCCGCGACCGCGAGCTCTGCACGCACCATGACGGCACGATAGCGCAGCGTCGGCGCGCGCGCCCGCGTGAACCGTCCCTGCTAGCCTTGTCGCCACGGGCTCGATGACGCTCGACGACCCGATGGGCGCCCTCGCCTTCGACCTGCTCGCGCCGCTGCGCCCGGGCGATGCGATCGCGGCGGGCCTGCGCTGGCTCGCGCTGCGCACCGATCTCGGGCTGGTGCTGCAGTGCACGCTCGACGGTCGGCCGCTGTCCATCGAGCTGGTGCCGCGCGCGGCCGCCCACGGTCACCGCGTGTTCACCGAGCAGCTCGCGGTGGGCCACCTCGCCGGCACCTCGGTGCGCGAGCCGAGCGCCGGCGAAGCCATCGCGGCGTGCGAGGCGGTCGCCGCCCACGTCGCGACGCGCGAACGCGATGCGATCGCCCGCGCGCGCCTCGGTGCCGCGCGCCCGCGCGTGCGCAGCGTCGCTGGCGGCCGCGCGCTGCACGATTGCGGCGATCACTACGCGCTCAGCCCCTACCGCGGCTGCACCATCGGCTGCCGCTTCTGCTACGCGCAGTCGCGCTGGCAACCGTGGCGCGCGCTGCTGCAGCCCGCCGGCGACGAGCCCTGGGGCACGTGGGTCGACGCGTGCGAGGACGCGCCGTCGTGTCTGCAGCGCGAGCTCGAGCAGCTGCCACCGCGGCCGATCAAGCTGTGCCCCATCGTGGCCGATCCCTACCAGCCGATCGAGCGGCGGTTGCGGCTCACGCGACTCTGCCTCGAGGTGATCGCCGCCGCGTCGCGACCGTGGCCGACGCTGGTGCTCACGCGTAGCGATCTGGTGCGCGACGACCTGGCGCTGCTGCAGGCGCTGCCGCGGGCCTGGCTCGGCGTGTCGCTGCCGACCGCGGACGACGAGGTGCGCGCGCACTTCGAGCCGCGCGCGGCCACGGTCGCCGCCCGCGTGCAGCTGCTGCGCGACGCCGCGGCCGCGGGTCTGCGCACCTTCGCGGTGGTGCAGCCGCTGCTGCCCGGGCCCATCGACGCGCTGTGCGAGGCGCTGCAGCACGCGCACGCCGGCGTCGCGATCGGCACGCTCGAGGGCGAGCAGGACGCGGGCCCGCTGTTCGACGCGCCGCGCTACCGCCACGCCCGCAGCGACGACTGGCAACGCGCGCAGGCGCAGGCGCTGCGCGAGTCGCTGGCGCGCGCGGGCGTGCCGGTGTGGCACGGCGAGCTGCCGCCGGAGTGTGGCGACCCATGAGCGCGACCGCGGAGCACGTCGACGTCGTCATCGCCGGTGGCGGCCCCGCGGGCGCGACCGCGGCGGCCAAGCTCGCGCGCAGCGGCGTGCGCGTGTGCCTGCTCGAGGCCGGCACACACCCACGCGCGCACGTGGGCGAGAGCCTGCTGCCCGGCATCATCCCGATCCTGTCCGACCTCGGCGTGTTGCCGGCGATCGAGGCCGCGGGCTTCGGCCGCAAGACCGGCAGCACGCTCGTCGACTGGGGCCGCACGCCGCGCTGGGATCTGTGGTTCGCCGACAGCGACGCCTACGACGCGGCGTGGCTGGTCGATCGCGCGCGCTTCGACGCGATCCTGTTCGCGCACGCGCGCAGCTGCGGGGCCGAGGTGCGCGAGCACGCGCGGGTCGAGTCGGTGCTGTGGCACGGCGAGCGTGCCGTCGGCGTGCGCTGGCGCGGCGCCGACGATCGCGACGCTCGCACGATCCACGCGCGGCTGGTGCTCGACGCGACCGGGCAGTCGGCGCTGCTGGGGCGCGCGCTCGGCCTGCGCGACGCGATCCCGGGCCTGCAGCACCAGGCCCTGTGGGCACACTTCGAACACGCCGGTCGGCTGGCGCCGCCGCGGCACCAGCAGGCGCTGTTCGTGGCCCAGCCGCAGCAGTGGTGGTGGATGTTCCCGCTGTCGCCGACCGCGACCTCGGTCGGCGTGGTCCAGCTCGACACCGAAGCGGACGGCAGCCCGCGCCGCAGCGCCGCGCGGCCGGACTTCGACGCCCAGCTCGCGGGCTGCGACGCGATCGCCAGCGTGCTGGGACCGAGCGCGCGCCGCGTGACGCCGGTGCGACGCGAGCGCGACTGGAGCTACCGCATGCGCGAGCGCAGCGGCCCCGGCTGGATGGCGATCGGCGACGCGGCCGGCTTCATCGATCCGGTGCTCTCGACCGGGGTCATGCTCGCGCTGCACTCGGGCTGGCACGCAGCCCGCACCGCTGCCGCGATCCTCGGTGGCGCCGACGAGACCACCGCGCGGCAGCAGTACGCGCAGCACCACGGCCGCATGTTCGACGACCTGCTGCGGATGGTCCGCTTCTACTACCAGCAGAACCTCTTCCGCGAGGACTACTTCTGGGAGAGCAAGCGCATCCTCTTGGCCGAGCACACCGCGTTGCGCCCGCTCAAGGCCTTCGTGGTGCTGACCTCGGGGCTGGTGCAGAACCTCGCGCTCGACGCGATGCAACACGGCGCCGACGATCGCCGCGCGCGGGTGCTGACGTCGGAGCACGCCGCGCTCGCGCACGACGATGACACCGCCGCGGATCCCGATCGCCTCGGCTTCGTGTGCCTGCAGCTGCGCGACGCCAACGCCGGACCGCGGCCCGATGGACCCGAGCCCGCGACCACGCTGTTCGTGGTGATCGAGCCGCGCGACCCCGCCGAGCCGAGCCTGTTCCGCAGCCGCAACTTCCACATCAACGCGATCGCACCGCGCCACGGCAACGATCCCATCGCGGTGCCGCGGCTGGCCCGGCCGCTGCGGGCGCTGGGCGAGTGGATCACGGCGCTCGACGACGTCGACGGCGAGACCCTCGCGGGGTTCTGGCGCCGCCGCCGTTCCACGCTGGTCGATCACATCGCGCGTCGGCTCGGCGAGGGCCCGGACGGCTTCGTGCTCGTGCGGGCCTTCGGCGAGTGACACGCGCGCGTCACGACAGCGTCTCGATCCACAGCCGCTGGGTCTCGGTGCTGTCGCCGCGGGCCTCGACCCGGACCAGGCGGAAGCGACCGCCACGCTCGATGTCGTGGTGCAGCGCCTGGATCGCCGCGCCGTCGTCGGCGTCGACGTGCCGATCACCGCCGCTGGTCTCGCGGCGCCAGCCCGGTCGCAGCGGCGCGACCAGACGATCCCAGTCGACGTCGATCCGGTACGTGAACGACTCGACGTGGGTGTGCGCGGGCGTGTACGCGTTGAGCAGCTTCATGTCGCCCAGCGACAGGTGCAGCCCGAGGCTGTTGCTGGCCCACTGCGTCGCGCCGTACTGCTTGACCAGCCGCGCCAGCCGCATGCCGTAGATCTTCGTGATCGTGCCCATGCCCGGCAGCGCCTCGGTCGAGGTCACGTAGTTGCACGACGAGAGGTTGTGGCCGAACCACGCCCCGTCCTCGGCGCAACGGATCGCGACCCACATCGACAGCGGCACGAACACGTCGTCGTGCTCGGCCGCGTCGACGCGGTAGGCCTTGCGCAGATCGGGGCCCAGATCCCTGGCGTGGCGGCCGAAGCCGAACACGATGCCGGGGAACTCGCCGCAGTCGAACAGCACCCAACGCGGCATCAGCATCTCTTGCCCGCCGAACGAGAACGCGTCGAGGTAGTGCAGCCCGTCGACGACGTGGCGGCTCGACAGCCGCGTCGGATCGTAGACGTGCTGGGGCTGCAGCGGCAGCCCCAGCGGCGCGAGGTCCAGCGCGGCGTGGTTGCCGGGATACGTGACCAGAAACGGCACGCAGTCGCGCAGGATCGCCGCGTAGCGCGGCGCGAGCTCGCCCGGGCTCAGCTCCACGACTCGCCCCCCAGCAGCAGCAGCAGCACGGCCTTCTGCGCGTGGAGGCGGTTCTCGGCCTCGTCGAACACCACCGACCACTTGCCGTCCATGACCTCGGCCTCGACCTCTTCGCCGCGGTGCGCGGGCAGGCAGTGCATGAAGAGCGCGTCCCTGCCGGTGGCCTCCATCATCGCGCGGTTGACGGTGAAGCCGTGCAGCTTGGCGATGAGCGCCTTGGCCTGCTCTTCCTCGCCCATGCTGACCCAGGTGTCGGTGTAGATGACGTCGGCGCCCTTGACCGCGCGCATGGGGTCGGTGTCGACGCCGACCTGCGTGCCGGCGGCCTTGGCGTCGGCCTGCGCGCGCTCGAGCACCGCGGGGTTGGGCCGCAGGCTGTCGGGGCACGCGACCACGACGTCCATGCCGCTGCGCGGACCCGCGAGCATCAGCGAGTTGGAGACGTTGTTGGCCGCACCGACGTACACCAGCTTCTTGCCCGCGGTCGTGCCGAGCTTCTCGCGCACGGTCAGCAGATCGGCCAGCGCCTGGCACGGATGGTACATGTCGGTCAGCGCGTTGATGATCGGGATGCTGCCGTACTGCGCGAGGCCGTCGATCTGATCCTGACCGAAGGTGCGGATGACGATCGCGTGCACGAAGCGCGACATCACCTTCGCGGTGTCCTCGACGGTCTCGCCGCGTCCCATCTGCATGCCGGTGCCGCCCGAGGTCGACAGCGACAACGCCTGCCCGCCGAGCTGGTGGATGCCGACCTCGAAGGACACGCGCGTGCGCGTCGACTGCTTGGCGAAGATCATCGCGATCGACTTGCCGGCCAAGCGCGTGGTGTAGGCACCGGGGTTGCGCTTGACCGCCTGCGCCAGGTCGAGCACGCGCGTGACGTCGGCGGCGGAGAAGTCCATCAGGGAGCGGAGATGTCGGGTCATGCCGGGCCCATGCTCGGGCCAAGCACGGCGGTTGAGAAGCCGCCGCAGCGCCGTCGGGCAGGCGTCGCGATCGTGCGGCGCGTCACGAGCACGCCGCGCGTTGCAGCCGCGCCGGTGCGAGCGCGGTCAGGACGGCGCCGCGGACTCGCCCTCGTCCGGCGCGACCTCGGCGTCCTCGAGATCGGCGACGCCGGGCAGACCCGGGCGCTCGCGGGGCTGCGGCGGCGCGGCCGGGGGCTGCTCGGGCGGCGGCGGCACGGGTCGGGCGAGCACGGCATCGCGATCGCCCGCGGTGCGGGAGCTGGTGCCGCGGGCGGGGCGGACGGCGCGGGCGGTCGACGATCCCGCGCTCGAGCGGGTCGCGCGGCGGCGACCGTCGCTGCCTTGGTTCGCCGCGATCGCGGCGAGCGTGATCGGCTCTGCGCGCATGGCCTCGATCTGGGCCAGGGCCCCGTCCATCGGCGCGCGCAGCTGCGGCTCGAGCCGCGCCACCGCACCGGCGTGCTCGGGCTCGGCAGCCGGGGTCTCGTCGTCGCCGACGAACGCGAACACGGCGACGATCGCCACGGCGACGACACCCATGGCGATCGCGATGCGCCGCGAGGCGCGATCGGGTCGCAGGCCGTGCAGCGTGTGGGTCGGACGCTCGGCCGCGAGGTCGACCTCGAGCACCACCTGCGTGTCGCCCGGACGCACGGTCGCGTCGGGGCGCTCGGCCGCGAAGGGCTCGGCGGGGGCGGTGTCGTGCACATCGGTCATGGCAGTGACCTCGACGCGAACGGGATGTGCCCGGATTCCTGGCGGCAACCCGAGATCACCGTTGGGCACGCGCCGGTATAGTGCTTCGATCGCGGCGGCGCAACGTTGCGGCGCCAGCGGGCCGCGGGCGCCGATCGCCACGCGAGCGCGGCCACGGTGCGCGCGACGCCAGCGCGGCGCGGAGCCCGAACGATGACACAACCGTGATATCGATTGCACCGTCATGCGACCGACTCCGCTCGCCGTGATCACCGCGCTCGCCGTCTCGACCGCGATCGCTGCGCCGGCCCACGCGCGCGCGCCGGCCCCCGAGACGACGCCGCCTGCAACCGTGGCCCCCACTGCGACCGAGCCCGCGAGCGAGACGCCGACACCGGCGAGCGCACCGGTGGTGCTCGGCGACGACGAGGTCGAGCTGCGCGGCGGCGGCTTCGTGCGTGGCCGCATCATCGAACTGTTGCCCAACACCCGCGTGGTCATCCTGCTCGACGGCACCGGCGAGCGCCGCGAGATCCCGTGGGACGACGTCGCCGACGTGCGCCGCGGTGGCACGCCGCCGACCGAACCGCCGGCACGTCCGGCGGTGACGCCCGAGCCGAGCACGCCCGTGCTCGGACGACCGCGCGTGCACCTGTCGCTGCTGCGCGACCGCCCGGTCACGCTCTACGAGGTGCAGGGCGAGATCGTCGCGAGCGGCTACTACAGCTCGATGTACGGCATGAACTTCCGCAGCGTGTGCGCAGCACCGTGTGATCGCCCCATCGACGGCACGCGCGCGCAGGAGTTCTTCCTCGCCACCGGCGAGGGCGCGATGTGGACGGCTTCGCGCAAGTTCACGCTCGCCGATCGCCAGGGCGACGTGACCCTCGAGGTGCGACCGGGCAGCAAGGGCCTGCGCATCGTGGGCGCGGTGTTGCTGGGCATCGGCATCGGCTGCGCCATCGGCGGGGCCATCCTCGCGATCCCCAAGAGCACGCGGATCCCCGGCCTCGCGTTGCTCGGCGTGGGCGCCGTCGGCCTGGCCGGTGGCATCCCGACGATGATCATCGGCCGCACGCGCTGGCGCTACGCCGACCGCGAGCCCACGACGGAGTGATCGGAGCCGGCGCGCGCCGGCTCCGAGCGAAGCGTCCGCGGCTCAACAGGTGATGCCGCACAGGCTCGCGACCTCACCGACGCACAGCGCGTCCCACGAGGTCGAGCAGCAGAACGGATCCGTGGCGCAGATCGTCGACACGCAGTTCGGGCCGGTGTCGCAGGTGCTGACCAGCGCGCCGCCCTGCAAGCACGGCGAGTGCGCGCAGGTGGTGCACGACCAGTCGGCGCAGATGGTCGCGACCTCGTTGATGCAGATCGAGTCCCATGCGCTCGCGCAGCAGAACGGATCGACCGCACAGACCTCGCTGACACAGCTCGAGCAACCGTTGGCGAGTGCGGTCGAGTTGACGCACAGCGAGTGCGCGCAGCCGCAGCCGTCGTCGGCGGTCGCGTCGCAGTCTTCGTCGATGCCGTTGACGCAGATCTCGGCCGACGGGAACACCGTCTGCTGGCAGCCGACCGCGCCGCCCGAGCACGCCTGCACGCCGACCGAGCACGAGCCGGGGATGCCGGTGAAGCACGCCGCACCGCCGCCGGGGTTGCCCTCGTCGACGCCGGTGTCGCAGTCGTTGTCGAGGCCGTCGCAGACCTCCACGCCGGCGGCCTGGTTTTGGTTGCACACGATGGAGTTGCCCGAGCAGTTGGTCGTGCCCGCGGAGCAGATGCCCGGCAGCCCGGTGCTGCAGCCCTGGCCGCCGCCGGGGTTGCCCTCGTTGTTGCTGCCGTCGCAGTCGTTGTCCAGCGCGTCGCAGACCTCGGTGCCGGCCTGCTGGTTCTGCACGCACTGCAGCGCGCCGCCCTGGCACTGGTTGGTGCCGCTCGAGCAGATGCCCGGCAGACCGGTGTTGCACATGCCGCCACCGCCGGGGTTGCCCTCGTCGACGCCGGTGTCGCAGTCGTTGTCGAGGCCGTCGCAGGTCTCGGCGCCGGCCATCACGTCCTGCGTGCACGTCAGCGAGCCACCGTTGCAGTGGATGTGGCCCTGGGCGCACACGCCCACGAGCCCGGTGTTGCACGCACCGCCACCGCCGGGATCGTTCTCGTCCGCGGCGGCATCGCAATCGTTGTCGAGGCCGTCGCACATCTCGGCGCCGGGCAGCACGTCGCCGTCGCACTCGGCCGGCCACTGGCCACCGGCGCACGTCTGCGTGCCCGGGGCGCACAGGCCCACGCCCTGGGTGCCGTTGGGACCGCCGTAGCACGACTGGGTCTCGCCGTCGTTGCAGTCGCAGTCCTCGTCGACGGTGCCGTCGCAGGTGTCGTCGAGACCGTTGCCGCAGATCTCCTGCGCGAGCGGATCACCCGGCACGCAGTCGCCTCCGGGCACGCCGTCGACGCAGGTCTCGAGCGTGACCTGACAGATGCCCTGACCGCACTGCTCGGTGCCGAAGCCCTCGTCGACCTCGTTGTCACAGTCGTCGTCGATGCCGTTGCAGGCCTCGTCGATGGGCGTGACCTCGCCTTCGCACAGGCCCCAGCTGCCCTCGGCGCACATCTGCGTGCCTTCGACGCAGACGCCGACGCCGGCGGTGCCGCGCGGGCCCGAGTAGCACGACTGCGTCGCCTCGGGTTCGCAGTCGCAGCCCTCGTCGACCATGTCGTCGCAATCGTCGTCGAGTCCGTTGCAGATCTCGTCCTCGCAACCGGCTCCGGTGGTGCTGCTGTCCGCACCGCCGCTGGACGAGTCGCTCGCGGACGCGTCCGCACTGCCGGCGGTCGAGGTCGAGTCGACGCCGGTGGTGCCGTCGGTCGCGGTCATCGTGACCGACGCGACGCTGTCGTTGCCGGTGCCGCTGAGCGACGAGGTCGCGAGATCGGTGCCGCCAGCACAAGCCGACAGCGCGCCCGCGCAAGTCAGAGTCGCCAGCAGTGCGAGGTGGCGAAGCGATCGCGTCCGCATCGTGCAGCCAGCGTAACATGCACCGCCGCGACGGCTGCACGGACGGCGTAGCCACGATCACCACTGTGGCCTGCGTGAGTCGGCTTACCTCACGACGAGCGGTCGAGGCGCGACTCCGCTCGCACGCGCGCGACCCAATTCGTCGCACGCATGCAGCGATGCTGGCCGCCGCGCGCAGGCGCGGGCTACCGTAGGGCCCTCGACCATGCGCTTTGCACGTTTGCCTCGCCTTCGCCTCGCCTCGATCGCCCTTGCCGCCGTGACCACCGCCTGCGGCGATCCCGAGCCCGGCGCCGGTGAGAGCAGCACCGGCAGCAGTGGTTCTGCGAGCGGCTCGGGCTCGACCACCGCGACCGACGCGAGCGCGAGCACCACGGTCTCGACCACTACCATGTCGACCACCGACGAGGGCAGCAGCGGCGGCAGCGACGGCACCAGCGCGGCGGACTCGGGCGGCGACTCGAGCAGCAGCGGTGGCATCCCGACCGAGCCGTTCAGCTTCTTCGTCACCAGCCTGCGCGCGATGCAGGAGCTCTCCGGCAGCGACGCAGGCTTCGGCGGCGACCTGCGCTACGGCGAGCGCGGCGCGGGTGCGGGCCTGCGCGGCGCGGATCTCATCTGCGCCGCGATCGCGGAGCAGAGCATGCCCGGCGCCGCGGCCAAGCAGTGGCGCGCGTTCCTCAGCGCGAGCGAGGGCGAGGACGGCAACCCCGTCAACGCCATCGATCGCATCGGCGAGGGCCCGTGGTACGACCGCCTCGGTCGCGTCGTCGCGATGGACAAGGCCGGCCTGATGGGCGAGCGCCCCGACGCCGATCCCGTCATCGCCGACGATCTGCCCAACGAAGACGGCGTGCCCAACCATCAGCCCGATCCGACGATGCGCCCGGTCGACAACCACGACACGCTGACCGGCAGCGACGGCAACGGCATGCTCATGCAGGGCTCGACCTGCAACGACTGGACGGCGGCCGCGGGCGACGTCGGCAGCGAGGGCATCCCGCGCGTGGGTCACAGCTGGCCGCGCAGCGCCAACAACGGCCGGCACTGGATCTCGGAGCACGACGCCGGTGGCTGCGCGCCCGGCGTGAACATCATGGCCGAGGGCGGTCCGCAGCCCGGCGACTACACCGTCGGCGCCGGCGGCGGCTACGGCGGCATCTACTGCTTCGCGCTGTATCCGTGAGCCTGGCGCGCGCGCGCGCGGTGCCGCAAGATCCGGCCGCCGCATGATCGCGCTCGTCGGTGAGCTCGCCGCGCTCGGCACGGCGTTGTGCTGGGCGTTCACCAGCATCTGGTTCGCCGCCGCGAGCCGCCGCGTGGGCGCACTGCCGGTGAACTTCGTGCGCATGCCCATCGCGCTGGTGTACCTGGCGCTGTGGGGCCTGTTCACGCGCGGCCACGCGCTGCCGTTCGACGCCAGCGCGCATGCGTGGACGTGGTTGACCGCGTCTGCACTCGCGGGCTTCGCCTTCGGCGATCTGTGCCTGTTCCGCGCGTTCGTGTTGATCGGTCCGCGCCTGGGTTCGTTGGTGATGGCCAGCGCGCCACCGATCACCGCGCTGCTGGGCTGGCTCGCGCTCGGTGAGCAGCTCGACGCGCGACAGCTCGCGGGCATGGCCGCGACCACGGCCGGCATCGCGATCGCGATCCGCGAGCGGCGGGCCCAGGACGCGCAAGACGGCCTGCGCGATCGCGGTGCGCTCACGCGCGGCGTGGTGCTGGCGCTGGGCGGCGCGCTGGGCCAGGCCTCGGGCCTGGTGCTGGCCAAGCACGGCATGGGCGACTACGACCCGTTCGCCGCGACGCAGATCCGCGTGATCGTGGGCCTGGGTGCCTTCGCGGTGATGGTCACGGCCGCGCGCGCGTGGCCGGCCGTGGGCGCGGCGATCCGCGATCGGCGGGCGCTCGGACTGGCGAGCCTGGGCGCCACGTTCGGGCCGTTCCTGGGCGTCGCGCTGTCGCTGCTCGCGGCGCAGAACACCGCCACCGGCGTGGCCGCGAGCCTGATGGCGGTGCAGCCGTTGCTCGTGATCCCGCTGGCGGTGTGGTTGCACGGCGAGCGCGTGGGCAAAGGCGCGCTGGTCGGCGCGGCGCTGGCCGTGCTCGGGGTCGCGCTGCTGGTGCAGTGAACCGCGACTGCAGCACGACCGATCCCAGGACGAACCATGACCGAAGTCGCCGAACCGCCGCGGGCCCTGGGTCGTCTGCAGCCTGCGAATGCAACGCCACCGCCTCGCCCGCGTCCTGTTCGCCACCCTCACGCTGAGCTCGGCCTGCGACGCCAAGCTCGACCACGCCGTCTCGGGATCGCAAGAGGCCCCGATCGCCCGCCACGGTGAGGCGAAGTCCGAGGCCAAGCGCGAGGAGTACCGCGTGGCGGCGCCGACCGGCCGCCGGTCGGCGGAGATGGATCAGGGCAGCGGCGGCGAGTCGTACGCGACCATCGTCGAGAACGTGTTCCAGCGGACGGCCGAGGACGCGACCTCGACCTTCTCGATCGACGTCGACACCGCGTCGTACAGCAACGTGCGCCGGTTCCTGCGCGACGGCGCGCTGCCGCCGGCCGACGCCGTGCGCATCGAAGAGCTGGTCAACTACTTCGACTACGACTACCCGCAGCCCGACGGCGACGTGCCGTTCTCGGTGCACAGCGAGGTCGGCCCTTGCCCGTGGGCGCCGGGCCACCAGCTCGTGCACATCGGCCTCGCGGGCAAGCAGATCGCCGCCGCCGAGGTGCCCGCGCGCAACCTGGTGTTCCTGCTCGACGTGTCGGGCTCGATGAACGATTCCGACAAGCTGCCGCTGTTGCAGCGCGGCCTGGGCATGCTGGTCGACACGCTGCGCCCCGAGGATCGCGTCGCGATCGTGGTCTATGCCGGCGCCTCGGGCGTCGTGCTCGAGTCCACCGCGGACAAGGCCGAGATCATGGCCGCGATGGGCCGGCTGCAGGCCGGCGGCTCCACCAACGGCGGCGCCGGTATCGAGCTGGCCTACCGGCTGGCGGAGAAGAGCTTCGTGCCCGGCGGCATCAACCGCGTCGTGCTCGCGACCGACGGCGACTTCAACGTCGGCATCACCGAGCAGTCCGCGCTGGTGGAGCTGATCGAGGCCAAGCGCGCCTCGGGCGTGTTCCTGAGCGTGCTCGGCTTCGGCAGCGGCAACCTCAAGGACTCGACCATGGAGATGCTCGCGGACAAGGGCAACGGCAACTACGCCTACATCGACTCGATCGACGAGGCGCGCAAGGTGCTGGTCCAGGAGGCCGGCTCGACCCTGGTGACGATCGCCAAGGACGTGAAGATCCAGCTCGAGTTCGACCCCGCGCGCGTGGAGAGCTATCGACTGGTCGGCTACGAGAACCGCGTGCTCGCGGACCGCGACTTCGAGGACGACCGCAAGGACGCGGGTGAGATCGGTGCGGGCCACGGCGTGACCGCGCTGTACGAGATCGTGCCGACCGAGCGCGCCAAGGCCGACACCGCGCTGGCGACGGTGAAGCTGCGCTACAAGCAGCCCACCGGCGACGAGAGTCGCGAGCTGTCGACCCGCATCGCGGCCGCGGGCGTCGCGTTGCCGCAGACCTCGGACGACTATCGCTTCGCCGCTGCGGTCGCCGAGTTCGGCCTGCTGCTGCGCGACAGCCACCACAAGGGCGAGGCCAGCTGGGCGCAGATCCTCGAGCTCGCCCGCGGTGCGCTGGGTCGCGACGGCGAGGGCCATCGCGCCGAGTTCGTGGGCCTGGTCGAGGCCGCGCAGGCGCTCGCGGCCAAGCGCGGCTGAGCGAGGTGACCGCACGACCGACGCGTCCCGTGCCCCGGTGCGGCCGGGCACGGGACCGCCGGACCGAGCGCGGGCGCGGGCGCGCGCGAGATCGAAGTGCGCGGACGTTCGTTGCCAGGCGACGCGATGACCCGCCGCCCGCGCTCCGTCCTGTCCCGCTCGATGCTCGTGCTCTTCGCCGGGGGCCTGGCCGTGTCCGGCTGCGATCGCGGCGCACCGGCCCCGACCGCGACGGGCGCAGCGACACCGGGCGACGCGGCCCAGAGCGAGGCGGCCGGTGACGCACCCGCTGGCGCCCAGACGGCCAGCGCGGCGCGCAGCGAGGCCGCGCGCCCGATCGCCCGCGCGAACACCTCGGCGCTCGGCGTCCACGACACCACCGCGGCGCAGCCGGCCGCAACGCCACCGCGCACCGACGCTCCCGCCGCCGACGACCGCACCCGCGAGACCACGACGCGGCCCAAGCCCGCGGATGCCGCCAAGGCCGAGCCGGCCCCATCGGCGGCGCACCCCGGGATGTTCGCCAAGGGCAGCGGCGGCCGTGCCTGGGCGCCGCCGCCGGGCGACGAGGTCGGCAGCCACGAGCAGTACGGGGCGATCGCCGAGAACGCGTTCGTCACCGTCGCCGACGATCCGCGCTCGACCTTCTCCATCGACGTCGACACCGCGTCGTACAGCAACATGCGGCGGTTCCTGCAGGACCAACAGCTGCCGCCGGCCGACGCCGTGCGCATCGAGGAGCTGGTCAACTACTTCGACTACGACTACGCCGCGCCCGAGGGCCGCGATCCGTTCTCGATGACGCACGAGGTCTCGAGCTGCCCGTGGAACGACGAGCACCTGCTCGTGCACGTGGGCCTGCAGGGCAAGGTCATCGACGCCGGCGAGGTGCCCGCGCGCAACCTGGTGTTCCTGCTCGACGTGTCGGGCTCGATGAACAGCCCCGACAAGCTGCCGTTGCTCACGCGCGGGCTCGGCATGCTGGTCGACGGCGTGCGCAAGCAGGACCGCGTCGCGATCGTGGTCTACGCCGGCGCCTCGGGCGTGGTGCTCGAGCCCACCAGCGACAAGGCCGAGATCCGCGCGGCGCTCGAGCGACTGTCCGCCGGCGGCTCGACCAACGGCGGCGCCGGCATCGAGCTGGCCTACCGCCTGGCCGAGCGCAACCTCATCGAGGGCGGCATCAACCGCGTCATCCTCGCGACCGACGGTGACTTCAACGTCGGCACCACCAGCCAGAGCGCGCTGGTGGAGCTCATCGAGCGCAAGCGGGCCTCGGGCGTGTTCCTGAGCGTGCTGGGCTTCGGCACCGGCAACCTCAAGGACGAGACGATGGAGAAGCTCGCCGACAAGGGCAACGGCAACTACGCGTACATCGACTCGATCGCCGAGGCGCGCAAGGTGCTGGTCGAAGAGGGTGGCTCGACCCTGGTGACGATCGCCAAGGACGTGAAGATCCAGGTCGAGTTCAACCCCAAGGAGGTCGCCTCGTACCGCCTGATCGGCTACGAGAACCGCAAGCTCGCGCACACCGACTTCAACGACGACAGCAAGGACGCGGGTGAGATCGGTGCCGGCCACTCCGTCACCGCGCTCTACGAGGTCGTGCCCGTCGGTTCGGGGCGCAGCGGCGTCGATCCGCTCAAGTACCAGGACAACGCCCCGAGCCTGAGCCCGGCCGCCGACACCGGCGAGCTCATGACGGTGAAGATCCGCTACAAGCAGCCCGAGGGCGACAAGAGCGACCTGCTCAGCTTCGCGGTCACCAGCGAGGACCGCAGCCTCGATCGCAGCAGCGACGACTTCCGCTTCGCCGCCGCGGTGGCCGAGTTCGGACTGATCCTGCGCAACAGCGAGCATCGCGGCGACGCCAGCTTCGACGAGGTCCTCACGCTCGCGCGCAAGAGCCTCGGCCGCGACGGCGAGGGTCACCGCGCCGAGTTCGTGCGGCTGGTCGAGCTCGCGCAGCGGCTCTCGCGGGGCGAGTTCGCGGTCGCACGCGCCGAGTGAGCACGGCGCCGCCGCGGCGCCCTGCGGCGCCGCTTTCGGGCGAATTCGCAGGGTCGGCAATCGCCGCGACCGCTCGCGCATCGACCCCGGCATGCGCCGGATCTGCCTGCTCGCCGCGTTGCCCATGGTCCTCGCGGCCACGACCGCACACGCGGCGGTGCGTCGCCTCGCCGGCGTGGGCGACCCCGATCCAGCGCACCCCGGATCGTTGGTGCACCGCTCGTGGAATCCGGCGATCTCGCCCGACGGCTTCACCGCGTTCATGATCGACACGGACGCGCTCGCCGAGGCGGTGCTGTACGACGACGACGGCACGATCGGAGCGCCGACCGCGGTCGGCGAGATGGTCGCGTCCGGCGTGATCGAGGCGCTGGGTGATCCGATCGCGCTCGCCGGCACGGCGATCCTGATCGAGGCCGCCGCGGGCGGGCGACAGGTGCTCGTCGCGTGGGATGCGAGCAACGGCGCACGCGAGATCTTCGCGTTCGACGACACGCTGCCCGGTGGCGCGCCCGGCCACACCGTGCAGGTCGTCGGGGCCAACACCGCCGGTCAGGTGCTGCTCTTGGCCGACGACCGCGAGCTCGCGCTGGTGCAGCCCGACGGCAGCATCGCGACGGTCATCGCCATGGGCGACGCGGTCCCGGGCACGTCCGGGCTCACGGTGTCGTCGGTGACCAACGCGTTCCTCGCCGAGGACGGTCGCATCACCGTCGCGGTGTCGAGCTTCGTCATGGTCTTCGAGTCGTTCCTGCTGCAGGGCAAGCTCGGGGCGCTGGAGAACGCCGCGTCGACGATGGATCTCGACGGCGATCAGTTTCGTGAGCTGCGCCTGCTCGGCGCCTCGCCGGCGGGCCAGGTCGTGTACAGCACGACCTCGCTCTTCGCCGACTCGAGCATGAACCGTTGGGAGGTCCGGCACGGCAGTGCCGGCGCGACCGAGGTCGCGTACAGCGCCGCGGGCGAGGACACGTCCATGGCGATCGGTTCGGGCTTCTCGATCGCGCCGTTGCACATGGAGTCGACGTACCTGCTCGCGGACAACGACGAGCTCGCGCTCGGGACTGGCTTCACCGACGCCACCGGCGGGCTCGTGCCCGGCGTCGCGCTGTGGCACGACGGCGCATGGTTGGTGGTCGGCGCGGGCCCCGGGGCGCGGCTGTCGGGCGTCAACGATCGCGGCCAGGTGCTGTTCACCAGCGACGAGGGCGTGTCCCGCTTCACGCCCGGCAACGCACCGGACCAGCGCGTCGAGACGCTCGCGGCGGTCGACGGCATGTTCGAGGTCGGCCCCGGCGTGACGATGAGCTGCCCGTACGTGGGCGCAGCGGGGCCCAACCCGCTGCTGCCGAGCCTCGATCGCGACGGCAACGCGGTGTTCGAGGTGGGTTGGATCGACGAGCAGATGAGCGTGCAGCGCTTCGCCATGACCACGCGACCGCGTGGCGTCGTCGATCTCGCGCTCGTGGAGATCGTCGGCGAGGCCACCGATCCCCTGCCGACCGAGCGAAGCGTGCAGCTGACGGCGACCATCGGCAACCATGGCAGCAGCGACGCGATCGCGAAGCTCGCGATCGCAACCGACGCCGACGTGCTGTTGCCGCACGCGAACTGCAGCACGCCGCAACCCAAGCGACTGGTGTGCACGCTCGAGCAACCGATCGCCGCGGGCACCCAGGCCACCCTCGAGCAGTGGGTGCAGCTGCGGTCGGAGGCCCACGGCGAGCTGGCGCTGACGGTCACCGTCTTGCCGCTGTCGGAGGTCGAGGACGACGATCCGAGCAACGACAGCCAGCAGCTCACCATCGACCTCGACCGCGACCCCGACGAGGTCGGAGAGCCGCCCCACGGCCAAGGCTGCACCGTCGCGCCGGCGCGGGCCAGCGGGTCGATGTGGTGGCTCGCGCTGCTCGGTCTCGCGGCTGCGCGGCGTCGCGCATGCGGCAGGGCGAATGCAGCCCGAGCGTTCGTGCCGGCCGCGTCGACACGCGGCCGCGCCCCGCGGCGGCTTTCGGTACACTGACACGCGATGATCGACGTCGAGCCGCTGTTCGACTGGCTCGTGGACGGAACCCCCGGCGCCACCACGCCGGCGCAGGTGGTCGAGCGCTTGTGTCGCGGCGCGATCGAAGCCGGCATCCCGCTGGCGCGCACCGAGGCGTTCGTGCGCACGCTGCATCCGCAGATCGTCGGACGCAGCTTCCTGTGGCGTCCGGGCGAGCCGGTGCAGGTGCGCGAGAACACCTACGCGTATCTGTCGTCGCCGGCGTTCGCCAACGGGCCGGTCGGTGCGGTGTTCCGCAGCGGACAACCCGGGCGCTTCCGGCTCGACCGCGGTGAGGGCGGCGGCATGTTCGGGCTCGACGAGCTCGCGCGCGAGGGCGTGACCGACTACCTCGCCGGACCGCTGCGGTTCATGAACGGTCAAGTCCACGCGATCACCTTCGCGACCGCGGCCGCCGGTGGCTTCACCGACGAGGCCGTCGCCGCGCTGATGCGGCTGCTGCGACCGCTGTCGCGCGTGGCCGAGATCCTCGCGCTGTCGCGCACCGCGGCCAACCTGCTCAACACCTACGTCGGCCACGATGCGGGCGAGCGCATCCTCGCGGGCAAGATCCAGCGCGGCGACTCGGACACGATCCACGCGGCGCTGTGGTTCTCCGACCTGCGCGACTTCACGCGGCTGTCGAACACGGTGCCGCCGGCCGAGCTCGTGCGCGTGCTCAACGATCTGTTCGACTGTCAGGTCCCGGCGATCGAGCGCCACGGCGGCGAGGTGCTCAAGTTCATGGGCGACGGCCTGCTGGCGATCTTCCCGCTGCCGCCCGATGCCGATCCCGGCAAGGTCACCGCCGACGTCCTCGCCGCCGCGGGCGAGGCCTACACGGCCCTCGACGCGCTCAACCTCGAGCGCAGCGCGGTCGGGCGCGATCCGATCCGCTTCGGGCTGGCGCTGCACATCGGCGAGGTCGCGTACGGCAACATCGGCGGCTCGGGCCGGCTCGATTTCACGTGCATCGGTCCGGCGGTGAACCTGGCCGCGCGGCTCGAGGCGCTGTCGTCGAAGCTGGGCACGCCGATGATCCTGTCCGAGGCCTTCGCGCGCGCATGCACGTGCGCCGTGCGCTCGCTCGGGCACTTCGAGCTCAAGGGCCTCGACGCGCCTGCGGAGGCGTTCGCACCACCATGAGCGCGCGCGCGCGGCACGTCGCGATCGTTGCGATGGGCCTGATCGCGTGCGGTCGCGGGACCGCGACGCCGACGACCGCGACACCGGAGGCCGCGCCGCGCGAAGCCGGCCCCGCGGAAGCTGGCCCCGCGACGGTGGAGCCGGCAGCACCGCCGCCGGTGGCCGCACCCATGGATCGGCTGGTGCCGGTGCGCTTCGCATCGCGCGATCCGGAGCTGCCGTGGTTCGCGCGCCGTGTGGCCGAGCGCCAGGCCGCGCTGACGGCCTGCGCCGAGGCCGAGCTGCAGCGTGAGACGCCCGTCGGCTTCGTGCACGCGCGCTTCGACGCGCCGGTGCCCCAAGACGCCCATGGCGACGTCGCGGTGACGCCGGTCGTCGCCGGCGTGGGCTCGTCAGCGCTGCACGCGTGTGTTCGCGAGGCGCTGGCCGAGCTGCAGCTGCCCGCGCGCCACGGCATGGCGCCGCGGCAGCAGCTCGCGTTCGAGGTCGCGCTGCGCGTCGGACCCGAGCCGCCCGAGGCCACGGCCCAGCCCGATCACGGCGACGCGCTCGTGCTCGACGACGACGGCACGTGCGCGTGGGTGTCGGACCCGCCGTGCGCGCCGCACAAGAGCTGTCTCGCGCCGGAGCGCCGCGCGACCCGCTGCCCGCACGCGTGGGGCTTGCAGCTCGACCCGTCGCCGCGCCCCGCGTCGCATCGCGGGATCTTCCTGACGCGCCCCTGCGCCGACGCGCCCGCCCACGATTGCACCCTCGCGTTCGAGCGCGACGGCGATCGCTGTTCGACGTGGCTGCGCCGCGGACCGCAGGGCGAGCCGCACGACGTCCTCGCGATGCCGTGCGTGGAGCTCGAGCGACTGTGGCACCACACGCAACGGCGGGCGATGAAGTCCGCCGCGCGACGCCAGGCCGCGTCGGCCGGACCCGCCGACGGTGCGGTGGTGTTGTCGGCCTCGCGCATCGAGCCGGGATGGCGCTCCTATCGCGTGGCGCAGTGGCACCACGCCGTCGATGCCGTCACCGATGTCGAGCTGACATGGTTCGAGTGGGCCCTCGCGGTGCGCGGCCACGCGCTGGGCCTGCCGGTCGTGGCAGCGATGGGCTTCGATCCGACGGCGGCGGCCCCGACCGCCCCCGAGGGCGCCCCGCCACCGTGGTGAGCCGATTTACGGTTCGCGACCGCGAATTCATCCGCGCGCTGCCTCTTCTCACGTGGCGAGCGCCGCGACATTCGCGGTCTTCGGCAGTATGCTGCGCCCCGAACCCGTTTCAGGAGCATCGAGCATGGCCATCCGCTTGGGCGACATTGCCCCAGACTTCACCGCTGAATCGACCGCCGGCACCATCCGCTTCCACGAGTGGCTGGGCTCGAGCTGGGGCATCCTGTTCTCGCATCCGAAGGACTTCACGCCGGTGTGCACCACCGAGCTGGGCGCGGTCGCGAAGCTCAAGCCCGAGTTCGACAAGCGCAACGTCAAGGTCGTGGGTCTGTCGGTCGACTCGGTCGCGGATCACGATCGCTGGAAGGGCGACATCGAGGAGACCCAGGGTGTCGGCCTCAACTTCCCGCTGCTCGGCGACCCCGATCGCAAAATCTCGCAGCTGTACGACATGATCCACCCCAACGCGAACGACACGCTGACGGTGCGATCGGTGTTCGTGATCGGGCCCGACAAGAAGGTCAAGCTGACCATCACGTACCCGGCGAGCACCGGGCGCAACTTCGACGAGATCCTGCGCGTGATCGACTCGCTGCAGCTGACCGCGCAGCACAGCGTCGCGACGCCGGTGAACTGGCAGCACGGTCAGGACGTGATCATCGTGCCGAGCCTCAGCGACGAGGATGCGAAGAAGAAGTTCCCCGGCGGCTGGAAGACGCTCAAGCCGTACCTGCGCGTGGTGCCGCAGCCGAAGTGACGCCCGCCGGGGACGACGGGGCGTCGCGCACGCGCAGACGCTCCGTCAGCCCTCGGCCGCGAGCTTGCGCAGGCGTTCCTTCACCCGCTCGAAGCGCTTGCGCAGCATCGCGGAGGTCTTGGCCACGTCGTCGTCGCCCGCGTCGGGGTTGTCGGCGAGAAAGACCCGCGCGATGTCCTGCCACGAGAGCCGACGATCGACGCGCAGGATCAGCAACGTGCGATCGTCGGGCTCGAGCTGCTCGCGCAGACGATCGGCGCGTGAGCCCTCGTCGGTGCGGGCGAGCATCGCGGTGGTGCGGACCTGCACCGCGAGCTCCTGCAGCTCGTGCGAACCGGTGATCGCGACCTTGATGCGACGGCGCTCCGGATCCCGCGACAGTCGCGACAGCGCGTGCCGAGCGAGGGTGTACGACCACGTGCGGAAGCTCGACGCCCAGCGGAAGCGCGGCAGCCCGCGCCAGACGTCCTCGCACCACAGCGAGAACGCATCGGTCGCGTCGACCTCGCTCTTGGTCATCGCGAGCAGGTAGCCGAGCACCTCGGGGCCGTAGCCCTTGACCGCGGCGGTGACGGCCTCGGCGAAGCTGGCCGCGTCGCAGTGGCCGCGGATGTCCGCTTCCAGCCGTTCGCGCACGTCGTCGTCCATGCCGCCGTGCATGATCGCCGATGCCGCGGCCGCGCGCGAGGGCGCGCGGCGCGGCTGCTCCCCGCGGCCCCGACGAGGGTGGTAGGCTCGGGCCCGCGATGAAGGGCACCGCCGAGCTGGTTCGGGTCAAGCAGGCGATGGCGTGGATCGAGCAGCAGCGCGCGATCCACCTCAAGGCAGCCATGCCCAAGGGCGAGCCGGTGGAGCTCTCCGCCGCGGAGGCGCGCCGTTTCGCCGAGCAGCTCAGCAAGCTGGCGGACGTGCTCGAGAGCCTGCAGGCGGCGGACGCGGCCGACGACTGACCCCGGCTCGACAAGCCCGCGGCGCTGGCCGTACAGTCCGGCCCCGTGAAGCGCATCGTCTCCGCCTCGACGTCGTACGCCGTTGCCGCCCTGTGGTTCGCGCTCGTGCACGCCAGCGCGTGCACGCAGTCGGCGCCCACGCCCGACGCGAAGGCCACGCCCGAGACCAAGACCGCCGCCGACGCCGGCAAGACCGAGCCGGCGCCGACGGCCGACAACAAGGCCGACAAGGCCAAGCCGCGCGGCAAGCAGGTGCCGCCGCCCGCCGACGTCGCCCAGGCACCCGCGGATGCGACCAAGACCGCCAGCGGCCTCGCCTACAAGGTGCTGACGCCCGGCGACGGGCCGTCGCCCAAGCTCAACGACTCGGTGAAGATCGAGTACACCGCGTGGACCACCGACGGCACCACCGTCGAGCTCGCCGAAGCGGGCAAGCCCCGCACCGTCGCGGTCGCGAAGGCGATCCCGGGCTGGACCGAGGGCCTGCAGCTGATGAAGGTCGGCGAGAGCTCGCGCTTTTGGATCCCCGAGGAGCTGGCCTACAAGGGCATGAAGGGCCGGCCCGCGGGCACGCTGGTCTACGAGGTGAAGTTGATCGAGGTGCTCGCTGCACCCGAGGTGCCGGCGGACGTCGCCGCGCCGCCGGCCGACGCGAAGACGACCAAGACCAACCTCGCGTACAAGCAGCTCGCGGCGGGCACCGGCAAGGAGCACCCGCGCGAGTGGGACAAGGTCACGGTGCACTACTCGGGCTGGACCACCGACGGCAAGATGTTCGACAGCTCGGTCACGCGCGGCAAGCCGGCCTCGTTCAACCTCAAGCAGGTGATCCCGGGCTGGACCGAGGGCATCCCGCTCATGGTCGAGGGCGAGAAGATGCGCTTTTGGATCCCCAAGGAGCTGGCGTACGAAGGCAAGCCCGGCAAGCCGCAGGGCATGCTCGTGTTCGACGTCGAGCTGCTCTCGTTCGAGAAGCTGCCCGAGCCGCCGCCGCCGCCCAAGACCCCCGAGGACGTCGCAGCGCCGCCCGCCGACGCGCTCAAGACCACCAGCGGTCTCGCGTACAAGGTCCTCAAGAAGGGCACCGGCACCGATCACCCGACCGACGCCAGCCGCGTGACCGTGCACTACTCGGGCTGGACCACCGACGGCAAGATGTTCGACAGCTCGGTCACGCGCAACAGCCCCGCCACGTTCCCGCTGGGCAACGTGATCAAGGGCTGGACCGAGGGCCTGCAGCTGATGGTCGTGGGCGAAAAGACGCGGTTCTGGATCCCCGAGGCGCTCGCGTACCAAGGCAAGCCCGGCAAGCCCGCGGGCATGCTGGTGTTCGACGTCGAGCTGATCGAGTTCAAGTAGGCGGTCGCGGGTCAGCCGCCGATCGCCACGTCGCCCGCGGGCAGCTCGCCCGGCATGTCGCCCAGCGGCATGGGGTTGCCGTAGCCGAGCTGGCCGTCGGCGGCCGCACCCCAGCAGCGCACGCGACCGCCGTCGAGCCGTGCACAGCTGTGATCGCCACCGGTCGCGATGCCCAGCAGCGTCGCGCCGACGCCGTCGTCGACGTTCACCGCCGGGATCGCAGTGGGCAGGCTCGCCTCGGTGTCGCCGAGATCCATCGTGCTGCCCTGCCCCAGCTTGCCGCCGGTGCCGTCGCCCCAGCACTTGACCGCACCGTCGTCGACCAGCGCGCAGGTGTGCGCGCGACCGGCATCGATCGCAACCGCGGCGCCGCCCAGCGCCACGCGCAGATCGCCGAGTGATTCGTCGTCGCCCACGTCGGCGGTGTCGCCATAGCCGAGCCGACCGTTGGCGCCGAAGCCCCAGCAGGTCACGTCACCGCCGGGCTCGAGCACCGCGCAGGTGTGCTGCGAGCCGGCGACCAGGATGCGCACGTCGCCGCCCAGGTCGACCTCGATCGACGCGCTGGCGGGCTCGTCGTCGCCGATGTCCTGCATCGAGTCGCCGTTGCCGAGGATGCCGTGCACCGAGTCGCCGAAGCAGCGCACGCGGGCGTTGTCGTTGACGACACAGGTGTGGCCCGCGCCCGCGGCCACCGCGACCACCGGCTCGCCCAGCGGCACCTGACCCTGGGCGATCGGCGTGTTGTTGCCGCCGACGTTCATGGTGCTGCCGTAGCCGAGCTTGCCCGCGGTGCCCTCGCCCCAGCAGTACAGCGCACCGTCGTCGATCACCGCGCACGCATGGGTGCCGCCGGCCGCGAGGTCGACCACGTTGGCGGGCAACGGCAGCGGCCCCGCGGTCGCGGGCGTCTCGTCGTCGCCGATGTCCTCTTCGACCGCGGGCCCGTAGCCGAGGCGCCCGTGATCGACGAAGCCCCAGCAGTACACCTGACCGTTGCGCCGCAGGGCGCAGCTGAACGCGGTGCCCAGCGCGAGCTCGAGGACCGCGCCGCCGACGTCGACGTCGGCTCGACCGTCGGGGGTCTCGTCGTCGCCGATGGTCTCCAGCGTGGCGAGGCCGGTCTTGCCGTGGTCGCCGGCGCCCCAGCATCGCACCGCGCCGCTGTGCAGCAGTGCACAGCTGTGATCGCTGCCGACCGCGATCGCGGCGGCGCCGGGCGACAGCGTGCAATCGGCCTCGCAGCCCTGATCGGGACCGTCGCTCGGTGGGTCGCACTGCTCGGCGCCTTCGACGTCGCCGTTGCCACACACGGTGCTGCAGATGCCGTTGTCACAGGACAGGTTGTCGTGACACATCGTGCCGTCGCAGGGACAACCGACGTTGCCCGGCGGGCAGTCGACCGGACCCGAGCTGCCGCTGCCGCTGCCGCCGTCGCTGCTGCCCGAGGCCGTCACCGCCGAGCCGCCGGCGCTCGAGCTCGAGCTGCCGTCGCTGCCGGCCGTCGACGCCGCGACCGAGTCGGCGCTGCCGCCTGCGTTGCCGCTGCTGTCGAAGTTGCAGCCGAGCAGCAGGACACAGGTGCCGATGCGGAGCGAGCGCTGCATCTGGGACCCACGAGTCTATCAGCGCACGGGCGCCGTGGGGCCCCCCGCGCTATGATGCGCGCCCGCCATGAGCCAGCCGCTGCACCCCACGCCGCCGGGCGACGACGACCTGCGCGTCGAGTCGCCGCAGGGGCGCTGCATCATCGTCCCGGCGACGGCGCTGCAGTGGACCGCCGTGCGCTCGGCCGGACCCGGCGGGCAGAACGTCAACAAGCTCTCGACCAAGATCGATCTGCGCTTCGATCTGCAAGGCTGTGCGAGCGTGCCGGCCGCCGTCGGGGCGCGATTGCGGGCCGACCCCGCGGTGCGCTTCGACGCGCGCGGCTGCATCATCGTGACGTCGCAGCAGGCGCGGACGCAGGCCGGCAACCTCGCGATGGCGCGGCGCAAGCTCGCGGCGCTGCTCGCCGCGGCGATCGATCCGCCGACACCGCGGCGCAAGACCCGACCGTCGGCCTCGTCGCGCCGGCGCCGGCTGTCGGACAAGCGCGCGCAGTCGGAGCGCAAGGCCGGGCGCGGCCGCGTCCACGGCGAGTGATCGCGTCAGGGCGCGGGACGCATGGCGGCCTCGAAGGCCTTCTGCGCGTTGGCGACGTAGGCCTCGGGCTCGAGCCCCGCGGCGTTGCCGTCGGTGACGAAGGCGGCCTCGTCGAAGTACGCGTTGACCAGGCCCAGGAACATCAGCAGCACGTGCTCGGGCGGCATGTCGTTGCGGATGAGTCCCGCGGCCTGCGCGGTGCCGATGAGCTGCAGCCCGCGCGCCCGCAGATCGCAGACCAGATCGGCGCACTCGAGGTCGCCCTCGAGTCGCATCCAACCGATCATCCGCACCACCTGCGGGTTGTCGAGCAGGAAGCGGAAGTACGTCGCCATCGACGCGCGGATCGTGTCGGCCGAGAGCCCGCGCTCGTACAGCGCCAGCTGCGAGGCGTGGTAGCTGGTGAAGCGACGGCGCTTGATCTCGCTCCACAGGCTCTCCTTCGAGCCGAAGTGGTGGTGGATCAGGCTCTTGGTCACGCCGCTGCGTTCGGCGATCTCGCTCATCGACGTGGCCGCGAAGCCGCGCTCGAGGAACAGGCCCTCGGCCGCATCGAGGATCGCGGCGCGCGACGCCTCGGGGTCGTGCTTGCGGGCGGCCTGCGCGGACATCCTTGGAAGTGTGGCTCAAACTGGCCGACCGGTCAAACCACGGCGCCCAGGCCGCTCGTGCGGAAAAACCCTTGATGATTCAACGCCTTTTGACAACTGACCGAGAGTCAGTCACGGTCATGCGCGGAGAGCGAGCCATGCCCGGATCCCCTGCGGTACCCCTGCGCGACGTCAACAGCCTCGACGCGACGCTCGACGACGTCCTCGCGCGCCAGCGCGCGTTCTTCGACAGCGGCGCGACGTTGCCCCGCGAGTTCCGCGAGTCGCAGCTCGACGCGCTGCGGCACGCGGTGCGCAAGTTCGAGGACCGCATCTTCGAGGCGCTGCACGCCGACCTGCGCAAGAGCAAGACCGAGGCCTACGGCACCGAGATCGGCTTCGTGCTCGCCGAGCTCCGCCACACGCGCAAGCACCTGGGCCGGTGGATGCGTGGCACGAGCTGGTTCTCGCCGCTGGTCGTGGGCCCGTCGCGCAGCCGCATCCACTGGCAGCCGCTGGGTCGCAACCTCATCATCGCGCCGTGGAACTATCCCTTCCACCTCGCGATCGCGCCGCTGGTCGCTGCGATCGCGGCCGGCAACGTCGCGGTGATCAAGCCCTCGGAGCTGTCGCCCGCGACCTCCACGGTGCTGGCCGAGCTGGTGCGCGACACCTTCGCGCCCGAGTTCGTGACCGTGGTCGAGGGCGAGGTCGACGTCGCGCAGAAGCTGCTGGCCAAGTCCTGGGATCACATCTTCTTCACCGGCAGCCCGCAGGTCGGTCGCATCGTCGCGCGCGCGGCCGCGGAGCAGCTGTGCCGCGTCACGCTCGAGCTCGGCGGCAAGAGCCCCGCGGTCGTCACGCCCAGCGCGGACATGGCCATCGCCGCGCGCCGCCTCGCGTGGGGCAAGTTCACCAACGCCGGCCAGACCTGCGTCGCACCCGACTACGTGCTGGTGCACCACTCGCAGCACGATCGCCTGATCGACGGCCTGCGCGAGGCCATCCGCAGCTTCTACGGCGCGGATCCGCGGCAGAGCCCCGACTACGGCCGCATCGTCAGCCCACGCCACCTGCGGCGCCTGGTCGGGCTCATCGATCGCGGCAAGGTCGTGATCGGCGGCGACGTCGACGAAGACGACCTCTACATCGCGCCGACCGTGCTCGACGGCGTGGCCGCCAGCGACGCGGTCATGGCCGACGAGATCTTCGGGCCCATCCTCCCGATCGCGACCTACGACACGCTCGACGAGGCCTTCGCGCGCATCGCCGAGCACCCCAACCCGCTCGCGGCCTACCTGTTCACGCGCGACGACGACGAAGAGCGACGCTTCGTCGAGCGGGTGTCGTTCGGCGGCGGCTGCATCAACAACACGCTCGTGCACATGGGCGACCCCGATCTCCCGTTCGGTGGCATCGGCACCAGCGGCCTGGGTGCGTACCACGGCCACGCCGGGTTCGAGGCGTTCAGCCACCGCAAGGCCGTGATGCGCACGGGGCTGTTCCTCGATCCGAGCGTGAAGTACCCGCCCTACAGCGACAGCAAGCTCGCGATCGTGCGCAAGATGCTCGGCTGAGGTCGGCGATGTCGGTGCGTGCGCGCAAGCCCGAAGCCAAGGCCGCCCGCCGCGAGGCCATCCTCGCGGTCGCGGCCGGGGCGCTGCGCCGTCGCGAGTACGCACAGCTGACGATGGCCGAGCTGGCCGAGGCCTGCGGCCTGGCCAAGGGCACGCTGTACCTGTACTTCGGCACCAAGGAAGAGCTGTTCCTCGCCACGCTCGAGCGCGAGCTGGCGCAGTGGTTCGACGATCTCGGCAGCGAGCTGCTGCGCGGTGATCGCCACAGCGCGCGCAGCTTCGCGACCACCGTCGCGCACAGCCTCGCGGCGCGCCCGACCCTGGTGGAGCTGCTGCCGCTGTTGCACACGGTGCTCGAGCACAACCTCGGTGAGGCGACCGCGCTGGGGTTCAAGCGCATGCTGCGGGACAAGCTGCTGGCTGGCGGTCGCCTGGTCGAAACCGTGCTGCAGCTGCGCGAAGGCGACGGTGCGCGGCTGTTGCTGCGCGCGCACGCGCTGGTCGTGGGCCTGCGCCAGCTCGCCGATCCACCGCCGCAGATCCGCGGCCTGCTCGAGCGCGACGAGCTGTCGCTGCTGCGCGTGGACTTCGAACACGAGCTGGCCGAGTCGCTCGCGGCCATGGTCGCGGGCATGACCCGTCACTTGCGCGCGGCGCCCTCGGCCAGCGATCGCACGTGAGCCGCGACCGCGAGCCGATCGGCCTCGCTGAGCACCGCGGCGAAGCCCGGCATCTGGGCGTCGGCGCGTGCGCGGCTGGGGTCGGCGACGAAGCGCGCGAGCGCCTCGTCGTCGGGGTAGCGCACGATCACCACCGCGGCCCAGCTGCGGAGCTCGGCCGGCTCGCGCCCGTGGCAGTAGTGGCAGCCGGCGCGGAAGAACACGTGTCGCCCGGGATCGAGCCGCGGCCCCGGCACCTTGTAGTCGGCGGATTCCGGCACCGCGCGCGCGACGTGGGGCGCGGATGCGAGATACGCGAAGATCGCCGCGACCTCGACGTCGTCGAGCTCGCCCAGGCGCGGCATGGGCCAGCGCACCAGCGCGCCATCGGGGCCGAAGCCATCGACGACCGCGCGACGGAACGCGTCGAAGTCCCACGTGCCGATGCCGTGCTGCTCGTCGAAGGTGATGTTGGCGGCGTAGAGCGCCTCGCCGTTGCGATCACGCAACGCCATGCCACCGCCGAGGTAGCCGGGATCGTCGGTCGGGTGCTCGAGCGCGATCGCGTCGGGACCCGAGCCGTGGCAGTCGTTGCACAGCAGCACGTCCTCGACCAGATAGCGACCCAGCGCCACCGGATCGTCGCGCGAGGGCACCGGGATCTGCTCCTGCGGCAGGTGTGGCGGATGCCAGTCGTACAGCGCGTGCAGCTTGACCCACAAAGACGGCGCGCTCGCGGGCACGCGCGTGGCGTCGGGTGCGGTCCACGGGTGATCGCTGCGCAGAAACGCCAGCACCGCGCCGAGATCGTCGCTGGCCATGCGGGTGTAGCGGGGCATGTACGGCGGCACGAAGCGCCCGTCGCGATCGATGCCGGTGCGCATCAGCCTCGCGAGCGCGCCGTCGTCCCAACCCGCGATGCCGGCGTTCGCATCGCGGGTGAGGTTCGCCGCGTTCACGCGACCGAGCCGCGGGGGCAACTCCGCCAGCGCGCGGCCGCGCAGCGGGCCACCGTCGGCCGCGGCGTGGCAGCGCCGACACGCGAGCCCCACCAACTTGCGCCCACGATCGAGCGACGCCGCGTCGTTCGGCAGCGTGAGCGTCGGCGCCGCGACGTCGTCGTAGTGCGGCAGGCCCGACCACGCGACGAGCCCGACCGCGGCGCCCACGAGCAGTGCGATCGCGGCGAACACCGCGAGCACGACTCGCACCACGTAGCGGCGACGCGCTCGGCGCGTGCGGAGGCGCGGTGGCACGGACCTGGGGACTTGTACAGAAGCCGGCGCGACGGTTCAACCGCCGGCGCGTGCATCACAGCGTGCGCAGGTACGCGACGATGGCAGCGCGCTCGGCCGGCGGCAGCTCGGTGCCGAAGCTGTGCCCGGGCACCGGACCGGCGCCGCGCAGGCCGTCGCGGTACTCGGGCGCCAAGCGCCGCGGATCGAGCACGTCGGCCAAGGTCGGCACGCTACCGTCGTGGAAGTACGGCGCCGCCGCCTCGACCGCGACCAGCGGCGCAGGTCGGAACCTGCCGGTCCCGCGCGCGCGCGAGTCGGCCAGCGCGCGATCGGTCCCGACGCTCTGGGCCAGCACCGGTGGACCGCTGCCCGCGGGCCCGTCGTGACAGCGGCGGCAGTGCTTCGCGAAGGCCTCGCGACCCTCGCGGACCCCGGCGGCGTCGTGCAGCGGCAGCGCCGGCGGCTCGAGCGACGCGACGAATTCCGCCAGCGCCCACGCGAGCTCGCGCGGCGGGCGGATGCGATCGCCACCGGCCTGGATGATCTGCGTCTCCTGTCGGATCGCCAGCACCACGAGATCGTGCGAGCGTCGCTCGCTCGAGTCCGCGATGCGCTCGCCGGCCAGCCGCAGCGTGCCCGCCTGCGTGAGCGCGCTGAGCTCGAGCAGACGCCACAGATCGGGGATCGCGACCGGATCCTCGTCGTCGTCGCCGGTGATGTCGGCGCGCCCGGGTCCCCACCGCGCCATGCGTGCGGCGAGCTCGGGCTCGAGCGGCACGCCGGTCTCGGCGTGGTACTCGAGCCGCACGCGGCCGTACTCGAGATCACGGCGCGCGCGCCCGGGCCACGGCCGGCCCTCGACCAGTGCGGTGTGGCACAGCGCGCAGGTGATGCCGATGCGCGCGACACCGTCGAGATCCTCGAACACCACCAGGCCGGGGTAGCTGCCGTCGGACGCCGCCCGCAGGCCCCGCGCGGCAGCGCGTTCGGGATCGAGCAACGCGTGCGCGATCGAGTCGTCCGCGCGCAGCGGATACTCGAAGAACACGCGCCGACCCAGCTCGCGCCAGCCGTCGAGATCGAGGTTCGCGTTGCCGTCCCACAGCGGATTGGTCGCGGGCGGCAGCGCCAGCTCGCCGCTGCGCATGCGCCGGGTGATCTCGGTCGTCAGCGGCACCACGCGGGGATTCCACGCCGGCAACAGCTCCCAGCCCGCGTCCGCGAAGCCGTACGCCGCCAGGCGATCGCGCGAGTAGCCGTTGTCGGGGTTCGCGAGCGAGTCCTCCAGCGCCGCGCGGCGGAACTTGGCATCGGCGAGGTACGACTCGCGCGTGCGATCCTCCGGGCTCGGCAGCACCACCTGATCCTCGGGCACCGGATCGCTGACGGGCGTAGGCTCGCGCCCGCACGCGACGAGCGCGAGCACGGCCGATCCCAGCGCCACGATCGCGCGCATGGCCGTGCTCAGGTCACGACCACGTGCGGGTACTCGCGCTGGAACTCGGGCGAGCGCAGCGTGATCGTGCGGCCCGCGAAGCCGACGTCGACCTCGAGCACGTAGCGCGGCGCGTAGGTGTCGGCCGAGCCCAGCGCCTTGCCCACGGCCTCCCAGTCGGGCTCGCCCAGGCGATACGCGACCTTGAGCTCGCGCGCGGCCGGGATCTCCTGGTTCCACGTCACGTAGCGACCGTCGTCGTTCCACTGCGTCGGTGCGCGAAACGGCACCGCGCCCAGCTGTGCGCCGGTGCCGGCCGCCGTCAGTCGCACGGCCTTGATCTCCATCGCCGCCGCGGCCTTGCCGTCGTGCGAGACCGACAGCTGCACCGTCGACTGCGTGCACGGCTGCGACCAGCCGTTGGGGCTGTCGCCGTTGCGACGCAGCGCCGCGCCCGGCGCGATCGAGCCCGGCGAGGGCGGCATCGCGGCGCTGCGCGTGTCGGCAGGACCCGCGGCGGGCGGCGCGGGATCGTCGGGCGGATCCGGGCAGTTTTGGATCAGCGACACCGACGAGATCATCCCGCGGAACTCGACCGCCTTGGCCTCGGGCGATTCCGGCTTGGGTCCCGACGGGGTCGGCCCCTCGTGCGACGCGCAGGCGACGAGCGAGGCCAGGCAGAGGGCAGCGAAACGCGGACGCAACGACATGGTCTTCATGCAGGGTATCGCCGATCGTGGCGCCGCGGACGTGGTCGTCGTGGGCCGCCGGCGCCTGCCGCTCCGAACGCGCCGCCCGGCCGCGCAGGTCTGCCCCAGCGAGGGCCTGAAATACCCCGGGCCCCGGCGCGCTTTCGGCCCGCACGGCCCACGCGCGGCCGCACCCCCCATGACGCTGCTGGGCAACCTGATTTGGCTGATCTTCGGCGGGCTGATCTCCGGGCTCGCCTACATCGTGGTCGGGCTGCTGCTGTGCCTGACGATCGTCGGCGCGCCGTTCGGGGTGCAGGCCATCAAGATCGGCGCCGCGACCTTCGCCCCGTTCGGCAAGCGCATCGTCGAGCTGCCGGGCGCGAACGAGCCGCTGCGGTTCGTCGCGAACATCGTGTGGCTGCTGCTGGTGGGCTGGGAGCTGGCGCTGGCCCATCTGCTGTGGGCAGGTGTGCTCGCGCTGACCATCGTCGGCATCCCGTTCGCGGTGCAGCACCTCAAGCTCGCGCCGCTGTCGCTGATGCCGTTCGGTCGCGACCTGCGCTGAGCCGCGCGGCCACGGCGACCGCACGCGGTGCGACCGATCGCGCGCCGGCTCGGGCTCGCCGCGCGGCGTCGACCTGCTACGCTGATCGATCGTGCGCGACGATGGCTTGCAACTGACGTGGAGCGTGCGCGAGGCAGGCGACGACGACGCCGCGGCCAGTCGCGTCCTGACCGATCTGTCGCAGTTCGCTCGCGACGCGTGCGCCGGCGCCTTTCCCGAGGATGCCGGCTACTCGATGGCCCACGTGCGCCTGTGGGGCGCGCTCGAGGGTGCGACCACCAAGGTCCGCCGCGGCCGGTTCGAGGGCATGATCAGCGTGCAACGCTTCCGCCGGCCGCCCGGCGAGGGCGTGGAGTTCCGCGTCGTCGCGGTCGCGCGCCACACCGACGAGGTCGCGCTCGCGCGCGTCGGCGATGCCGCCGCGGCACACTGGGGCGTGGTCGGCTTCGTCGCCGGCGCCACCGGCATCGGCATCGCCGTGCTGCACCTGCTGGGCATGCTCTCGACCTGGGGGCAGCTCATGGCGCTGGTGCCGGCGCTGATGGCCTGGCGCATGGCGATGGCGATGCGCTTCGCCAGCGAGCTGCGCCGCGATGCGCAGCAGCGGGCGCTGCCCGAGGGCGAGGCGTTGGTCGACGCGGCGCGGATGCGCGACGACCTGGTGCGCTGGCGTCGCGTGCTCGAGGATCTCGCGGCGCAACGCGACGCGGTGGTCGAGCGCTTCGGCGCCACGGGTTTCCGTTCGCCCGGTGCCCTGCCCGGCACCATCGCCGCGCTCGCGAGCCTGCCGGTCGAGCATCGTCGCCCGCCGCGCGCGCTGCCGGTGCCGGATCTGGCGATGCCGCCGCTGGGCCGCTCGACCGCGCTGTGATCCACGTCGCCCGCGGCCTCCGCCCTCAGCCGCCGCGCACGCGCGCGGCGAGTCGCGACAGCACACCGTCGAGCGGCACGAACGACGCGTACGCGAGCCCGAGCATGGGATAGTGAAAGACGATCCACATCGTCGCGAACACGCCGAGGTGGAACGCCCACGCGCACACGCACCACAGCCGCGCGATGCGACCCTGCAACAGGGCCAACGGCGCCAGCAGCTCCATCGCCAGCGCGAAGCCGGCGAGCGCGACGAACAGCGAGCGCTGGGGCACCAGCGCCACGCCCAGCCGCGCGTAGGCGTCCCCGAGCTCGGCCTTGCGCAGGTTGTCGAACGCGACATGGTTGCGCAAGATGTCGCTGGTCACCCACGCGAACCCGGAGTGCTGCAGCTTGGCCACGCCGGCGAGCACGTAGGTCGCGACCGTGATCGCGCCCATGAGCCAGATCGGCGCGCCGTAGCGGGTGTGCGGCGCGGGCTCGCTGCGTCCGCGCGCGTCGAGCGACCACGCGTCGGCGGCCTTGGCCATGCCCAGCACCGCGATGTGCAGCACCATGAGGTTCTCGGTGTGGAAGACCATGCCCCACGAGTTGCGGTAGCTGGTGTTCCACAGCAGCAGCAGCGCGAACGCGGGGCCGCTGACGCGCCAGCGCCAGCCCAGCACGAACGCGACGCCGGCGAGCACCGCTGCGATCGCGAGCACGACCACGGCGATCATCGGCAGCGGCGTCGACAGCGGCGACGCGAGTCCGACGGGTCGGAACTGCCACGCCGCGAAGCGCTGCACCCCGATGAAGTGGGGCAGTCGCACGACGACGTAGATCCACGCCGCGAGCCCGAGCACGATCCGCAGCGCGGCCAGCCGCCGCGCCGACGCCGGCGCCAGCGGATGGCGTGGGCTCACCGGCGCTCGCCTCCGTCCACGTCGCAGCGCGCGTGCAGCCGACCCGCACGCACGGTGCCGTCGGCCCAGTACGCGATCACGTCGTAGCGATCGGTGCGGACCTCGACGCTGTGGATCGGCTCGCCGGCCTCGGCCAGCGCCGCGGCCACGCGCGCGCACAGCTGCTGCGCCGCCGCGGGGTTGCGCGCGGCCTGCCGCGCGGTCTGGGCCGCCTGCATGACCTCGGGTGTGCCCAACCATCGCGGCGCGAGCGGGCGCGCGACGCCGTCGCGATCGATCCCGACCACGTGCGCGAGCTCGAGCTGCTGCGGCCGCGCGGCCGCGAACATGGGGTAGTTCGACAGCGGAAAGCCGTCGTGGCCGGTGGCCCACGGCAGCATCACCAACGCCAGCACGACCGCGCTGGCCAGCGACCAGCCCACGCGGACGCGCGCATCGGCGACGGTCACGGCGTCGCCGCCGGCGCGAGCAGCCCCAGCACGCGGCCGCCATGGCCCATGGCCGCCATCGCGTGCTGCACGTAGTCGATGCGGATGTGCGGTGAGCCCATGCTCTCGCTGACGCCGCCCTCGATCGGGTGCGGACCGCCGACCGCGAAGGTGTTGCCCTCGCGCCACTGGTGGTGCAGCAAGAACGCGAGCACGCGCTCGAGCGCGGCGCGGGTCTGCGGCATGGACTCGCCGCGCGCGGCCGCCACCGCCAGCGCCGCGGACGAGGCCTCGCCGAAGCCGGCCGAGCCGGTGTTGTGCGGCGTGAGCACGTTGCCGAGGCCGTAGCCGCCGATGAAGTCCTCGACCACGCCGTCGGATTCGTCGAAGATCACGCGGGTCTTGTAGCGCACGTAGTCGAGACAGAAGCGCTCGTAGCCGTCGTGGCGATGGTGCGACAGCGAGGCCCGCGCCGCGAGGCAGTGCCAGTTCTCTTCCATGAAGAAGAAGTCGCGCGCGAAGTTCGACCAGTAGTCCTCGGCGATGTAGCGCATCGCCGACTCGACCGCGGCGCGCACGCTGGCGTGATCGCTGAACTCGACCTCGCCGATGGTCGCGCCGGGCTCGACCAACCGCTCGAGCAGCGTCAGCGCGAACACGGCCTGGCCGACGGCGTAGAGGGGATCGGGCCCGGGCTCGGGCACGCCCTCGGCCATGATCATGCGCGGGTGGAAGCCGCCGTCGGGGCGCTGCATCGCCAGCAGGAACCGCGTCATGCGATCGATGTCCGCGTCGAAGCGATCGCCGACCAGATCGCGACAGGAGAGCAACGCGATGGTCGCCAGCGCGGTGTCGCCGAGGCCCACGGTGCGGACCTGCTTCTCGATCGGGAACGCCAGCGCGCCGAGGCGATCGTGGCGGCGCTGGGTCGAGACCAGCATCGCCAGCGCCTCGGTCGCGACCGCGCGTGCGCGCTCGCGATCCTCGGCCAGCTCGCACACCACCAGCGTCGTGCCGGCCTGGCGCGCCAGCGAGAAGCCGTTGAAGCTGACCTTGCCGAGGAAGGGATCGAGCCGGTACTCGAAGCGACCGTCGTCGCCCTGCGCCGACAGGATGTAGCGCTCGGCCGCGCGCTTGCCCGCGTGCAACGACGCGGCGTCGAGCGGTGGCCCGGCCTCACGCAGCCGTCGCAGCGCACGCACGGTGCCGTCGGCGTCGAGCTTGAAGCTCGCGGTCTCGATGCGCAGCAAGCCGTCGACCTCGGGCACCGGCGGCGCGCCCAGGCCCCGGCGCACGGTCGCGGGATCGAAGCCGAAGCGGAACTCCGGCACCACCGGGATGGGCTTGTGGACGGTGAACGCGTCCTGGGCCAGCAGCTGCCACGGCGCGAAGCAGCGTCCGCCGTCGCACACGCCGTCGAGACCCGGGCGCAGCAGCATGCCGTCGACCACCGGCGCGAGGTGTCGCAGCGATCGCGTCGCGGTGATCACGTCGACCAGCGCGCCGCCTGGCACCGCGCCGTCGAGCGCAGCCTCGAGCCGAGGCAGCACCGCGGCCAGCGACTCGCCCTGCAGGCACTCGTGATCGACGCGCAGCTCGCCGTCGTCGACGCGCTGGCTCGCGACCATCACGGTCACGGCGACGGCCTCGGGCGACGACTCGCACTGCGCCGGTGCCAGCGTGAGCAGCGGTCGTGGCTCGCGCGGCGACGGCCCCCAGCGACGCGGCACCGCTGCGATCGCGGCGGCGAGCTGTGCGGTCGCAACCGCCGGCTGCGGCCGCGCGACCGCGGCGGCGCGGGCCTCGAACCCACCGCCCACCAGGCCCAGCAGCGCGAGCCCGGCGACGGTGCCGGCACGTCGACGCGCCGCGATCCCGCCCGTCAGCGCGAGCCCCCACGCCGACAGCGGCACCGTCACGAACGCCGCGATGCACCAGACCAGCCCGAGCCCCACCGCCACGCCCTTGCCGAGCCCGCCGTACAGCGCGGCGATGTAGCTCGACGCCACCACCAGGTTCCACGTCAGATACGCGAGGTAGCCCAGCGCGACCATCGACTGCAGCCGCCATGCGCGTGCGCGTGCGCGATGGCCCGCCAACGCCAGCAGGGCCGTGACCGCATGCATCGCGCCGAAGCCCGTGGTCAGGATCGAGAACGTGGTCCACGAGCGCCACGGCAACACCACCGCCGCCCACGTGCACAGCACGGCGACGAAGGAGCAACACAGGGCCAGGGTCCAGCGGGGCAGCGCAGCAGCCGTCATCGTCCTGCGGGCGCAGTGCGGGTCAGCTGCATGCGCCAGTCGACGCCGACGATGTCACCGAGCTGCAGCGCCGTCCACACGTTTTCGCCCTGCAGCGGCTCGCTCGAGATCAGCAGATGGTTGACGTGACCGTCGGGCGAGGGCTGCTCGCAGCTGGGCCCGAAGCTGGGACAGTCGTCCCGCTCGGGGCAGCGACGCTTGTGCGTGGTGAAGTACAGCGCCTTGCCGCCCTGGTGCGCGACCATGGTGGTGCCGTTGGTGACCACGAACGTGAGGAACGTCGACTCGGGTGGACCGTCGTCGCGCTCGCACAGTGGGCCGGCGAGCTCGACGATCTCCGCCACGGTCTCGCGGATCGCCGCGATCAGATCCCCGACCGGGTAGCCCGGCCGCGCGAGGTCGCAGCGGCGGGCCATGTTGCCCAACAGGAGGTAGAACACGACCTCGCTGTCGGTGTCGCCGAGGATGAAGCGGCGCAGCACCTGCGGGATGCGGCCGATGAGCTGCTCGCGGATCGCCGCGAAGCCGGCGACGTTGCCGTTGTGCACGAACACCCACGGGCCGTACTGGAACGGGTGCGTGTTGATGATCGACAGGTTGCCCTGCGTGGCCTTGCGCAGGTGCGCGAGCACGGTCTCCGACGAGACGATGCCCGAGACGCGACGGAACAGCGCGTCGTCCATGGCGGTGGCCACGCTCTTGATCACGTGCGGCGCGCCGGCGTTGTAGTACGCCACGCCCCAGCCGTCGGGGTGACGGCCGCTCTGCTGCACCAGCGCATTGTCGGCGCTGACCAGGGATCGATGCACCTGGCTCTGCAGCACCGAGCGAAAACCGAAGATCCGACACATGGCGCCCCGGGGCCCTCGAACGATCAGGCTAGCAGCCGCGTGCGGGCGGGCCAAACTCCCTGCGGTCCGCGCGGTGCGGTCGCAGCGGCACTGCCGCGCGGGTTCGGGACACGACACGGCTTTGCCGTGTGGCCGGGTTTCGAGCGACAATGTCCACCGAGGCAGCGCGACGACCTTGAACTCGGCCACCCGCTCGATCCTCCGCCGCGGTGCGGTCTTGGGCCTGCTGCTGGCGCTGGCGTGCCACAAAGGGGGCGGCAGCGGCGAGGGCGACAGCACCACCGCCGCGACCACGACCACGTCCGGCTCGTCGAGCGCCGGCACCAGCTCGACCGGATCGTGCGCGGTGCCCGAGCTCGGCTGCCCCTGCGGCCCGGGCATGGCCTGCATCGGCGATCTGGTGTGCGAGGCCGGTGTCTGCGCGCCGCCGCAGGCCGGCAGCTCGAGCAGCTCGAGCAGCAGCAGCAGCGGCGGCGACAGCACCACCGGCGGTCCCGCGAGGTGCGGCGACGGCGTGGCCTCGCCCGGTGAGCTGTGCTTCGGCGTGCCGCAGCTGCTGCTGATGGGCGCGTCGCCCTCGGACATCGTGCTCGCGAACCTCGACGGCGATCCCGCGCTGGACCTCGCGAGCTGCAACAGCGGCGCGAACCAGGTCGCGCTACGACCGGGCGACGGCGCCGGCAGCTTCGGCGCGCGCACCACGGTCGACACCGGCCCGGCGCCGTGGAACCTGGGCGTCGGCGACTTCGACGACGACGGCCATCTCGATCTCGTCACCGTCAACGGCGGCGGCACCAGCATCACGTGGCTGCGCGGCGCCAGCAACGGCAGCCTCACCAGCGGCGGCGACTTCGGCATCGGCATGGCACCGCAGCAGCTCGCGATCGCCGACTTCGGCACCGACGGTCGCGACGACATCGTCGTGAGCAACGGCGCCGACGCGAACGTCGGCGTGCTGCTGGCCGATCCGGCCCCGTTCGCGGCCATGACCACCTTCGGCGCGGGCCTGGCCCCGCGCGGCCTGGCGCTGGCGCTCATCAGCGACGACGACGATCTCGATCTGTTGGTGGCCAACTCCGGCAGCAACACCATCGGCCTGCTGCTGGGCAACGGCCAGGGTCAGTTCGGTGCGGCCGCGTCGTTCCCGGTCGGCAACGAACCCCGCGCGGTCGCGGGCGGTGACGTCAACGGCGACGGGCTGGGCGACGCGGTCACGGCCGAGGGCAGCGGTGGCATCACCCGGCTGCTCGGCAACGGCCTGGGCAGCTTCGGCGCCGCGCTGCCGTTCGCGAACGCCTCGAGCCCCAACGATCTCGCGCTGGCCGATCTCGATCTCGACGGCGACCTCGACCTCGTCGTCGCCAGCGGCGGCGACGCGACCCTGCGCGTGCTGGTCAACGACGGCGGCGGTGACTTCGACGAGGTCGCGCAGTTCGTCACCGGCGCGACGCCGTTCGCGGTCGCGGTCGCGGATCTCGACGAGGATGGACTGCTGGATCTGGTCGCGGCCAACGCCGGCAGCGACACGGTCACCATCGTGCTCACCAGCGCGTGAGCGTCGCGCGGCGCGACCGCCGAGCAAGCACGATCAGAAGCGGTGGGTCCACGCCAGGCCCGCGCCGCCGCGCGGCAGCAGCAGGCCGACGTCGCTGCGCGAACGCTTGCGCTTGCCCGCGAGCACGCCGTAGCGCACGACCCCGGCCAGCAGCAGCGCACCGCCGATCGCCAGCGCCGCCGCGCCGCCGTTGCGCAGCGCCAGCGCGCCGTGGCGCACGTCGAGGTAGGCCTGGTTGTCCGCGGCGTCGTCGGTCTGTCGCGCGCGGCCGCTCGCGACGCCGAGCAACGCCGCGCCCACGATGACACCGACGCCGCCGACGGCGACCAGGCTCGCGCCCGCGGGATCGCGGCCGACCGGGCGCGGCTCGTCGCCGTCGTCGCGCACCGGCTCGTCGCGATCGCGCCGCGGTGCGCTCTCCGGATCCTCGGCCGGCGCCGCGGGCTCGGGCTCGGGCTGCGCCGCGGCCAGGCTCTCTTCGCACCGCGTGATGTTCTGTCGCGCGGCCTCGACCATGCGCTCGGGCGGACCGGTGTCGATGAACTTCTGGTAGAGGTCGATCGCGCTGGCGCAGCGTCCAAGGTTGCGCTCGGCCTGCGCCCACGGGTACAGCAGCTCGGGCTTGGGCTCGAGCATGTACGCGCGCTCGAGCTTCGCGCTCGCGGTGGCGTAGTCCTTGGCCTCGAACGCGGCCTGGGCCTCTTCGAACGCCTGCTGCGCGGCGGGATCACCCAGCAGCTGCGACGGGCCCACGGCCAGCGACAGCGACAACGCGCAGCTCACGAGCGCGGCGATCATTGCGGCAGGAACGCGTCGAGGTCGGGGTTGCGGGGTTCGGCGTCGGGCTTGGTCGCGCCGTCGCGCTTGGGCGCCGCCTTCTTGCGCGGACGCTTGCTGCCGTCGTCGTCGACGATCACGACCGGCTCCGCCGGGGCCTCGGGCGCGGCTTCGACGGGCGCCGTGGGCACCGGCGCCGCGGCCGGCACCGGCACCGGTGCAGCCGCTTCGACGGGCGCCGGCGCGATCGCAGCGGGCGCGAGCACCGGGGCCACCGAC
>JAIBBS010000069.1 GCA_019694555.1 Nannocystaceae bacterium
CCGCCGTAGTGTGCGGCCAGGCCCACGTCGATCCGCCACACGCGGTCGTCGCAGGCCGAACGGATGCCTTCCTTCTGTACGGTGTGGCCCACGACCATGCGCGTGACCCCGAGCGCGGTCAACGACTGCCCCAGCCGCGCGCAGACCTCGGGGTCCTCGGTCGACGAGAAGTCGCGGGTCCACACCGGCGCCTGCGGATTCATGATCGCGTCGACCACCGGCCCGGGGTCGCCTTGCAGCTCCCCGCGCAGCAGTGCCTGTACGTCGGCATCGAGCTGCGCGAGCCCGGGCACGTGCTCGGGCAAGATGCCGCCGTGCACGAACGCGGTCGAGCCGACGATCGCGACGATGTGCCGTTGCGCGAGCCGCAGGGCATAGGGCGCGCCGGGCACGAACGCAGCCGCGCGACCACGCAGCTCCGCCGCCACCGCCCCGAGCGCAGGTGCATCGAGCCGCGCCCCCGCGACGCCGTCGAAGTCGTGCGCGCCCGCGGCGGTCACGTAGCGGAAGTCGCCGAGCACGTTCATGATCTCGTGGTTGCCGTTGAGCGCGATGAAGGCACCGCCGGCGCGCCGGGCCTCGTCCTCGAGGCGCGTGATCAGATCGAGGATCGCCTGCTCGTCGTCGCCGCGGTCGAGCTGATCGCCGGTCTGCACCACCACCAGCGCGCCGCCGACCCAGCGATCGTCGGCGTCGATGGCCCCCGCCAGCCGCAGCACCCGGCGGGTCGCGGTCAGATCGCCGTGCAGATCGCCGATCGCCACGATGCGCGCGGGCTCGGGTCGCCGCAGCGCCGCGAGCGCGTCCGCGCCGCTGCCGCTCGTGATCGATCGTGCACGATCGTCGCCCTTCGCGTCCTCGCGCGACGGCTCGCGCCCGGAGGCCTTGCCGACCGGCCCCGCCGGATGGGGCCCCGAGGCGGACTGCCCCGGCGCGGTCGCGGTCTGCGAGCACGCCCACAGGCCCGCGGCGATCGCCACAGCGACCCCGCACCGGACGACCGACCTGCTCGACCCAAGGACCCGGGGCACACGCACGCCCACCATCCTACCCACAGTCGCGGCCCGATGCTCGCTCGACCGGCTTCGATCGCGAGCGCAATCCGAACGCAATCGGGCTAACCTCGTGGGCTGGAGATGTCCGTCGTCGCACTCGACACCGGTGCCCTCGGTCGCGTCCTGTTGGTCGACGACGAGCCCGCGATCCGAAAGGTCATCGAGCGCATGCTCGAGGCCGAGGGCTACGAGGTCCTGCACGCCGGCGACGGCGCCGAGGCGCTCGAGCTGGCGTGGCGAGAGCCGGTCGACACGATCGTGCTCGACATGCGCATGCCGGGCATGAGCGGACTCGAGGTCTGTCGACAGCTGCGCGCCGACCCTCGCACCGAGCACACGCCGGTGGTGTTCGTCACCGGCATGGCCGATCGCCAGTTCCGTCGCGACGCGCTGCACGCCGGCGCCACGGATTTCCTCGCCAAGCCCTTCGACGAGATCGAGCTGTTGGCGCGGCTGCGCAACTCGGTGCGGATCAAGCTCTACTACGACGGCCTCGCACGCGAGCGCACCGACCTGCGCGGCGCGGTGCAGCGTCAGCTCGCCGAGCTCGAGACCGCCAGCACGCGGCTCGAACGACTGCAGCGCGATCTCGCGGTCGCGCGGCACGAGACCATCGAGCGCCTGGCGCGTGCGGCCGAATACCGCGACGACGAGACCGCGGCGCACCTGCACCGCATGTCGCACTACTGCCACCTGCTCGCGCGCAAGGCCGAGCTCGACGACTACGCCTGCGAGATGCTGCGCATCGCCAGCCCGATGCACGACGTCGGCAAGATCGGGATCCCCGATCACATCCTCCTCAAGCGCGGTCGCCTGACCGCGGAGGAGTACCAGATCATGAAGCAGCATGCGGAGATCGGCTTCCGCATCCTGTCGGGCTCGGACTCGGAGCTGGTCACGCTCGCCGCCACCATCGCGCACACGCACCACGAGCAGTGGGCCGGCACCGGCTACCCCCGCGGGCTGCGCGGCGAGGCGATCCCGATCGAGGGCCGCATCGCCGCGATCGCGGACGTGTTCGACGCGCTGACCAGCGAGCGTCCGTACAAGCACGCGTGGCCGGTCGAGGACGCGGTCGCGCACCTGCAGGCCGGCGCGGGCGGCCACTTCGATCCGACGCTGACCGCCATGTTCATCGAGTCGCTCGACGAGGTGCTCGAGATCCGCGAGCGCTTCGCCGACTGAGCTCCAACGACCACGGCCATGGGGAAGGTCGGCCCGCCCTTCCCTCCGTCGGGCAAGGCCCGCCGGCGTGCCCAACTCAGTACGGCGTCTCGTCGTCGTCGCGCTCGACCTGGCGGGCACGTGCACGCTCGCGCTCGAGCTGCTCGAGCGCCTCGACGGTGTAGCGCGTGGTCGGCTCGCTGCGCAGGCGCGCCAACGGGATCGGCTCGCCGGTCTCCTCGCAGATGCCGTAGCTGCCGTCGGCCATGCGCGCGAGCGCAGCTTCGACGTCCTGCAGCCGTCGGCGCTCGTGATCCGCGAGCCGCACCGACCGCTCGAGTCGCGCGTCTTCGGCGGCGTGGTCCTGCATGTCGCCGATCGCATCGTCGGCGACCGGGGCCTCGGCACGGGCGCGCAGACGCGTCCGCTCCGCCAGCAACGTCGCACGCAGCTCTTCGAGCGCAGCCGCCCCGAGGTGATCCATCGCCGCCCGACGCTAGCAGCCCGCGGTGAAACCCGCCAACCCGAGAACGGCGCCCTCGCCGTGCACGCGCTGCCGGGTTTCGTCGCGGGTTGCTCGCACGCCCGCCCCGCGAGCGGACGCCGGACGATTGCGACCGCCGCGGTTGCGCGTCAGCATGACGAGATGATCGATGCCGCGGTGCGAGCGACGGTGCAGGCCGCCATGCGCGAGGATGGTCCGCTGCTGCTGCTCACCGGCGCCGGCATCTCGGCCGAGAGCGGCATCCCGACCTTCCGCGGTCCCGAGGGCTACTGGACCGTCGGCTCGCGGCACTACCACCCGCAGGAGCTCGCCACCGCGGAGGCCTTCGGCCGCATGCCCCGCGAGGTCTGGCGCTGGTACCTGTATCGTCGCGCGGTCTGTCGCGCCGCCGCGCCGAACCCCGGCCATCTCGCGTTGGTCGAGCTCGAGCGACGACTGGGCGATCGCTTCGTGCTCGTGACGCAGAACGTCGACGGCCTGCACCTGCGCGCTGGCAACAGCCGTGAACGCACGCTGCAGATCCACGGCAACATCGACTTCATGCGCTGCGCCGCGGCGTGCTCGACGGCGCTGTACCCGGTGCCCGACGAGCCGGTCGTGCGCGAGCGCGACACACCGCTGGACGATGCGGCCTTCGCCGCGCTGCGATGTCCTCGCTGCGGTCGGCCGTCGCGACCCCACGTGCTGTGGTTCGACGAGGTCTACGACGAGCCGTTGTTCCACGCCGCGTCCGCGCTGGGCCACGCACGCGACGCCGCGCTGCTCGTCGTCGTCGGCACCGCCGGCGCGACCAACCTGCCGCTGTCGATCGGCGCCGCCGTGGCCCGCGCCGGGCGCCCGGTGATCGACATCAATCCCGAGCCCAACCCCTTCGCGGAACTCGCCGCGCGCACCGGCGGCGCGTGGCTGCGCGCGG
The DNA here is from genome assembly GCA_019694555.1 of Nannocystaceae bacterium. GTDB lineage: Bacteria > Myxococcota_A > Polyangia > Nannocystales > Nannocystaceae > Xiheibacterium. The sequence continues at coordinate 3,641 of JAIBBS010000069.1, forward strand.
CCGCCGGCGAGGCACTGCCGCAGCTGCTGCCGCTGCTGTCGTGAGTCTGGTACCGTTTCGCGCCAACCATGGCGGAGCACGACCACGACTTCGTCATCATCGGATCGGGCTTCGGCGGCAGCACGGCCGCGCTGCGGCTGGTCGAAAAGGGCTACCGCGTGCTCGTGCTCGAGAAGGGCCGTGAGCTCGGTGCCGACGACTTCCCCAAGTCGAACTGGGACCTGCGCCGCTACATGTGGCTGCCGCTGCTGGGCTTCCGCGGCCTGTTCAAGATGACGTTCTTCCGCCACGTCACCGTGCTCTCGGGCGTGGGCGTGGGCGGCGGTTCGCTGGTCTATGCGTGCACGCACCCGGTGCCGAAGGACTCGTTCTTCACCGCGCCGGCGTGGGCCAGCCTCGCCGACTGGAAGCAGGAGCTGCAGCCGCACTACGCCGAGGCCAAGCGCATGCTCGGCGTGAGCGAGACGCCGTTTCGCACCCGCACCGACGAGGTGCTGCAGGAGATCGCGCGCGACCGCGGCATGCCCGAGGCATTCGAGCCGACCCAGGTCGCGGTCTACTTCGGTCGCCCCGGTGAGACCGTGCCCGATCCCTACTTCGGCGGCCGCGGCCCCACGCGCACCGGCTGCATCCGCTGCGGCGGCTGCATGCTCGGCTGTCGCAACAACGCCAAGAACACGCTCGACAAGAACTACCTGCACCTCGCGCGGCAGGCCGGTGCGCAGCTGCATGCCGACACCGAGGTCACCGCGGTGCGACCGCTGCCGCAAGGCGGCTATCGCATCACCGCCAAGGCCGGTCGCGGACTGCTGCGCCGCCGCACGGTCGAGTACACCGCCGCGCGCGTCATCTTCGCGGGCGGCGTGCTCGGCACCGTGCCGCTGCTGCTGCGCATGCAGCAGGACCCCGCGGGCCTGCCCAATCTCTCGCCGTGCCTGGGTCGCTCGATCCGCACCAACTCGGAGTCGCTGATCGGCGTGATCTCGCGGCGGCGCGACGTGGATCTGTCCAAGGGCATCGCGATCGGCTCGATCCTCCAGACCGACGACAACTCGCACCTCGAGCCGGTGCGGTTCTCGGCCGGATCGGGGCTGTTCCGGCTGCTGGTGGCCCCGCACGCACCGGGCGAGTCGGTGTTCATCCGCGTTGCGCGACTGTTCGCGACGGTGATCCGCAGCCCGCTCGCGGTGCTGCGCGCCATGACCGTGCCCGACCTGTCGAAGCAGACCACCATCTTGCTGTACATGCGCACCGCCGACGGCACGCTGCGCTTCCGGCTCAACTGGCGCGGCAAGATGGTCAGCGCGCAGGACAGCGGCGCCGCACCGACCGCGAGTCTGCCGGAGGCCACCAGCCTCGCGCGCGACGTCGCGACCAAGCTCGACGGCCTGCCGGTGTCGCTGGTGACCGAGACGTTGTTCGACATCCCGACCACCGCGCACATCCTCGGCGGCTGCCCCATGGGCGGCTCGGCAGCCGACGGCGTGATCGATCGCGACCACCGCGTGTTCGGCTACGACGGACTCTACGTCATGGACGGCGCGGCGTTCTCGGCCAACCCCGGCGTGAACCCGTCGCTGACGATCGTCGCCATGACCGAGCGCGCGGTGGCACGGATCCCCGCGCGCGCCAGCGCGGACGCCGGGCCCCCGCGGCTGGCGTCCTGAAGACCACGCGTGGACTCGATCACGCAGGGCTTGCTCGGCGCCGCAGCGGCGCAGGCCGTGCTCGCGCGACGGCTGGGCCCCCGCACGTGGCGATGGGGCGCGCTCGGGGGCATGGCCGCCGATCTCGACATCCTGATCCGCAGCAGCGACGACCCGCTGGTCGCGCTGGTGTGGCACCGCCACTTCACGCACAGCCTCGCGTTCGTGCCGCTGGGCGGGCTGCTGTGCGCGCTGCCGTGGCTGCTGCGCAAGCGCTGGCGCGCCGATCGCTGGGCCATCCTCGCGGCCACCACCATCGGCTACGCGACCCACGGCTTGCTCGACGCGTTCACGACCTACGGCACCCAGCTGTGGTGGCCGTTCTCGTCGACGCGCGTGGCGTGGGACTGGGTCGCGATCGTCGATCCGATCTACAGCGGCATCCTGTTCGCCGGTGTGTGGCTGTCGCGTCGCCGACGCAGCCCGCGATCCGCCCTCGCGGCGCTGATCGCCTCGTCGATGTACCTCGCGCTCGGCGGAGTGCTGCACGCGCGCGCGGTCGCAGCCGCGCGTCAGCTCGCGCAGTCGCGGGGCCACGTGCTCGCGCGCGTCGACGCGTTCCCACAGCTCCCGGTCGACTTCGTGTGGCGCACGGCCTACCGCGCCAACGGTCGCATCTGGATCGACGAGGCGCGCACGCCGTGGTTCGGTGCGGTGCGCATCCGCGAGGGTGAGTCGCTGCCGGTGGTGGACCCGGAGCAACCCGGCGCGCTCGCCGACGGGCTCGCCAGCGATCGGCGGGCGGCCGAGGCCCTGCGCACCTTCGCGTGGTTCGCCGACGGTTGGATCGCGCGCGCGCCCGGCGAGGGCGTGCAGCTGGTCGACCTGCGCTACGGCACCGCGGCGCGCACGGTCGCGCCGCTGTGGACGCTGGAGCTGCGGCCCGGCACGACGCAGCCGGCGGTCTTGCACACGACCCGGCCGGCGCCGGGGGAATTCGCCCGCGCGCGGTGGTCCGAGATCGTCGGCGACTGAAGCCGCGCTCGGATCAGCTCGGCGGCAACGCGGCGAGCATCGCATCGACGCGCTGCAGTGGACCGGCACCGCGCGGCCCCGCGGCCTCGAAGCCCTGCCGCGCCTGCACGCCGAGCGCGCGCGCCTCGGCGGCGGCGCCGGCCTCACCGCGCTGCAACGCGAGCCGGGCCAGACCGAAGCGCGTCTCGGCCAGCTGCACCGGATCGCCGCCGTGTTCGTGGATCGCGAGCGCACGCGCGAGGTGCTCCTGCGCGCGCGCGAGCTCGCCCGACGCCAGCTCGGCCAGGCCCAGGCCCGTGAGCGCGACACCGGTGTACTGGTGTTGCGCGCCCAGCCGCGCCTCGAGCTGCGCCGCGGCGCTGCGGTACTGCGCGAGCGCCTCCGGCACGCGCCCCTGCTGCAGCCGCGCCTCGGCCAGGTTCGCGAGCAGGATCGCCGCGAGCGGGTGCGCGGCGTTGGGCCCCTGCAACATCGACAGCCCGCGCTCGTAGTGCCCGGCGGACTCGTCGAAGCGCTGCATGCCCGAGAGCACCACGCCGACGTTGTTGAGCTGCATCGCCAGCGACAGCCCCTCGCGCACGCCGTTGCGTTCGAGCACCGCGAGCGCGCGGCGGTGATCGTCGAGCGCGGCGTCGAAGTCACCCAGGGCCTGCTGCGCGTTGCCGCGATTCTCGAGCGCGGTCGCGATGGCGGGGTGCGCCGGGCCCAGCTGCGCCAGCTGCAGGTCGAGCGCACGCTGGTAGTAGTCGCGCGCGACCTCGTAGTGACCGTACTCGTAGTGGACGCTGCCGATGTCCATCAACAGCGTGGCGAGGTTGTCCTCGTCCACATCGGCCAACGACAACGCCTCCTCGAGCAGCGTGAGGGCCGGCTCGTAGCGACCGCGGTCGGTGGCGAGGATGGCCTCGTTGACCAACAGCCGCATGCGCGCGCCCGGCGTGCTGCCCAGTCGCTGCAGCACCGCCTTGGCCGCGCCGAGGAACCACTCGCCGCGGGCGTCGTCGCGCTGCAGGTGTCCGACGACGTAGACCAGGTCGGTCAGCAGGCCCAGGCGCAGGCGATGGATGCCGTGGCGCTCGGCCAGGTGCAGCGCCTCGTCGAGCATGCCGGCCGCGCGTGCGGCATCGCCCAGCGCGCTGTCGACCGAGGCCGAGTGGTACAGCACCCACGCGAGCGTGGGCCCGTGCGCGAGCTCGCGGCCGGCGACGATCGCGAGCTCCATCTCGCCGCGTGCCTCGAACAGTCGCCCGGCGTCGGCGAGCGCGCGGGCTCGCAGCGCATCGCGGCGGATCGCGGCGGCGCGCTCGCGCGCGGCCGGTTGCTCGGGTTGCGACGAGACCTCGCGCAGCGCCTCGACGTCGCCGCACTCGGCCGGGTTGGGCACGCCGACCGCGGCGGTGACGGCATGCTCGACCACTGCGGTGTCGGCCTCGCCGAACAGCTCGACCACGCGCGCGAGCTGCTCGCGGACATCCGCGAGGCAGCTGCTGCGCAGGCCGTAGATCTCGGCGGTCTGGTCGCCGCGCACCAGCAGCGCCTCACAGGCGTCGCCGGCCTGCGCGCGCCACTGCTCCGCGTGCACGTCGAGCACGCGCGCGGCGGTGGCCCAGGTGTCGCCGGCGAAGGCGGCCCCGGTCTGCGCGAAGGCAGCGCGTGCGCGCTCGGCCGCGTCGGGCGACCACACCGCCGCGATGGCCTCGCGCTCCTGTGCGCAGCGCTGCGCCGGCGTGCGCGCCTCGTCGGGCACGAACTGCAGCGACACCGCCGCGATCGCGGCGCCACCGACCACGAGCGCGCCGAGGTTGCGTCGCGTCCGTGTCGGCGCCATCGCGGCCAGCAGCGCCGACATCGACGGGTACCGCTCGGCCGGGTCGGTCGCGAGGCCGCGGATCAACGCTCGGCGCAGGTTGCCGCCCAGGTGCACGCCCGCCGGCAGCGGTCGCATGCGCCCGGCGACGACGTTGCGATGCAGCGTGCCGTGGGCGTCGGCCTCGAAGGGTCGCTCGCCGCACAGCGCCTCCCAGGCCGTGACGCAGAAGCTGAACTGATCGGCGCGGGCATCGGCCGCGCGACCCAGCAGCACCTCGGGCGCGATGTAGCCGGGCGTGCCCAACACCGCGCCGTCCTCGGTCATGCGCTCGCCCAGTCGCGTCGCCGGCCGTCCGGCGCGCGGCCCGTCGTCCGAGGACGAGCCCGAGTCGCCCGAGCTGCGCGCGGCGAGCTGTTGCGGATCGCGGGCGAGACCGAAGTCGACCACGCGGACCTCGCCGTCGGCCCCCACGAGCACGTTGGTGGGCTTGAAGTCCAGGTGCACCAGGCCCGCCGCATGCGCGGCGGCGAGGCCACGGCCCGCGCGGGTGAGCACCCGCAGGATCTCGCGTTGCCCGTGGCGCGCCTGCACCATCCACTCGCGCAGCGTGACGCCTTCGACCAGCTCCATCGCGAGGTAGACCTCGCCCGCGACCAGCCCGACGTCGAACACCCGCACGACGTTGCCATGCGACAGCCGCGCGAGCGCCTGGGCCTCGCGCAGCAAGCGTTGTGATCCCGAACCGAAGCGATTCGAGTCGCGATCGTGCATGAGCTTGAGCGCAACGCTGCGATCGAGCTCGGGATCGTAGGCGACCCACACCACGCTCATGCCGCCGGCACCCAGCGGTCGCAGCAACACGTAGCGGCCGAAGGTCTCGCCGGCATGGTGCGCCGCGAACAACGCCTCGTCGGCGAGCATCACCGCGCCGGTGTCGTCGACGCGACGGGTCTCGAGGCTGTCGAGATCCAGCGTGCGCGTCTGTGTCTGTCGCGAGTCCCCCACGCGTGCCGACTCCAGCTTGCCGCCGGCTTCGCCCGACGGGAAGGGCCGCGGCCGATCGCCGCGCGGCGCTACGGAGCGGACGGCGCTCGCGCCGAGTCCACGCTGGCGGCGGCACGGCGCGCGCCGAGCAACAACACCACGCCCGCGATCGCCAGCGGCACGCCACAGATCGCGATGGCCATGCCGCGACCGCTGCTGCGGCTGACCAGACCCAGCAGGTACGGCGAGCCCGCATCGCCCAGCGCGTGGATGCAGAACACGTTGACCGCAAACGCGCTGGCGCGGATCGCCGCCGGCACCGACTCGACGATCGCGGCGTTGAGCGGCCCGGTGTTGAGGAACAGCAACAGCTCGGCGAAGAACGCCAGCGCCAGCGAGGTCGAGAAGCCGCCGGTGAACGGCATCGCCGCCACCAGCGGCGCGCCCAGCAGCAGGCCCCAACCGCTGACCCACAGGTAGCCGCCCGCGCGCTTGCGGTTGGCGCGGTCACCGAGGATCCCGCCGAGCACGGTGCCGGCGAGACCCGCGACCACGGTGACGCCGCCGAACGCGGTGTTGGCCACACCCGCGCCGACCTCGAACTCGACCTCGAGGAACGCGGGCATCCAGAACGCGATGCCACCCATCGCGAAGGTCATCAGCGCCATGCCCAGCGTGACGGTGGCCCAGTCGCGCGAGCGCCACATCGCACGCAACGCCGCGCCGATCGGCAAGGGCTGCAGCGGCGCGCCACCATCGGCGGCGCCGCGGCGCGGCTCGGGCAGGAACCATGCCGCGATCGCGAGCAGCAGGCCCGGCGAGCCCGCGACCACGAAGGCCCAGCGCCACCCCGCGAGCTCACCCACCCATCCGCCCAGCAGGTAACCCATCGCCGATCCCAGCGGGATCGCGAGGTAGAACCACGACAGCTGCCGCCCGCGGCGCTCGGCCGGGAACAGATCGGCGATGATCGTCGGCGCGACGGTCGCGTAGCCGGCCTCGCCGATGCCCACGAGGCCGCGCATCAGCAACAGTGTGTCGACGTCCTGCGCCTGCCCGCTGCCGATGGTCGCGACGCTCCAACACGCGACCGCGACCGCGATGATGCGGTGCCGCGGCACGCGATCGCCGAGCCAACCCGACAGCGGCGCGACCACGGTGTAGACCACGATGAACACCGAGCCGACCAGACCGGTGATGTCGTCGGTGACCTGGAACTCGAGCCCGATGGCGTTGGCGACCGCGCCGACGACGTAGCGATCGATGTAGTTGACGAAGTTGATCGCGGTGAGCACGACCATCACCGCGATCACGCGTCCGCGCGTCCACGTCGCCGGACCCGGCGACGCTGCCGTGGGGGGCTCGTTCAGGTCGACCGTTCCTCGATGGTGACGATGCCAGAATCGGGATCGGCCGCACGGGCCGACGCGGCGCCCGGCCACCTGCGCCCCTGCGGTCGCACCCGCGCAGAAGGCTTGCGCTGGCGGTCCGTTCAGTATATGAAAAGCGGCCCTTCGCGGCGAAGCTCGCGCGGACGATCCGGTCCCGGGGCCGCCACGTAACCAAAGGCGCGATCGAGCGATACCCTGCTCGACTCCACCCCCCAACGAGGCCACCGGGCATTTGGCCCGTCGGCACCGCCGGAACCAAGACGGAATCAGGAGACAGACCCACCATGCTGAACATCAAGGAAATCGCCACCACCCTCGCCATCCTCGGCTCCGGCGCGCTCGTTCTGGGCGGCTGCAACAAGGACAAGCAGGCCACCGAGCAGCCGGCCGCCGAGGGCGAGAAGGCCGCCGAGGGCAGCTGCGGCGAGAAGAAGGACGGCGAGGGCAGCTGCGGCGAGAAGAAGGACGGCGAGGCCAGCTGCGGCGAGAAGAAGGCCGAGGGCAGCTGCGGCGAGAAGGCTGCCGAGGGCAGCTGCGGCGAGAAGCCCCAGTGACCTGAGCGCATCGTCGACCCGGGCACACCGGGTCGATGCGGGGTCCGCCCCGAAGCGACCCGCAGTCGAGCATGCTCGACTGCGGGTTGCGCGTTCTCGGACCTCCCCGCGTCGTGCAACCCTTGCCGTTGCCGACACCCGAGGCAAAGCGGTTCGATCCACGGGAGCGACTTCATGAAGGTGACACCCACCGGCGTCGGGCTCGGGCTCCGCGCAGCATTCATCGAGAAGGTCGAGCGCGGCGACGCCGACGGACGCATCGCGTTCCTCGAGATCGCGCCCGAGAACTACATGCACCGCGGCGGCAAGGCGCCGCAGCGGCTGGCCCGCATCGCGGAGCGGATCCCGCTGTTGTCCCACGGGCTGATGATGTCGCTGGGCAGCACCGACCCGCTCGACCGCGACTACTTCGCCAACCTGCGCGAGTTCCTCGCGCGCATCGACGCGCCGTGGCACTCCGACCACCTGTGCTGGAGCGGGCTCGACGGCGCGCTGCTGCACGATCTGCTGCCGGTGCCGTTCACGACCGCGTCGGCCACCCGCATCGCCAGCCGCGTGCGCGAGGCCCAGGATCGCCTCGGCGTCACGATGGCGGTGGAGAACGTCAGCTGGTACCTGCAGCTGGGCCAGCCGCAGAAGGACGAGCCCGATTTCGTGACCGAGGTGCTCGAGCGCGCCGACTGCCGGCTGATGCTCGACGTCAACAACGTGTTCGTGAACTCGGTGAACCACGGCTTCGACCCCTATGCGTGGTTGGCCAAGGTCCCGCTCGATCGCGTCATCCAGCTGCACGTCGCCGGCCACGATCGCTGGGAGGAGGACCTCATCGTCGACACCCACGGCAACGACGTGCGCGACGAGGTCTACGACATGCTCGCGTGGGTCCTCGAGCGCACCGGACCCAAGCCGGTGGTGCTCGAGCGCGACTCCGACATCCCGCCGCTGCCGCGCCTGCTCGACGAGGTCGCGCGCATCGACGAGGTCTACCAGGCCGCGCTCGCGCGCTGGAACGCCCGCGAGACCCCGAGGGCACGCCATGGCTCGTGAACAGACCCCCGAACGCGGCGACGCGCCCGCGCACGAGCCGACCATGGCTGCGCTCGCGGCCGCGATCCGCGAGGTCGAGGCGCCCGCGGCCGTGCGGCAGGACGCGGTCGCGTTCCTGCAGCGGCACGGCGTGACCGGCCGCGACGCGGACGCGCTGTTGTACAAGGGCGCCGAACGCTTCCTCATCTACCGCACGCTGGTGCACAACCGCCTGCGCGCCGCGACCCGCGAGTTCATCCCGCGCGCCGTGGCGCGCCGCGGCACCGAGGCCTTCGGCACCGACTTCGCGCAGTTCATGGCCGCGCACGCATCGCACAGCCCGTACCTGCGCGACGTGCCCGGCGAGTTCGTCGCGTGGGTGCTGCCGCGTTGGCAACGCGATGCCTCGATCCCGGCGTACCTCGGCGACCTCGCGCGACACGAGCTGCTCGAGGGCGAGGTCCGCAACGACCCCCACGGCGGCGAGAGCCCCACCGGCCGGCCGTTCGCGCTCGAGGCGACGCTGGTGTTCGACGGCACCGCGCGGCTGATGCACTACCACTGGGCGGTACACAAGCTGCCCTACGGCACCGAGGACACGACCGTGCCCGACGAGGTCGAGACCTCGCTGCTGGTGTTCCGCGACGCGCACGCGAAGGTGCGCTACCTCGAGCTCACGCGCTGGGCCGCAGGCGTCGTCGATCAGCTGCTGGTGCAGGGTCGCTGCGTCCGCGACGCGCTGCAGCAGGCCGCCGCGGCCCTCGGCGAGCCGCTCGACGACGACAAGCTGGCCAAGGCGGCGACGCTGTTCGGCGAGCTGTCGGACTACGGCGTGCTGCTGGGCGCGGGCTGAGAGGCCGGCAGCGAATGCTGACGTGGTTGAGACGCCTCGCGTCTCATCCACAACTCGGGGACGCTCACGACGCGGCCGCGGCCGCCGGCGTGATGCGGCACAGCAGGTCGCCGGCGGCGAGCGAGTCGCCGACCGCGACCGCGACGCGCTCGACCACGCCGGCGATCGGCGAGGCCACGACCGTCTCCATCTTCATCGCCGACAGCACCGCCAGCGGCGTGCCGACCGCGACCGCGGCGCCGGCCTTGATCCGCACGTCGATCACCGCACCGGGCATCGGCGCGCCGATCGAACCGGCATCGCCGGCGGTGGCGCGCTCGCGCACGACCACGGTCTTGCTGGCCTTCTCGTCGCGCACGCGCACGAGTCGATTGCGCCCGTTGAGCTCGAAGTAGACCTCGCGCGTGCCGTCGTCGCGCAGCTCGCCGACCGCGACCAGCTTGACGATGAGCGCCTTGCCCCGCTCGATCTCGATGGTGAATTCCTCGCCCACCTCGAGCGGCCCGAGGAACTGCCGCGTGGGCAACACCGACACGTCGCTGTGCTGCTCGCGGAAGGCCATGAACTCGTCGAAGACCTTGGGGTACAGCGCCGCCGACAGCAGGTCGACCTCGCGGATGTGCGGCCCGTGGGCGTCGCGCAGCGTGCGGCGCAGGGCATCGAAGTCGCACGGCGGCAGCGAAGCGCCGGGTCGACCTTCGATGGGCGTACGGCCGTGCAGGATGCGGCCGCGCAGCGGCTCGGGGAAGCCGCCGTAGGGCGTGCCCAGGGCGCCCTGGAGGAACTCGACCACCGAGCTGGGCACGCTCAGGGTCTCGGCGCGCGCGAGCACGTCGTCCTCCGAGAGATCGTTCTGGACCATGAACTGCGCCAGGTCGCCGACGACCTTCGACGACGGCGTCACCTTGATGACGTCGCCGAGCAGGCGATTCGCCGCCGCGTACGCGCGCTTGATCGCAGGCCAGCGATCGGCGAGGCCCAGCTGCCGCGCCTGGAACTGCAGGTTGGTGTACTGGCCGCCGGGCATCTCGTGGAAGTACACGTCCGCGCTGCCGCTCTTGAGCCCGCTCTCGAACGGCGCGTACAGCTGCCGCGCCTGCTCCCAGTAGTTGGCCAGCCCCGAGATGACCTCGAGGTCGACGTCGCACGCGCGCGGGGTCCCCTGCAGCGCGGCCACGATCGCGCCCATCGCCGGCTGCGAGGTCAGGCCCGCCATGGGTTCGAGCGCGACGTCGACCACGTCCGCGCCAGCCTCGGCCGCGGCCAGCATCGACGCGACGCCGCTGGCGGCGGTGTCGTGGGTGTGCACGTGCACCGGCACGTCGGGATAGGCGCGGCGCAGCGCTCCGACCAGCTGCGCGGCGGCGCGGGGCTTGAGCAGCCCGGCCATGTCCTTGATCGCCAGCACGTGGGTGCCGAGCTCGACCAGCTTGCCCGCGAGATCGACGTAGTACTGCAGGCTGTACTTGGTCCGCCGCGGATCCGAGACGTCGCCGGTGTAGCACAGCGCGGCCTCGATCACGCCGCCGGCACCACCGACGGCGTCGATGCCCAGGCGCAGGTTCTCGACGTAGTTGAGGCAGTCGAACACGCGGAAGACGTCGACGCCGCGCTCGCGTGCGACCTGCACGAAGCGATGCACGACGTTGTCGGGGTAGTTGGTGTAGCCGACCGCGTTGGCACCGCGCAGCAGCATCTGGAACGGGATGTTGGGCACCAGCTCGCGCAGGCGCTCGAGTCGCTCCCACGGGCACTCGCGCAGGAATCGCAGCGCCACGTCGAAGGTCGCGCCGCCCCACATCTCGAGGCTGTAGCAGCCTGCGAGCGCGTGCGCGGTCGCGGGTGCGATCGCGGCGAGATCGATGGTGCGCACGCGCGTCGCCAACAACGACTGGTGCGCGTCGCGCCAGGTGGTGTCCATCAGCAGCAGACCCTCGTGCTGGCGCACCGCCTTCGCGAAGGCGGCCGGCCCCTGCGACGCGAGGATGTGGCGCCAGCCCGTCGGCGGCGGCCCGGCCGGCGCCGCGGGGGCCTGGGGTTCGATGCGCGCCGGCGGCGTGTTGGTGAGCAGCGGCGTCGACGAACCGTTGACCGCGACGTTGCCGAGGTAGCGCAGCAATCGCTGTGCGCGATTGAGCCGCCGCGGGAAGCGGAACAACCGCGGCGTCTCGTCGAGGAAGCCGGTGTCGACGCGGCCGGCGAGGAAGCGCGGGTGCGTGAGCACGTTCTGCAAGAACGGGATGTTGGTCTGGACCCCGCGCACGCGGAACTCCGCCAGCGCGCGGTGGAGCTTCTGCGCCGCGGCGGGGAAGTCGAGCGCGCGACCGATGACCTTGGCCAGCATCGAGTCGTAGTGCGGCGAGATCTCGGCGCCGGTGTAGCCCGAGCCCGCGTCGATGCGGATGCCGAAGCCCTCGCCGGGACGGAACACCTCGATGCGGCCGGTGTCGGGCTGGAAGCTGCGCAGTGGATCCTCGGTGGTGAGCCGGCACTGGATCGCGTAGCCACGCACCTCGATGCGGTCCTGCGTCAGCCCCAGCTCGCGCAGCGTGGTGCCGCCGGCCACGAGGATCTGCGTCTGGACCAGATCGACGCCGGTGACCTCCTCGGTGACGGTGTGCTCGACCTGGATGCGCGGGTTGGCCTCGATGAAGTAGTGGCGGCCCTGCGGGTCGACCAGGAACTCGAAGGTGCCGGCGTTGCGGTAGCCCACGCGCCGGGCCAGGCGCACTGCGTCGTCGAGCACCCGCGCGCGCACCTCGGGGTCGAAGTTCACCGCCGGCGCGATCTCGACGATCTTCTGGTGCCGGCGTTGCACCGAGCAGTCGCGCTCGAACAGGTGGATGACGTCGCCGCTGCCGTCGCCGAGGATCTGCACCTCGATGTGGCGCGGGTGCTCGACGTAGCGCTCGACGAACACCGAGCCGTCGCCGAAGGCCGCCAGCGCCTCGGAGCTGGCGCGCGAGAACGCGTCGTCGAGGTCGGCGGCGTTGCGGACCACCCGCATGCCGCGGCCGCCACCGCCCTTGGCGGCCTTGAGGATGATCGGCAGGCCGTGCTCGGCCACGAAGCGGCGCACCTCGTCGGCGTTCGCGGTCGGCTCGGCCGTGCCGGGCACCACCGGCACACCGGCTGCGACCGCGAGCTTGCGCCCCGCGGTCTTGTCGCCGAGCGCATCGAGCACGTCGTCGGTGGGACCCACGAAGACCACGCCTGCGGCCGCGCACGCGCGCGCGAAGTCGGCGCGCTCGGACAGGAAGCCGTAGCCGGGATGGATCGCGTCGACGCGATTGGCGACCGCGATCGAGACGATGTCCTCGATGTCGAGGTACGCCGCCACCGGCGCGCGCCCGCGCCCGACCAGGTACGACTCGTCGGCCTTGTAGCGGTGCAGGTGCAGCCGATCCTCGTGGCTGAAGATCGCGACCGTGCGGATGCCGAGCTCGGTTGCCGCGCGGAAGACTCGGATCGCGATCTCACCGCGGTTCGCACACATCAACTTGCGAATGGGTCGGCGCATCGCGGTCATGCTGCGCCGACTTTGCCGATCTGCGCGCCCGCGATCAACCGGTGCGACGATGGCCGAACACCAGTCGGCCCCGCGCCGTACCGCGCGAGTTCGGCGGTGGGCGGGTCTCGCCGCCGGGGACCTCGGCGTCCACGGTCGCGTCCTGCAGCGTCGCAGCGCGGCCGGTGTCGCGCTCGACCACGGCGAGCTCGGCCGCAGCGCTGGGCTGCCCCGACGCGCCACGGAAGACCCCGGGGTCCCAACGCACGCGCCGCGGGATCGCACCGGCGGCGAGGCACAGATCGAGCACGTTGTCGTCGACGGTGTCGCTGCCGTTGTCGCTGACGTCGGCGAAGCCATCGGGGTGCACGCGCGCGCCGTCGGCCAGCTCGATCTCGACCGCACCGAGATCGAGCGCCTCGACACCGTGCAGCTCGTCGGTCCAGTAGCTGCGCACGCCCACGGCCGCGCAGCCGTGCGTGCCGAGCACGGCCAACACCGGACGCGGCCCCTGCCCCAGCGGTTCGACCTTGGTGGCCGAGCCCAAGAGCGGCCCGCCCTGCTCGTCCCACACGCGATCGATGACGACCACGTCGGTGGGCGGCCGTTCGATCGCGTCGCCGAAGTCGCCCCACAGCGTGACGGTGCGGTTCTCGTCGTCCTCCGACGCGGGTGCGAGCACGGCCGCCCGCGCGCGCACGCGCGAGCCGTCGGCGAGCACGACCATGAACGCGTGCGCGACCAGGCTGGTCGCATCGAGCTCACGGTCGAACACGACCACGATGGCGTCGTCCGCGGTGGGGCTGCGGCGATCGTCGCGCGAGGCGTGCGCGGCGATCATCCGCGAGGGCGGCACCGCCAGCTCGGCGCGCACCGGCTCGACGTAGTCGATGCGCGGCGCCTCGCGCCAGCACGCCAGCAGCGGCAACAGCCCGAGCGCGAGCCCACGCACCGCCGCAGTGTACCGCGACCGCGCCCGGCTGCTACGCTCGCGCCCGCCATGCTGCACCTGCGCAGCGAGAGCGCGCCCGGCTGGGGCCTGGCCGCGCTCGCGCACCTCGACGAGATCCTCCTCGATCACGCCCACTGCGAGAAGAAGGCCGCCTCGACCGCGCTGGGGCTGTTGTTCCGCTATCCCGAACACGAGGTGCTGGCCCGGCCACTGTCCGCGCTCGCGCGCGAGGAGCTCGAGCACTTCGAGCGCGTGCTCGATCACGTCACCCGCCGCGGCGGTCGCTTCGGTCGCCTGCCGCCGCCGCCCTACGCCGCCTCGCTGATGACGCCGGTGCGGACCCACGAGCCCGCGCGTGCGGTCGACACGCTGTTGTGCTGTGCGCTGATCGAGGCCCGCAGCTGCGAGCGCATGCAGCGGTTGCACGAGGCGCTGCAGCACGCCGAGGCCACGCACGATCCCCGCGCCGATCCGGCGCTGCGCGAGCTCTACGGCGATCTGCTCGCCTGCGAGGCGCGGCACCACGGCGCGTACCTCGAGCTCGCGCGCGTGATCGGAGGCGATCGCAGCGCCGTCGATGCGCGGCTGCAGGCGCTCGCGCAGCACGAGGCCGCGGTGCTGGCCGACGCACCGGTGCTCGCGCGCATGCACGCGCGGCTGTGACGGCGCGAGCTCAGCCGACCGCGGGCTCGCCCTGCGGCCGCAGCAGCTGCAGCGCGAACGCCCGCAGGTCCGCGGGATCGTAGCGCAGCGTCACCGTGGTGCCGGGCTCGAGCCGGCCCCAGTGATCGGCGGGGCACACCTCGACGAAGCGATGCACGCGGGTCTGCGCCGGGTCGCGCTGGCGGTAGGTCAGCTCGTCGCTGGGCTCGGCACGCGGCACGTCGGCCTCGAGCACGACCTCCATGATGTCGTGCGCGAACGGGCGACGCCGGCGCTCGATCACGCGGGCCGCCGCGACACCGCTCGCGTCGCGACCGCGTCGGCGACGACGCATCGCCAGCGCGAGCAACCCGGCGTTGCGCCACCCGACCACCGTCACGAACAGCGGCGGCAGGCTCATCAGCGCCACCACCAGCATGCCGGCGTCGTTGTCGAGCCAGCCCTGTGCGCGGATCGGCAGCGTGAACGCGAACACCAGCAGCAGCCCGAGGCTGCCCAGCAGCGCCCAGAAGCGCACCGACAGCCGGTCGTGGACCCGCTCGTCCTGCGTGCGACCGATCGACCGCATGGTCGCGAGCATGGTCCCGACGCCGGCCAGCACGATGACGAAGATGGCGAAGGGCCAGCCCATCACGCCTCAGTCTAGCAGGATGTCGGCCCGCTGCCCGGGGCTCGGTTTCGTGGGCGCGCGGGCTCGGTGTACGCTGGGCGACGACGATGGCCACGAGCGGCAGCGACGACGCACGACCCTTTCGCATCCTCGGACTGCAGCAGGTCGCCATCGGCGGCACCGACAAGGACGCGCTGCGCGAGCTGTGGTCGAGCTTGCTCGGCGTGCCGCGACGCGAGGGTGCGGCCGGCCAGTTTCGCAGCGAGCGCGAGAACGTCGACGAGGACATCCTCGTGCTCGGTGCGGGCGCCGCCGAGATCGAGCTCGATCTGATGGTGCCGATCGATGCCACCCGCGCGCCGAAGGTGCACGAGCCCGCGCTCAACCACATCGGCCTGTGGGTCGACGATCTCGCGGCCGCGGTCGCATGGCTGCAGCAGCGCGGCGTGCGCTTCACGCCCGGCGGCATCCGCCGCGGCGCCGCCGGCCACGATGTCTGCTTCATCCACCCCAAGGGCTCGGCCGAGGCCCCGCGGGGCGGCTGCGGCGTGCTCATCGAGCTGGTCCAGGCACCGCCGGATCACCCGCTGCGTGGCGCCACGGCGCACCGCGGCCACGCGGACACCGGCGGGGTTTGATCGGCGCGCCGCGCTTTGCCAAGCTCCGCGTGCCCGATGTCCGTCCGCCGCAGCTTCTATCCCGAGATCGAGCCCTACGAGACCGGCATGCTGCAGGTCTCGGACATCCACTCGATCTACTATGAACAGTCGGGCAACCCCCGCGGCAAGCCGGTCGTGTTCCTGCACGGCGGGCCCGGCGGTGGCACCGACCCCAAGCAGCGCCGCTTCTTCGATCCGGCGGTGTACCGCATCGTGCTGTTCGATCAGCGCGGCTGCGGCAAGAGCCGCCCCCACGCCGAGCTGACCGACAACACCACGTGGCACCTCGTCGCCGACATGGAGCTGCTGCGTGAGCGGCTGGGCATCGCGACGTGGCAGGTCTTCGGTGGCTCGTGGGGCAGCACGCTGGCGCTGGCCTACGCGCAGAAGCACCCCGAGCGCGTCAGCGAGCTGGTGCTGCGCGGCATCTTCATGCTGCGACACAAGGAGCTGGCGTGGTTCTACCAGGAGGGCGCGAGCGCGCTGTTCCCCGACGCGTGGGAGAAGTACCTCGCGGCGATCCCCGCGGCCGAGCACGCGGATCTGATCGCGGCGTACCACCGTCGCCTGACCAGTCCCGATCCCGCGGTGCAGCTGGCGGCCGCGCGCGCATGGAGCGTGTGGGAGGCGAGCACGAGCTTTTTGTATCCCAGCGACGACTTCATCGCGCACGCCGGCGAGGACGCGTTCGCGACCGCGTTCGCGCGCATCGAGTGCCACTACTTCACCCACGGCGGCTTCTTCGAGGTCGAAGATCAGCTGCTGCGCGACGTGGGCCGCATCCGGCACGTGCCGGCGGTGATCGTGCAGGGCCGCTACGACGTGGTCTGCCCGATGATGTCGGCGTGGGATCTGCACCGCGCGTGGCCCGAGGCGCAGTTCGAGGTCGTGCCCGACGCCGGGCACTCCGCCTACGAGCCCGGCATCGTCCACGCGCTGGTCCAGGCCACCGATCGCTTTCGCTGACGCACGAGGCCCCGTGGACGACGCGACGCTGTACCCCGAGATCGAACCCTACGCGGCGGGGATGCTGCGCGTCTCCGACGTGCACTCGCTCTACTACGAGGAGTGCGGCAACCCCGAGGGCAAGCCGGTGGTGTTCCTGCACGGCGGCCCCGGCGGTGGCATCGAGCCCCGCCACCGGCGCTTCTTCGACCCGCGACGCTATCGCATCGTGCTGTTCGACCAGCGCGGCTGCGGCCGCAGCCTGCCGCACGCCAGCCTGGTCGACAACACCACCTGGGACCTGGTCGCGGACATCGAGCGGCTGCGCGAGTTCGTCGGCGTCGAGCGCTGGCAGGTCTTCGGCGGTTCGTGGGGCAGCACGCTCGCACTCGCGTATGCGCAGGCCCACCCCGAGCGTGTCACCGAGATGGTGCTGCGCGGCATCTTCACCTTCGCCGACGACGAGATGTCGTGGTTCTACGGCGAGGGCACGCGCTGGCTCTACCCCGACGCGTGGGACGCCTTCGTCGGCGCGCTGCCACCCGAGGAGCGCGACGATCTGATCGCGGCGTTCCACCGCCGCCTGCTCTCGGAGGATCGCGTGACGCGGGAGCGCGCGGCGCGGGCGTGGAGCACGTGGGAGTGCAGCGTCGCGATGCTGCGCCAGGACCCCGCGCTCATCGCCCACTGCGAGGACACCGCGTTCACCATGGCGTTCGCGCGCATCGAGTGCCACTACTTCGTGCACCGCGGCTTCCTGCGCCACAGCACGCAGCTGCTCGATGGCGTCGCGGCGCTGCGCGGCATCCCGGCGGTGATCGTGCACGGTCGCTACGACGTCATCTGCCCGCTGCGCAACGCCTGGCGACTGCACCGCGCGTGGCCCGAGGCCGAGATGGTGCTGGTCGAGGGCGCGGGACACTCGGCGAACGAGCCCGGCATTGCCGCGGCGCTCCGCCGCGCGACCGATGCCTTCGCCGATCGGCCCGGCTGACCGGCCGTTCGCGGGCGCGGACGGGCTCTCGTCGCGAAGCGACCGGAAGGCGAGGGATCCCGTGACCGGCTCGGGGAGGAAGCGGAGCTTCCGCTCCATGGGCTGACATCAGCCCGGCAGCTGCATCTCGCGCGAGAAGCTGCGGCACTGCCCGTCGCACGCGGTGATCTGCTGCTCCTGGTATGCCGGCGTCAGATCGTTGTCGAGCACCAGCGTCGCCGCGGCGTCGCGCGCGACCACGCTGAAGCTGTCGGGCGCAGCGAACCACTGCACCACCAGGCGCCGATGGCCATCGGAGCTGCCGCCGCCGCCGCTGGTGCCACTGCTGCCGCCGCCGCTGCCGTCGTCGACGTGCGCGACCGCGTCGCCGTCGCACTCGATGTCCTCGAACGGCGCGGCGTCGACCTCGATGGTGCACGTGGCCGAGGCATTGGGTGAGCTCAGCGCGATCTCGTAGCGGGTGCTCGCGAACATGCCGTCGGTCGCGGTCGAGGCGAACGACAGCTCGATGAACTCGCGGCAGTCGTCTTCGCAGGGCTTGCAGGCGGCCAGCGCGGCCAACGGGAGCACGAGGGCGAGTCGATTCATTGGTCCAGTCCCAGGCGATCGAGCACGAACGCGGCCGCGACCGCCTGCTCGTCGAGTGCATCGTAGCGCCCGCTGGCGCCGCCGTGGCCCGAGCCCATGTCGGTGCGCAACAATAGCAGCGGGCCGGGCTCGGCCTCGGCGCGCAGCCGCGCGACCCACTTGGCCGGCTCCCAGTAGCCGACGCGGGGATCGTTCCAACCCGCGAGCACGAGCATGTCGGGATAGCGCTGCGCGCGGACGTTGTCGTACGGCGAGTAGCGCACCATGGTCGCGAAGTCGGCCGCCCGCCGCGGGTCGCCCCACTCGTCCCACTCGCCGGCGGTCAGCGGCAGCGACGCGTCGCGCATGGTGTTGATGACGTCGACGAAGGGCACGCCGACCACCGCCGCACGGAACAGATCGGGTCGCTGGGTCACCACCGCGCCGACCAGCAGGCCGCCGGCCGAGGCGCCCTCGATGGCGATGCGACCGGGCGCGGCCACGCCCGAGCGCACCAGGAATTCCGCCGCGAGCACGAAGTCGTCGAAGCTCTGCTGCTTGTGCCCGAGCTTGCCCGCGTCGTACCACGCGCGCCCGAGCTCGCCGCCGCCGCGCACGTGGGCGATCGCGATCGCGACGCCGCGATCGAGCAACGGCAGCGCCTGGGCCTCGAACTCGGCGTCGTAGGACACGCCGTACGCGCCGTAGCCGTGCAGCAGCACCGGCACCTGGCCCGCGGCCGAGACCGGCAGCACCACCGTGATCGGGATCTCCGCGCCGTCGTCGGCGGGCGCGTGCAGCCGCAGCACGCGGTAGCGGCTGGGATCGAACTGCGGCACCTCGTCGCGATCGCGCAGCTCGAGGCGATGCTCGACGAGGTCGTAGTCGTAGACACTGTCGGGCACCACGGGCGAGCTGTAGTGCAGGCGCAGGCGCTTGGCCGCGAACTCCGGCGTGTCGCCCAGGTGCGCCGCGTAGGCGGCATCGGGCCACGCGATGGCGTGCAGCTGCCCGCGCGCGTCGACGGTCCACACCTGCGGCAGGCCCTCGCTGCGGCCGCTCACGACCACGTGCTCGGCGAAGGCCTCCACGCCCGAGAAACTGCCGCCGGCCGGCGGACGCAGCCACGGCCGCCAGTGTCGGCGCCCCGGCAGGGCCATGCTCGCGCGCGCGAGCATGAACTCGGGCGCGCCGTCGTTGGTGAGCACCAGCAGCGCATCGCCGCGGGGTTCGACCTCGTACTCGAGCCCGGTGTGGCGCGGCTCGACCACCTGCCAGGTGCCGGTCGGATCGTCGGCCCGCAGCAGCCGCACCTCGCTGGTGATCTGGCTGTTCGAGCTCATCACCATGGTGCGGTCGTCGCGGCTGCGGTGCACCTCGACCGCGTGCTGCGGATCGGGCTCCTCGAACACCAGCGTCGCGTCGGCGCGGCTGCGGGTGTCGACCCGCCACAGCCGCCACTCGCGGTGGGCCTCGTCGAGCGTGGTGAAGAACAGCGTGCGCGAGTCGGCCGCCCACGCCAGCGACTCGCCGATGGCGCCGGCGTGCTCGTCGTCGTCACGGCTGTGGCCGGGCTCGCCGTCGAGCTGCGCGACCACGGTGCCGCTGGGTAGTTCCGCGACCAGGACCCGGTAGCGCTCGGCACCCGAGACGTCTTCGGACCACGCGAGGCGGGTGTGATCGGGCGAGATCGTCATGGCCCCGAGCGAGAAGTGGCCGTGGCCGCGTGCGCGCACGTTGCAGTCGAGCACGATCTGCTCGTCGCCGCCCGCGAGCGCGCGCCGCAGGTACACCGGATACTGCTGGCCGCGGGCGATGCGATCGAAGTAGGCGAAGCCGCCGTGCTCGACCGGCACCGACGCGTCGTCCTCGATCACGCGCGCGCGCAGCTCCTCGCGCACGCGTGCGCGCAGGCTCGAGACCCGGCGCAGCCACGACTCGGCGTAGGCGTTCTCCTGCTCGAGGTACCGCCGCGTGCGGGGGTCGTCGCGCTCGCGCAGCCACGCGTAGGGATCCGCGAGCGTGCGACCGTGCAGCGCGACCACGGTGTCCTCGCGCGGCGCCAGCGGTGGGCGCAGCGCGGTCGGCTCGCGCGGGCGCTCGACGCCGGGCTCGCGCGTGACCGGGCGCTGGCACGCGGATGCCAGCGCGCACAGCAGCGCGACGATGCTCGCGGCCCGGGTCACGCGCCGGTCAGCCACTGCGCGACCTGACGCGCGTAGTACGTCAGCACCACGTCGGCCCCGGCGCGACGGATCGCGGTGAGACACTCGAGCACCGCGCGGCGCTCGTCGAGCCAGCCGCGCTCGGCCGCGGCCTTGAGCATCGCGTACTCGCCGCTGACCTGATACGCCGCGACCGGCAGCGTGGTCGCGTCGCGCACCCGCGCGATCACGTCGAGGTACGCGCCCGCGGGCTTGACCATGACCATGTCCGCGCCCTCGTCCTCGTCGAGCATCAGCTCGCGCAGGGCTTCGCGCGCGTTGGCCGGGTCCATCTGGTAGGTCTTCTTGTCGCCGTGCCGCGGCGCGCTGTCGAGCGCGTCGCGGAACGGCCCGTAGAACGCCGAGGCGTACTTCGCGGTGTAGGCGAGGATCGAGACCTCGGTGAAGCCCTCGGCATCGAGCGCGTCGCGGATCGCACCGACGCGGCCGTCCATCATGTCCGAGGGCGCGACCACGTCGGCGCCGGCGCGGGCCTGCGCGACCGCCTGCCGGCACAGCACCGCGACGGTCTCGTCGTTGAGGATGCGCCCGTCGGGCGCGACGATGCCATCGTGGCCGTCGGACGAGTACGGATCGAGCGCCACGTCGGTCACGACCATGACGTCGGGCCAGCGCGACTTGAGCGTCGCGACCGTGCGCGGCACCAGCCCGTCGGGGTTGTACGACTCCTTGCCGTGGGGGTCCTTGAGCGCCTCGTCGATGGCCGGGAACAGCGCGATCATCCGCACGCCGACCGCACGCGCACGCTCGACCTCGGCCAGCAGCGAGCGCGGGCTCAGCCGCGCACAGCCGGGCATCGACGCGATCGGGATGTCGGCGTCACCCTCGTGCACGAACAACGGGTAGATGAAGTGCTGCGGCCCCACCGTGGTCTCGCGGCAGGCCTCGCGGATGGCCTCGGACTTGCGATTGCGGCGCGGTCGTGGCCGCTGCTCGAGGTGGACCATGGCGCGACCACGCTAGCAGCCCGTGGTGGAACCCGGCAACACGAGAACAGCGCCCGGGGCCGCCATGGCTGCGTTGCTCGGAGCTCGCGGCCGATGACGCCGTTGCCGCGCCGGCGGGTGACACCGCGGGCTGCTAGCACAGCTCGTCGCGGCCCGACGCGCGCGCGCCCGGACGCACCGAGGGTCGCAGGTGGGCGCGATGGGTGACCGCGCGCGAGTCCGCCGCCGCGA
Organism: Nannocystaceae bacterium; assembly: GCA_019694555.1. Classification (GTDB taxonomy): domain Bacteria; phylum Myxococcota_A; class Polyangia; order Nannocystales; family Nannocystaceae; genus Xiheibacterium. Next base: position 25,241 of record JAIBBS010000069.1, read on the forward strand.
AGCGCCAGCGTCGCGCACGATCCCTGGGCGCGGCGAACTCGATGCCGATGCGCGTGCCCGCGAGCACGCGCGATGGCGGCGTGCCCGGCTCGAGCGTGAGGCCACCGGGCTCGTGCAGCGGATGGTGGGTCCACGAGATGTCGAGCGCGAGCGCTTCGCCGACCTTGCCCGGCCCCGCGAGCAGGCCCGGACCCTGCTGTCCGCCGCGGCGGCGTCGCACCAGCGACAGGCCCGCGATGGGCTCGCACGCGCGGATGAGCACGGCCGCGGCCTCGTGCTCGCCGCCGGTCACGACGTTGAGCATGTGGTGCAGCCCGTAGCACAGGTACACGTACGCGCGGCCGGGCGGACCGAACAGCGCCTCGGTCCGCGGCGTGCGGCCGGCGCGGGCGTGGCATGCGGTGTCGCCGGGCCAGGCATAGGCCTCGACCTCGGTGATGCGCAGCGCGATCGAGCCGCGCCGCAGCACCTGACCCAACAGCGCGCGCGCGACGTCGACGACGTCGCGATCGTAGAACGACAGCGGCAGCGGCGTGGTCATGACGGTGGACCTCAGCTGCGCGACAGACCGCAGGCCTGCGCGACCTCGTCGCGGTAGGCGTGCCACGCCGGCAGCACCCGCGCCATCGCGTCGACCACGGCCTGGCGGCGATCGGCGGCGGTGAAGTCGAGCACGATGTGCCACGCCGCGCGACGGTGGTCGCCCTCGACCATGCGGTGCGCACGAACCAGCTCGAGTCGATCGAGCGGCAGGCCGTAGTGCTTGACCAGCGGGTGCTCCGACAGCGGGGGCTCGGGCCGCTTGGGCGCGTTGGCGTCGAGCTCACCGCGCTCGTACTCGGTGCCCTCGAGGAACAGCGTCGTCACCGCGGCCGCGACGTCCCAGCCCGCCGCCAGCGTGCAGCGATCGAGCTCGTCGCGGTAGGCCTGCGCGGCCGGCATCAGCGTGATCGCGTCGAAGCGCGCGAGGTCCATGCCCAGGCCGCGCGGATACTCGAGGAACAGCTCGGCGTGCGGACGCCCGCGCGAGAGCTTGCCGGTCTCCTCCTCGAACAGGTTCTCGGCCAGCTCGCGCCGCGCCGCCGCGACCGGGCACTGCACGTAGGCGCGACCCAGCAGCACCGCGAAGTCGCGGATGTAGACCGCGTACTCGTGCTCGAGGTGGATGTGCAGGCGCTCGCGCGCGACCTCACCGGCGGTGAACCGAGGCCACGCCCAGTGGCGCTTGCGCTCCATCACGCCCAACAGCGCCTCGCGGAATGCGTCGCGATCCATGATGTCGGATCAGCATACACCCGCGGGCAGGACTTGCCCCGCCGCCGCGCCGCCGTGCAGACTGTGCGCCGGTGCTCCTGTTCGCTCCCGAACCCGACCGGCGCTGGACCGAGCGTTTCCTGCTCGCGACCTCGCCGCTGTGGATCCTCGCGGTCGCGTGGGTGGTCCTCACCGGCACGCTGCGCGCATGGGACGACGCCGACTACCTCGCGTTCGGCTGCGCCGTCGCGGCGCCGGCGGCGATCGGTCCGCTGCTGGTGCGCAACCGCCCCGACGCCGGCCGAGCGCCGTGGCAGGGCTACTGGTTCAAGCTCAACCTGTGGGTCGCGATCGTCGTCGCGTTCGGCACCTACTTCGGCACGCACTACTTCTTCGACTACATGGGCATGCGCTACGCCTTCGGTGCGCGCTGGACCTTCGAGGCGGTCGAGCTGGGCCACAGCGGGCAACGCGTGCCGGTGTTCATGTACCCGCTCACGCACGCGTACTTCATGACCTACTTCGCGGTGCTGATCGTCGCCGACCGCACCCTGGTCGCGCGCTTGGGCCTCGACCGCGACGACGCGCCGGTGCGCCGCATCGGTCGCGCCGCGGTGGTGCTGGGCCTGGCGTATGCCATCGCGTTCGCCGAGACCTTCTTCATGGCCACCGACCTGCTGCGCGACCTGTTCGCCTACGGCTCGCGCCAGCGCATGCTGGCGGTGGGCTCGTTCGGCTACGCGGTCTACTTCGTGATCGGCCTGCCGGTGGTGCGGCGCATCGACGGCGACAGCGGCCGCTGGCCGCTGCTGCGCGTGGTCGGCAGCGCGCTGGCGACGTGCATGGCGATCCTGATCGCGCTCGAGCTGTGGGCGCAGCTCATCGGCCCGCTGTGACGCGGGCGGCTCGCCCGCGCAGGTGCTGCGACAGCCACGCGCGCAGCCGCGGCTGCAGGTAGTCGGGCCGCGTCAGCTCGGCCAGCGCCGCGGTCGCGTCGCTGATCGCGTCGTCGGGACTCGCGGCCAGCTGCGCGCGCGCGAGCGCGTATCGGGCCCGCGCGCGCGCGTGGGCGTCGAGCGGACGCATGCCCGCGATGGCTCGGGTCAGCGGCTCGATCTGGCCGCCGCCCTGCGCGAGCTGGGCCTCGGCCAGCAGCGCCGCGGCCACGGCGTGATCGGGGTGCTCGGCGCCGGGGTCCTCGCGCAGCACCGCCTCGGCGTCGATCAGCTCGCGCTGCGCCGCCGCGAACTCGCCGCGCTCGAGCGCGACCTCGGCGTGGTGCAGCCGCACCAGCGCCACCAGCGGATGCCGCGGACCCAGCGCGCGTTCCAGCCGCACGCGCGCGTCGTCGAGCGTGGTCGCGGCGACATCGAGCTGGCCGCGCTGCAGCGCGATCGACCCCAGCACGTCGTCGACGCCGGCGACGTGGGGATGATCGACGCCCAGCATCGTCACCAGCTGAGCACGCGCCGTGCTCGCGGTGGCCTCGGCCTCGTCGTACTCGCCCTCGAGGACCATCGCGTTGGCGAGGTTGGCCCGCACCATCGCGATGCGTCGGCGGTTGGCCTCGGGCTCGCGCGAGAGGATCGCGAGCGCGCGCTCGAGCGTGACGCGGGCGTGCCGACCGTCGCGCTGCTCGAGCTGGACGTTGCCGATGTTCATCACGTAGTCGGCGAGGTAGGGGTGCTCGGGCCCGAGCGTGGCCTCGCCCAGCGCCAGCGCGCGCTCGAACTGCACCAGCGCCTCGTCCCACTTGCCCTGCTGCAGCAGCACCACGCCGAGGTTGTTCACGAACACGCGCAGTCGCGGATCCTGGTCGCCATAGGCCGCGGTCACGAGCCGCTCGGCGCGGGCATACTGCGTGATGGCTTCGTCGTAGTTGCCGCGCGCGCTGGCGATCGAGCCCAGGTACGCGGCGAGCGTCGCGGTCAGCCCGCCGTCGGGATCGACGCGCGCGACCGCGGCCTCGGCCCCGGTCGCCAGCGACAGCGCTTCCTCGTGGCGCGCCTGCGCGATGCCGACGTTCTCGACCAATGCGTTCCACGCCCGCGCGGCCACGAGATCGTGGCGGGACTCCGTGGCCGCGCGAATCGAGGCCCGCAGCGCGTGCTCGGCCGCGCGCGGGTCGTTCTCCAGCGCCGCGCCGAGCACCAGCTCGGCCTCGGCCACCAGCGGTCGATAGCCCAGCGTGCGCGCGCGGTCGGCCAGGCGCTCGGCCTGCAGCTTCGCGTCGTCGAAGCGCCCGGCGTCGACCAGCGCCTCCACGCCGCTGAGCGCGGCGCGGATCTCGTCGACCTGTTCGCGCGTGCGCGGGTCCTCGGGCGGCGGCACCTCGTCGCGCAGCAGCGTCTCGTCGTCGCAGACCGCCACCGGCGTGAGGTTGGCGGTCGCGAGCACGGCCCGCTCGACCACGCGCACGTCGGCGTTGGCGAGCACGTCGACCAGCGCAGCGACGCCGTCGAGCCGTCGCTCGAGGCAGGCCATGCGCAGATCGAACAGCTCCTGCGACTGCGTGCGCTCGACCTGGGTCGCGACGCAGCTGCGCTGCCAGCTGCCGCGCCAGTCCGCCAGCTGTTGATCGAGCATGGCCTCGACCGTGCGGCGGCTGGGCTCGGCATAGGGATGATCGATCGCGGCGAACGCCGCCGCGACCGCGGCCTTGCGCGCGTCGTCCCACACCGCGGCCGCGCGCGGCGGCGGGTTCGTGCAGGCGTCCGCGGGCGCACGCGTGCGCGACAGGTACAGCCCCGTCGCCGCCGCGAGCACGGCCGCGCCCCCGAGCGCGCCCCAGACCCAGCGGTGCGATCGCTGCAGTGCGTCGAGCAGCGCCTGCATCGACGCGAAGCGCTGCTCGGGATCGGGCGCGAGCGCGCGACGCAGCAGCGTGCGCACGCGGCTGGGCACCGCGGCCTCGGCGGGGAAGCGGATCTCGCCCGCGCGCTTGGCCGCGAGCATCGCCTCGTCGTCGTCGGGGAAGGGCCGCGTCTGGTACAGCGCCTCGAACAGCGTGACCGCGAAGCTGAACTGATCCGAGCGTGCGTCGGCACGGCGTCCCGCGTGCTGCTCGGGCGCCATGTACGGCGGCGTGCCCATGACCGAGCCACCATCGGTGACGTGCAGCGACAACGCCGCATCGCGGGCCCGCGCACGCGTGTCGCCCAGCACGCCGGAGCTCTCCATGCCGGTCTCGGCGCTGGCGCCGAACACCGCGATGCCGAAATCGACCACGCGCGCGACGCCATCGCGATCGATGACGACGTTGGCCGGCTTGAAGTCGCGGTGGACGATGCGCGCGCGGTGGGCCGCGGCCAGACCCGCGCCCGCGCCCGCGAGCACCGCCACGATCTCGCGCCACGACCGGCGGCGCTGCGCGAGCCACTGCGTGAGCGTCTCGCCGCGGATGTACTCCATCACGACGAAGACCTCGCCGGCCTGCTCGCCGACCTCGTACACGTGCACGAGGTTGGGATGACTGACCTGCGCGAGCGCCTGCGCCTCGCGCATCAGTCGCGCCGCGGATCCGCCGGTCGCGTCGGACTTGAGCAGCTTGATCGCGACGCGACGGTGCAGCTTGGGGTCGTACGCGAGGAACACGCGGCCCATGCCGCCCTCGCCCACCGTGTCGAGCAGGTGGTAGTGACCCACGCGCGGGCCCGAGCCGCGCTCGGTCGTGCCACCGCGCAGCGCGTCGACCCCGACCGCATCGCTGTCGTGGCGCCCCACCCGACGGACAGCATGCCCGAGGGCGGGGCGGGCGTCAGCGGGGGGGAATTCAACCCATGTGCGAGATGACGTCGGTGCCGAACTCGCTGCACTTGCGCAGCGTGGCGCCTTCCATCATGCGATGGAAATCGTAGGTCACCTGCTTCGCACCGATGGCCCCGTCCATGCCCTTGATCACGAGATCAGCGGCCTCGGTCCAGCCCATGTAGCGCAGCATCATCTCGCCCGAGAGGATGACCGAGCCGGGGTTGACCTTGTCCTGGCCGGCGTACTTGGGCGCGGTGCCGTGGGTCGCCTCGAAGATCGCGGCGCCGGTGACGTAGTTGATGTTGCCGCCCGGCGCGATGCCGATGCCGCCGACCTGGGCCGCGAGCGCATCGGAGATGTAGTCGCCGTTGAGGTTCATCGTGGCGATGACCGAGTACTCGGCGGGGCGCGTGAGGATCTGCTGCAGGAACGCGTCCGCGATCGCGTCCTTGACCACGACCTCGTGACCATCCTTGCGGATGATCTGCCACGGGCCGCCGTCGAGATCGGTGGCACCGAACTCGGTCTTGGCCAGCTCGTAGCCCCAGTCGCGGAAGGCACCCTCGGTGTACTTCATGATGTTGCCCTTGTGCACGAGCGTCAGGCTGGGCAGCTTGTTGTCGAAGCAGTACTTCAACGCGGCGCGCACGAGCCGAGCGGTGCCCTCTTGCGAGATGGGCTTGATGCCGATGCCGCTGCTCGCGGGGAAGCGGATCTTCGCCGCGCGGGGCCCGAAGGCCTCGGTGAAGAGCTTCATGAACTTGGCGCAGTCGTCGGTGCCGGCCTGGAACTCGATGCCGGCATAGATGTCCTCGGTGTTCTCGCGGAAGATCACCATGTCCACCGCCTCGGGGTGCTTGACCGGGCTGGGCACGCCGCGGAAGTGACGGACCGGGCGCAGGCAGGTGTACAGATCGAGGCTCTGGCGCAGCGCGACGTTGAGCGAGCGGATGCCACCGCCGACCGGCGTCGTCAGCGGGCCCTTGATGCCCACGAGGTACTTGCGGAACGCGTCCATCGTGGCCTCGGGCAGCCACTCGCCGGTCTTGCCGTGGGCCTTCTCGCCCGCGAGCACCTCGAGCCACTCGATCTTGCGCTTGCCGCCGTAGGCCTTCGCGACCGCGGCATCGAACACGCGCACCGACGCGGCCCAGATGTCGGGCCCGATGCCGTCGCCCTCGACGAACGGGATGATCGGATCAGCGGGCACGGACAGCCCGGCGGAGGTCATCGTGATGGCGTTGCCCATGGGGGAGTCTCCTTCGGTGGCCCGGCGGCGGGCGCGGGTGCTGGCCGCGACGATGGCGGCGAGAACCGCGGTATACCAAGCGGACGCGGCGGCGGGCACCGCGTCCGGGGCCGAAAAGCGCGACCGGCCGACGCGCGGCAGCACACGCCCAAACGCGCCCCGAGTTGTCGCAAGCTCTTGGGATGGACGGACGGCAGGGCAACCGCGCAAAATTGGGGCAGTGCTGGGCGCTCGCGGCGTGCACGCTGGCCGCCTGCGGTGGCGGCGGGCCCTCGGGCAGCGGCGACGCCGCGGATGGCGAGAGCGGCATCTCGGCGACGGCGTCGATGACGACCGCGGGCTCGCAGACCGACGGCACCACCGCGGGCAGCGCGAGCGCCAGCGCGAGCGCGAGTGCCAGCGCCTCGGCGAGCGCGGGGAGCAGCGACACGACCGCGGGCACGACCACCGCCGCCGACAGCGGTGAGGACCCGAAGTTCGACGTCGGCGGCAACCGCAGCGACGTGCCGCACTCGTGCGGCGACGGCAAGGGCGGCGGCACCGACTTCTCGTACATCTGGGTCGCCGACAGCGGACAGAACGCGGTGTCGAAGATCAACACCCAGACGATGATCGAAGAGGGCCGCTACCTGGTGCACCCGGGCAACGGCAACCCCTCGCGCACGTCGGTGAGCCTGTCGGGCGACGTCGCGATCGCCAACCGCAACGGTGGCGTGACCAAGGTCTACGCGAAGCCCGAGGACTGCGTCGACGACAACGGCATGCCCGGGATCCAGACCTCGTCGGGCGGCGGCGACGTGCTGGCGTGGGACGTCGAGGAATGCGTCGCGTGGTACGTGCCCATGGCCTACACGACCCAGCGACCGGTCGCGTGGTCACCGGGCGTCTTCGACGAGCCCAGCTGCTCGTACTCGCAGGAGAAGGTGTGGACCACCGGGGCGCAGAGCGGCGTCAGCGGCACGGTCGTGACGACCGTGATCGACGGCGACAGCGGCGTGATCGAGCAGGAGATCCCGATGCCGGAGATCCAGATCGGGTACTTCGGCCCCTACGGCGCCGCATTCGATCCCAACGGTGACTACTGGTTCGTGGACTCGGGCAACGACGGCGCGACGCAGGAGCTCGTGCGCGTCGACCACGTCGCGTTCACCTACGACATCTGGACCACGCCCGCGATCTCGCCGTACGGCTTCACCGTCGACACGCTGGGTCGGCCGTGGATCGCCGGCTATGCCGGCGGCGTCGCGCGCTTCGATCCCGCGACCGAGACCTTCGACACCAACGCCGCGATCACGGGCCTGGGCATCCAGGAGGACGCCAACGGCCTGATGTGGATGGCCCACTATCCCTGGGACTGGGAGGGCGTGTACGCGATCGATCGCGACACGATGCAGCTGGTCGACATGGTCGCGCTGCCGTCGAACCTCGCCAAGGGCGTGAGCATCGACTTCTTCGGCTACGTCTGGGTCGTCGACCAGGGCACCTCGGCGTTCCGCGTCGACCCCGACACCCACGACTTCGACGAGTTCACCGGCCTGACCAGCCCGTACACGTACAGCGACATGACGGGTTGGGGACTCAAGAACGTGACCAACCCCGAGGGTTGATCGCGGGCGCGATCACACCGGGCCCAGCGGCTCGTCCGCGCCGACGGCCTCGACCACGACCAGCTGCTGATCGCAGCCGCCGTACTCGTTGCCGTCGAACAGATACACCATCGCGTCGTGGCTCATGTCGAGCACCGGCGTGCCGCAATCCATCTCGACGCCGCAGTTGGGGCCGCGATCGAGCGTGACCAGGACGACCTGGTTGCCGTTGGCGCAGTTGGTCACGCGCACGCGGCCGCCACAGCCGAAGCGATCGGCGTCCGCGGCGAACCACTGCAGGCCGGCCTCGCACTCGGGTCCGCTCTGACCGTCGTCGCACAGACCCTGCGAGCCGCAAGCGAACTCGCAGTTGTCGCTGGGGTCCTGCACGAGCTCGCCGCCCTCGTCGTAGTAGCAGCCGAACCAGCTGGTCGAGAACAGGTTGTTGCGCGGCACCTCGGTGCTGGTGTTGCCCGAGGGTCCGTCGCAGCGCGACGGCGGAATCGGATCCTCGCCGACGACGCCGGCGCAGACGTCGGTGCCTCCGCCGCTCGAGTCGCCTGCGCCGGTGCTCGCGTCGGTGCTCGCCGCGGTGGTGCCCTCACTGCCCGCGGTGGTGCTCGCGGTGGTGCTCGCAGTCGTGCTCGCCGTGGTCGTCGCGGTGGTGCTGGCGCTGCTGCCACCGCCGCTCGAGCCACCGCCGTCGCTGGTGCCGTCGCTGCCGCCGTCGCTGCCCGCGGTGGTCGAGGCCGTGAACGCGACGGTGCCGCCACCGCGACCGTCGTCGCCGCCGCAGCCCAGCACCAAGGCGGCAGCGACGATGCTCGAGGACCCACGGACGCGGTGACGGGGCGCGGTCATGCCCCACCGTACGGCGCGCCGGGCGGGCCGTAAACGCCGGCCGCTCCGGCGCTACGCGATCCCGACGAGGACGCGCGCGGCAGCGCGCCGGCCGTGCGACGATGGTGGCCGGAGCCACGTCATGCGCACACTCGCAGGATCCATGATCGCTGCCCTGGTCGCGACCGGCTGCGGCGACGAGGGCGGCCGCACCGGCGCCAGCGGCAGCGCGTCGATCGGCTCGGTCTCGATCGGATCGATCTCGGCCTCCGCGACCGATGGCGGCAGCGGCAGCGCCGGCACCGGCGGCAGCGCCGACGGCAGCGACAGCGCGAGCGGTGGCACCACGCCCTGCGCCAGCGACGACGAGTGCCCGCCGGGCCAGCGCTGTGCGCCGGTCTCGGGCGTGTGCCTGCCCCCCGACGCGTGCATGCTGCCCGGCGACTGCGAGGGCGGCTTCATGTGCGAAGACGGCCAGTGCACCATCGGTGGCTGCGGCGGCTTCCAGTTCGCGCTCGACAACGTGCCGCCCAACGTGCTCATCCTGCTCGATCGCAGCGGCAGCATGGACGGCGACGTGCCCGGCACCTCCGACAACCGCTGGGAGGTCGCGGTCTCGGTCGTCGATTCGGTCACGACCACGTTCGACGCGACGGTGCGCTTCGGCCTCGCGACCTATTCCTCGTGCGTGCCACCGGGCTGCTCCGCCGGCACGATCGTGGTGCCGATCCTGCCCAACAACGCCGGCAACATCCAGACCTTCCTCGACACCACCGCCGGCATCGGCAGCTTCGACGGACAGGCGGTCGGCGGCGACGGCCGCGTGCACTACCTGTGCGACAGCGGCAACCCCGAGACCAGCACCGGCGTCGCGCTGCAGGATCTCGTCGGTGAAGCGTCGCTGCAGGACGCCGAGCGCAAGAACGCGGTGCTGCTCATCACCGACGGCGGCGAGAGCAGCGACTGCACCGACTTCGTCAACGGCCCCGGCGGCGCGGCGATGCTGTACGGCCAGGCCATCCCGGTGCTCACGTTCGCGGTCGGCTTCGGCGACGCCGTCAGCGATCAGCTCGAACAGATCGCGATCGCCGGCGGCACCGAGCACGGCTTGCTGGCCAACGATCCCGCGAGCCTGCAGATGGCGCTCGAGGGCGCGCTGCAGACCGTCGCGTCGTGCACCTTCACGCTCGATCAGGTGCCCGAGGACCCGTCGCAGATCTACGTGTTCTTCGATCTCGATCCCGCGGGCGTGCCCAACGACCCGGTCGACGGCTGGACCTACGACCCCGCGACCAACTCGGTGACGTTCCACGGCGCCTCGTGCGACGCGATCAAGGCCGGCAGCGTGGTCGACGTCGACATCGTCTACGGCTGCAACATGCCGCCGGCGGGCTGACGCACGAATCTCGCGGCAGGGGTGAGGCATCCGCGGCCGTCGATCCGTCGTGGGTCGAGCAAGCGATGCCCGACCCCACTCGCCCCCTCGCCCACCCCCGTTGCTGGCTCGTTCCGTTGTCGCTCGCGCTCGCGTGCGACCGCGCGCCCGCAGACAAACCCGCCGTCGCAGCCGCGGGCACTGCGACCGCCCCGGGCAAGGCCGGCGCGACGCCGCCCAGTGCCCCGGTGCGCAAGGCCGTGCAGGTCGCCGCGGGCATGGGCAGCAGCTGCGCGCGCATGGACGACGGCAGCGTGCGCTGCTGGGGCCGCAACGACTACGGCGAGCTCGGCAACGGTGCGATGTCGCCGACCGACGCCGCGACGCCGGTGGTGGTCGCCGGCGTGAGCGGCTCGAGCTGGATCGGCATGGGCGGCGACCCGGGCGATCAAGGCGATCTGGCGTGCAGCATCGCCGCCGACGGCGGCGTGACCTGCTGGGGCTACACGCGGCTGTTGCCGGTCGAGGGCGCGAACCCGGGCACGCCGACCGCGATCCCGGCGCTGCGCGGCGCGAAGGAGATCGCGTTCGGTGGCGGCACGCTCTACGCCGCGATGGCGGACGGCACCGTCGTGGGTTGGGGCAACACCACCTTCAACGCGCTGGGCGATGGCGACACCAGCGGCAACGACAAGGGTCCGACGACGATCCCGGGCATCCGCGGTGCCACGCACGTCGCGGGCGGCCAGAACCACGGCTGCGCGGTGGTGACCGGCGGCAAGGTCTTGTGCTGGGGCTACGTCGGCACGCAGCAGGCGGCGAAGGAGGTCCCGGGGCTCTCGGGCGTGACCGCGATCGCAGCGACCGCGGGCAGCTCGCAGACCTGTGCGATCGATGGCAGCGGCGCGGTGCAGTGTTGGGACGAGGACATGGGCACCGCCGCGTTGCCCGGCCTCGGCGACGCCGTCGCGCTGTCCGCCCGCTCGCACTGGTGCGCGCGCCGCAAGGGCGGCGCGCTGTCGTGCTGGGGCGCCAACGACCGCGGACAGCTCGGGCTGGGCAAGCCCAGCGACGGCGCGAGCGAGCCCACGGCCGTCACCGCTGCGACCGCGGTCGTCGACGTGTCGGTGGGATCGCGCTCGACCTGCATCGCCCACGAGGACGGCCACGCGAGCTGCTTCGGCTACAACCAGCGCGGGCAGCTCGGCGACGGCACGCTGATGGATCGCGCGGGCGTGACGACGGTGGTCGAGCTGCAGGCCGCGACACCGCCGGCGCCGTCGGACGGCCGCGCGCAGACGCAGGAGGCGAGCGTGGCGATGGACTGGGCCGGCCTGCCGGCCGCGTGCACGCGACCCGATGCGCTGACCGTGGTCGATCCGCGCTTCGAGGGCGAGTACTCCGTGCGCAGCGCCTACGCCTCGCTGCAGTTCGAGGGCAAGACCCTCGCGCTGGCGCTGGCCAACTACGCGATGGATCCCGCGCGCACCGGCGAGGCACCGCGCGGCGGCCAGCTGCAGATCGCGGTGCGGCTGGGCAACGTCGATCTGCAGCACGATCGCACGCCGCTGCCGATCGACCTCGGGGTCTACTCGCTCGACACCACGCAGGCGCGGCTGGCGTGGCCGACGCTGACCGATCGCGCCGGCGGCGTGTCGATCGGCGTGCTCACGCTGGCGGGCGCCAAGGCCGGTACGGTCGAGCTCACACACCTCGACGCGCAGTGGGTCTGCGGCACGTTGGCCCTGGGTGACGGCACGCGCAAGGTCGAAGGACCCTTTGCGGCGCGCATCACCGCCGGCCGCTGACGCCGGGCCGGCGCGGTGCGATGCTGCGGCCCGTGGACGAGGCCCGTTTCTGTCGCATCGCGCTGCGCACCACCGATCCCGACGCCGCGGCCGCGTTCTACGACGCGGTGCTGGGCCAACGCGGCGACGGCATCGTCCCGATCGCCCACGACGCGCGGGCCCGCGGCGCACGACCGATGTGGCTCGGCCATGTGGACGTCTCGCAGCGCGGCGGTGTCGCGGCCCAGCGCGAGGCCTGGCTCGCCGCCGGCGCGACCGCCTTGGGCCCGCAGTCCGACGCGTTCGCGCTGCTGCGCGACCCCGGCGGCGCGATCCTGGCGCTGGTCGAGTCGAGCGCGCGCTCGCAGGCGGAGATCGTGTGGCATCAGCTGCACACCGCGGACGCGAGCCGCGTCGCGCCGCTGTACGCGCGGCAGCTGGGTTGGGCGCTGCATGGCGATGACACCGCGACGCTGGCGCGACGACCGTTCGCGTGGAACGACGGCGGCGCGATCGTGGGCTCGATCGCCGACGTCGCCGGCACACCCGGCGCGCACCCGCACTGGATCTTCTTCTTCGGCGTGCTCGATCTGCACGCGGCGCTGGACCACGTGCGCGCCCGCGGCGGCCGCGTGCTGGGCCCGATGGAGCTCCGCCCGGGCGTGCGCGTCGCCGTGTGCGACGATCCCCAGGGCGCCGCGTTCGGCATCGCCGAGCTGGGCGCACCGCCGCCTCGTTGATCGTCATTCCTTGAGCAACGTCACCTCGAGGAAGACCAGGTCGACGTCGAGCGCGGGGTTGGACGACTCGAGCTGGCCGTCGTCGACGCGCTTGGACGTGAAGCTGCCGCGCAGCTCGTAGAGGTAGCCGTCGTCGTCCTCGGCCTCGATGCCGAACACGCGCGAGGCGCCCGCGCTGGTGTCGATGAAGCCGCCTTCGAACGGCAGTGGGCCGACACCCTCGAGCTCGAGCGTGCCTGCGAGCTCGGTGCTGTTTCCGCCGTCGTTGGCGAGGTCGAGCACCAGCTCGAGCGTGGAGTCGTCGTCGGTCGCGGTGCCGATCCAGCGGCCCACGACCGAGAACGACGCGTGCGACGGCGCGCCACCGGCGTCGGGGCCGCCGCAGGCGACGAGCGTGCACAGGGGAACAGCAGCGAGGCGGAGGCGGGTCCGGATGAGAGCGTTCACTGCTTCCAACACGCCGCAGGATCGTCGAGGTCGCGTCCGATCTCGCAGCGCATCGGCACCCGGGCCGCTGCGGCGCCCGCGATCCCCGCCAGGCGCGCGCGGCCGCCCTCGGGCACCGCGGCTCACGCCGCGGACCGGCCCAGCCGCGCA
>JAIBBS010000070.1 GCA_019694555.1 Nannocystaceae bacterium
CGCGGACGGGGCCGCCGCGAGCACGGCGGCGGCGAGCGTCCACGGCGCGGCCGCGCGCAGGCGTGCGAAGGGGCGTGGACGCGATGCGGATCGGCGTGACATGGGACCTCGCGCGAGCCGCGAGCCCGCGCTCGCGACTTCGCCTCATCGACGCCGGCGTCGGGGGCTTGTCGCGTGAAACTTGGAGCGCGCCGCCGCGGGCCTGGCCATGCGAAGAGGCGCGGTGCGTTCGCCCGCGCCCTGCTAGTCCCCTGGAAACCTGATTCGTGGCAAAAAGAACGCCGTCATCGTCGGCCCTGGCAAGGCGCCGAGACGAAGGCGTACCGGGCGTACGGCGAGGATCGGCAACGAAGCCAGGGGCGACGAGGGCGGTGTTATTTTTGTCGCGAATCAGGTTTCCAGGGGACTAGCCTGGCGACGGCCTCGCCGTGGACGGACCTTCACCCCAGCCGCGCCCGATGTGCATGCGCTGCCGTCGTCCCACGACGGTGTGCTGGTGCCGTTTCGTGACGCCGATCCCCACGCGCACGCGCGTGGTGTTGCTGCAGCATCCGCGCGAGCGCGACGTCGCGATCGGCACCGCGCGCATGGCCAGCCTGTGTTTGCCCGAGTCCTCGCTGCACGTCGGCGTGTCGTGGGATCGCGACGCGGGTCTGGCCGCGGCGCTCGCCGATCCCGCGCGCCCGCCGATCCTGCTCTACCCCGGACCGGGCGCCCGCGATCTCGCCGTGGCACCGCCGCCGGGCCCGGTCACGCTCGTGGTGGTCGACGGCACGTGGTCGCAGACCAAGACGCTGGTGCGCGACAACCGATGTCTCGCCGCGCTGCCGCGCTACGCGTTCGTGCCGCCGCGTCCCAGCGAGTACCGCATCCGCAAGGAGCCCAGCGATCACCACGTCTCGACCATCGAGGCGCTGATGCACGTGCTCGGCGTGCTCGAGGGCGAGCCCGAACGCTTCGCCGCGATGCTGCAGCCGTTTCGCGCCATGGTCGACATGCAGCTGCAGCACATCGAGCGCCACCGCGCCCGTCGCAGCAAGCTGCCGCGGCAGCGCGTGCGTCGATCACCACTGCCGGCGGTGCTGCACGAGCGGGCGCCCGACGTGCTGTGCGTCTATGCCGAGGCCAACGCGTGGCCGCACGGCAGCCCCAACCGTCCACGCGGCAGCCACGGCGAGCTGGTGCACTGGCTCGCGGTGCGTCCGCACGACGGCACGCGCTTCGACATGATCCTCGCGCCGCGCGGACCGCTCGCACCACGCGTGTCTGCGCACATCGAGCTGTCGCCCGAGCTGATCACCGCGGGTGTCAGCCCGGAGGCGTTCCTCGACGCGTGGGCCGCGTTCGTGCGCGACGACGACGTGCTGGTGTGCTGGGGCGGGCTCGCGATGACGCTGCTGCGACAGCTGGGCGGACGCATGCCTGCGACCCGCGTCGATCTGCGCCCGATCGCCGCCGCGATCACGCGCTCGCGCGCAGGTGCGATCGATGGCTTCGCGGCACGCATGACCGAGCACGCCGCGCCGGCCGCCGGTCGCGGTCGCGGTGGCCGGCGGCTCGAACACCTGCGGCGGATCCTGAGCCAGCTGCTGCGCACCGAGACGGGCCACGCCTGAACGCCGCTGCAGCGTCGGCGGGTCCACGATCGTCACGGGATTGGCGCGTCGGTCGCGGAGCGGGCGTCAACGGTCCGCTTCGGGCCGAATGGCCAGCGGATACGCGCAGCGGATTTCCTTCGGCATCGCGGTTGCTCTTCCTGGCTCGCCCCCGCCGGAGCGCCACTGTCATGACTGCCCCCTGCGCCGATACGACCGCCGCCTTCGCCGACCTCGAGCAGCAGCTGTTCCACTGGCAGCCCGACGACGCGTCCGGTCGCGCGACGCGATTCGTGCGCGCGACGCTGGCGCCCACGCGGGCTCGCGCGCGCGCCGTCGGTCTGCGCGAGCTGCCGCCGCCGATGCCCGAGGCGCCCGGCAGCTACGCGTGCGCCGGCCGCGAGACCACGGTCGTGCGCGCGACTCAGCTCGCGATCGCACGGGTCGGCGGTCCGCGGGCGGCCTGACGCGCGTCGCCGCGGTTCCGCGCGGCTGGACACCCGCGCGCCCGCGCGCTACGGTGACCAGGCGTGGCCGTTGCGAGCGGCCCACGGTCCGCGTGCAGGGCTCAGCCCACTCGCAACCCGAACAACCAACGACCTTCTTCCTGCCCGTCGAACGCGGACCTCGGGCGCATCCGGAAGGAAGGTTCGTCATGTCCAAAGCGCTCCCCGAGCGTCCCGATCTGTCGTGGCTGCGTCGTCGCGCCAAGCAACTCCTGGGCGAGCTGCGCACGCGCAGACCCGCGGCCAAGCTCGCCGAAGCCCAGCTGCAGCTCGCGCGTGAGTACGGCTTCGCCAGCTGGCGCGCACTCAAACAGCACGTCGACGCGCAGCGCCGCCAGGCCACCGCAGCGACCGCGTTGCCCGAGGCCGAGGTCGCGCGCTTCCTCGAACACGTCGGTCGTGGCGACACCGCGGCCGTCACTGCCATGCTCGCCGAGCAACCAGCGCTGGTGAACGCCGTGGGTCCGCACCCGTTCTGGGGCGGCCGCCCGCAGCCGCTGCACGTCGCGCTCGACGCCAACCGCGACGACATGGTCCAGCTGCTGCTGCGCGCCGGTGCCGACGTCGATGGCGACAACGAGGGCTACAGCCACTGGTCGCCGCTGTTGCTGGCGCTGCAGAAGCAACGACACCGGGCCCGTCGCGCGCTGCTGCGGCGCGGCGCCCGAGTCGGCGTGGCCGAGGCGTTGTTGATGGGCGACGACGCGACGGTGATGCGGCTGCTCGCGCGTGGTCGCGCCGCGCTGCCGCAGCACACCCCGGGCGACGGCAGCCTGCTGGTGTTCGCGCGCACGCCCGCGGCGATCGATCGCCTGCTCGCGCTGGGCGTGCCGGTCGACGTCGCGGATCGCTGGGGCGCGACGCCGATGGAGGCGCTGTCGCGCAACGGCACCAAGGGCGCGCCGCTGGTGCGTCACCTCGCTGGCCGCGGTGTGCCGGTCGACGCCCAAATCTGGGCGCGCATCGCCGACCGTCGCGCGCTCGCGCGGCTGTTCGCCAGCGATCCCGCCGCGGTGCGACACGACTTCGTGATCAAGGCCGCGGTCGACTTCGGCCACCGCGCGCTGGTGTCGTGGTTGCTCGATCGCGGTGCCGATCCCAATGCCCGCAGCGATCGCGAGAGCCGCGACACCTGCCTGCACTCGGCGGCGTGGAACGGCGACGCGGCGATGGTCGAGCTGCTGCTCGCGCGTGGCGCCGATCCGCGGCTGCGCGACGCCGAGCACGACGGCACACCGGCTGACTTCGCCGAGTACGCCGCTGTGGCGACCAACAACCCCGCATGCGAACCGCTCGTTGCGCGGCTGCGCCAGGCCGAGGCGGAGCACCCGACACTGCCGCGGTGAGGCGCGGCCGCGCGATCGTCTCGCGCAGCAGACTGCGGGGCCGCACGCACGCTGCGGCCCCGCTGCGGCGCCCTGGGGGGACCCTGGAGCGCGCGGGAACCAGGCGCCGGGCGTCGGCACGGTACGTCCGGGATGGCGCATGCGTACGAGATCGAGCTGGGCAACTGCGGCCCGCTGCGGCTGACGCTCGAGTCGAGGCCGCCGCGCTGGCTCAACGCGATGTTCGCGGTCGTGACCGCGCTGGTGATCGCGGCGCTGGCGTGGTCGTGGCTGTGCAAGATCGACGTGGTCGTCGCCGCACCGGGACGACTGCGGCCGACGGCGACACCGATCGCGGTGGCGCCCGGCGTCGATCCCAGCCGCGGCATCGGTGGCAACGGCAGCCGCGTCGCCGCGGTCAACGTCGAGGCCGGTGCGCGCGTGCGCAAGGGCGAGGTGCTCGCGGTGCTCGACACCCGCGCGCTCGAGCTCGAGATCGCCGACCTGCACACCGAGATCGCCGGCAAGACCGGCGAGCTCGCGCTCATCGAGATGCTGATCGAGCAGCAGCGCGTGCGCCTGGACGCCGAGCGCGAGCGCGTCGAGGCCGAGATCGAGCAGAACGGCCGGCAGACCTGGCGCGACGAGAAGACCCGTCGCATCGACCTCTCGAACACCAGCACCACGCTCACGCGCGTGCGCCAGCGCGAGCGCGACGCGGAGAAGCTCGTCGCCGACGGTCACATGAACCGCGAGGAGCTCGAGGAGATCCGTCGTGAGCGCCGCGCGCTCGAGGCCGACACGCGCAAGCTCGGCATCGGCACCACCAGCTCGGTCGAGGTGCTGCGCCGCGCCGGCGTGGTGCTCGAACGCAGCGCCGACGTCGAGCGCACCGAGCTGCGCCTGCGCGCAGCCAGCGTGTCCGAGGCGCTGCGTACCGCCTGCGGTGCGCTGGCCCGGCGTCAGCTCGCACTGGCCGAGGCGAGCCTGCGCGCGCCGATCGACGGCGTGGTCACGCAGCGCAACCTCGAGGTCGGCGCGCTGCTGGACCCCAAGCTGGCTGCGTTCGTCATCGCTCCGACCGACGGCCTGCTGTTCGAGGCGGTGCTCGACAGCAAGGACGCAGGCCACGTCGAGGTCGGCATGCCCGCACGCATCGCCATCGACACCTTCGACGCGCAGAAGTACGGCATGGTCGACGGCACGGTGGTCTACGTGTCCGCCGACTCCGCCGCCGACGAGGGCGCGGGCCTGCGCTACCTCGTGCGGGTCGAGGTCCCGACCGAGGTGCTCGGTCGCGGCGACGACCTCGCCGAGCTGCGCCTGGGACTCGGTGGACGGGTAGAGGTGCTGGTCGGCCACGAGCGCGTGCTCGCGTTGCTGCTCGACGACCTCGAGGATCGCTTCGACATGGAGTGGGCGCCGTGAAGCTGCACTGTGTTCGTCAGGCCGAGCAGGCCGACTGTGGCGCGGCCGCACTCGCGACCGTGTGTCTGCAACACCGGCGGCCGATCGCGCTGCCGCGGCTGCGCGAGCTCGCGGCGGTCGACCGCGTCGGTGCGAGCATGGCCGGGCTCAAGCGCGCCGCCGAGGCGCTGGGCTTCGTCTGCTCGGGTGTGAAGGGACCGTGGGAGGCGCTCGCGACGGTCCCGCTGCCGGCCATCGCCCACGTGCGCAACAAGGACGGCTTCGGCCACTTCGTGGTGCTGCATCGCTTCGAGCGCACGCACGTCACCCTCGCCGATCCTGCGCGCGGGATCGTGCGGCTGACCCGCGCGGCGTTCGAGGCGATGTGGACGCATCGGCTGCTGCTGCTCGCGCCGCAGCCCGAGTTCGTGCGGCAGCGCGCGTCCGAGTCGTCGCGACCGCGCTCGCGCATGGGTCGGCTGATGGCCCTGCTCGCGCCCAACGGCGGCGTGCTCGCGCGCGTCGGCCTCATCGCACTGTTGCTGACGCTGCTGGGGCTCGTGCCCGCGGTGTTCGTGCGCGTGCTGGTCGACGACGTGCTGCCGCATCTGCAGGCCAGCGTGCTCGACATGCTCGGGCTGGGCATGGTCGTGGTGCTGGTGTTCCGCGTGGCGTTCTCGGCCTTCCGCGAGTACTTCCTCGCGCACCTCGGCCGCCGCATCGATCTGCAGATGCAGTCCGAGTACGTGCGTCACGTGCTCGGGCTGCCGCTGCGCTTCTTCGAGACCCGCCGCACCGGCGACATCTTGTCGCGCATGATCGACGTGGCCAAGGTCAACTCCGTGGTCGGCGGTGTCGCGCTCGGCGTCGTGGTCGACACGCTGCTGCTCGCGGTCTTCGGCGGCATCATGCTGTGGTTCGACCTGCGCCTGGCCGCGGTCGCCTGTGCGTTCGTGCCGCTGTTGCTGGGCGCGTTGTTGCTGCACCAGCGCCCGCTGGTCCGCCGCGCCCGCGACGCGATGGAACACGGCGCCCGGCTGCAGTCGCGCCTGGTCGAGGACCTCGGCGGCGTGGCGACGCTGCGGGCCTGCGGCGCGATCGACCAGCGGGTCCATCGCGTGGAGGAGCGCCTGGTCGACACCGTGCAGTCGCGCTACGGCGTGCGGCTGCTGGGCCTGTCGATGACCAGCGCCGAGGCGCTGGTGTCGGGCACCGCGACGCTGGTGGTGCTGTGGTACGGCGGTCACCTCGTCATCGACGGCGCGCTGACCATCGGCCAGCTGATGCTGTTCAACACGCTGCTGGCGCAGATGCTGGTGCCGCTGCGTTCGCTGACGCAGGCCAACCTGTCGATCCAAGAGGGCCTGGTCGCGCTCGAGCGACTCGCCGACGTCATCGAGCTCGACCCCGAGGTACCCGGCGACGCGCGCACGACCCCGCCGCCGCGCCTGGGCCACGCGATCACCTTCGAGCGCGCGAGCTTCGGGTACGGCAACCGTGGCGGCGCCAACGTGCTCGACAACGTCGATCTGATGCTGCCCGCCGGGCGCACGGTCGGCATCGTCGGGCCCAGCGGCTGCGGCAAGTCGACGGTGTTGCGCCTGCTCATGGGCTTCTATCGCCCGACCGGCGGCCGCGTCGCGATCGACGGCGTCGATCTGCGCGACGTCGACCTCGTGTCGTGGCGCGAGCAGATCGCCTGGGTACCGCAGGATCCCAACGTGTTCGACGGCAGCATCGCCGACAACGTCGCGCTGGGCGATCCCTCGCCCGAGCTGGGCCGCATCGTCGCCGCGTGCCAGCTCGCCGGGCTCGCGAGCTTCGTCGACGGTCTGCCGGACCGCTACGACACCATGATCGGCGAGCGCGGCACCAGCCTCTCGGGCGGCCAGCGTCAGCTGCTGGCCATCGCCCGCGCGATCTACCGCAACGCGCCGATCGTGGTGTTCGACGAGGCCACGAGCATGCTCGACGCCGGCACCGAGCGAGCGCTGCGCGACCGCCTCGCGCCGTGGCTGCAGGGGCGCACGGTCGTCATCGTCGCGCACCGGCTCGCGACCGTGCGCGCGGCCGACTGGATCTACGTGCTCGGCAGTGCGCGGCTGGTCGAGGCCGGCACCCACGCCGATCTGCTCGCGCACCAGGGCGTGTACGCCAGCTACTGGCGCGATCAGAACGGCGGGCTCGAGATGGTCGCGGCGCGCCCCGAGCCGGGGCGCACGCTCGCGGTCGCGCCGGTCACAGCTTCGTGATGCCGCCCTTGGCGATGATGACCCCGGTCATCTCGAAGAAGGACAGCACCGAGTCGCTCGCGTCGCCGCGGATGTGCTTGCCGGCCTTGGTCAGCGGGAACGCGGTGTCGCCGGTCGGCAGCGCCACACCGGGGCCGCGCGCAGGATCGTCGCGCCAGCTGCCGCCGTAGGTCTCGACCATGCACTCGCCCAAGAACGCGCCGATCGATCCGGTCAGGCGCTCGCGATCGTCGGACGACCAGTAGCTGCGGTTGCGCTCGATGTACGCGTCGAGGGCGGCGACCCCGTCGCGGTCGTAGCCCAGCTCGAGCCCGACGCGCTGCAGCGAACGCACCAGGCTGTCGGCGGCATCACGCAGCTCGCGGCGGAACGGGTCCATCGGCCTTCCAGGATACACGACCGCGGTGCCCGCGCGAGCGAGCACGGCGATCGGCGTGATCGCGGGCGTGATCGAATCCGTGCGCGCGGGGTCCATCCGCCCGACCCCCATGCGACGCTCGTTGATCATCACCTCGTCGCTGGCGCTCGCGGGCGTCGGCGCTGCGCTGCTCCAACCCCCTCGCATCGGCCTGCAGCCCATGCGCGAGGCCACCGCAGCGCCGCAATCGCAGCCGCAGGGGACGTTGTCGGCGGCCATGGTCGCGACCACCGCCGCGGCCGCGTGCGCCAAGCCCAAGGCGGTCAAGCTGGCCGACGCGTGGCGGACGTGCGAGTGGGACGGCAAGTCGAAGAAGCCGGTGGCCTGCGCGAAGTACGGCCCGGTGCTGTCGGATCGCTGCACCGCCGAGGCCACCCGCTCCAAGGGCATCACCATCGACTACGACCACTTCGGCGAGGTCGACTGCCGCTCCAACGATCGCAAGGACGCGGTCACGCGCATCGTCATCCACAACGGCGACAGCGGTGACAACAACAACGAGAACTGGAAGTGCCGACCCTCGGCCGCGCACTACACCGTCGACCGCGACGGCACCATCCACCAGCACATCGGCGAGGAGCGCACCGCGTGGCACGCGGTGCCCGAGAACCACGACACCATCGGCATCGAGCTCGAGATCAAGCGCAAGTACGGTGGCACCTGCAACTCGCTGCCGAACCTGAGCAAGACCGCGGCCAAGTACGGCATCCAGCCCGAGGACGTGGTCGCGGATCTGTGCGCGCCCAGCCATCGCCAGTACGAGGCGCTGGCCAAGCTCATCGCCGACATCAAGACCCGCCACACCATCGCCGACGACGGCATCTTCGGCCACTGCGAGGTGCAAGGCACCGATCACGGCGACCCCAAGGCCTTCGACTGGGCCCGCGTCGGCGCGCGCCAGCGCAAGGCCATCAACGCCTGCGAGTGGTACCTGCCGGTCGCGGTGCGGACCACCGTGGTCGGCATGATGCCCAAGAGCGGCAAGACCTGGATCGAGCTCGACGCGGGCTCGAGCTCGCAGGTCGAGGTCGGCGATCACGGCTGGCTCGAGAACGCCAACGAGGAGACCGCGGCGTGGTTCGTCATCACCGACGTCGAGGCCGACAAGGCCTTCGCCATCGTGGCGCTGCCGTTTTCGCAGATGAGCGACAACCTCGCCGCCACCATCGTGGCCAAGCCCGGCAACACGCCGCCGGCGCTGGGCGCTGCGACCAAGCCCGCGCTGGGCTCGTGCGAGACCGACTACACCTATCACAAGACCGGCACCATCAAGAGCTGGACCACCGGCGCCGGCGGTGCGATCGCGACGCTCACGCTCGACGGCGTGGGCTGGAAGCACCGCGTGTGCGACGACGCGACGGGATTGGTCTACCTCGGCGCGTCCGGTGACACCTACGTCACCGACGCGGCCGGCAGCAAGCTGCGCTTCCGCATGACCAAGGTCGACGAGACCACCGCGGTCGCGCAGGTCATCGAAGGTTCGCTCACCGAGAAGGAGCTCGGTGCCAATCGGCGCGTGGTCGTGCGCGCGAAGAAGTGATCACTCGCGAGATCGGAGCTCGAACCCGCGTGTCTACCCCCAAGCAGAGGCCCATCATGTCGAACCAGATCCGTACGTCCTTCGTCGCTCTCACCCTCGCCACCGCCGCGATCACGGCGGCACCCGCCGACGCGGCGCCGGGCAAGTCCGGTTTCGAGATCGGGGCGACCGAGCTGCAGCCGGTCAAGACCCAGCCGGCCCCGCCGGCGAACACCCCGTCGCTGTCGGACATCAAGAAGCTGATCATCGACGGCACGCCCGGCGACTGGAAGTTCATCACCACCGCGACCGGCTCGTTGAAGTCGGGCCAGCGCGTGAAGGTCGGCAGCGACTACTCCGGCCACTGCCTCACGTACAAGTCGCAGGATCGCGGCATCAACCTCGGCAGCGTGTCGGACTGCTCGAAGACCAAGGGTGGCGACAACATCGCGTTCGAGCGCGTGCTCGGTGACACCAACGGCGGCGAGCTGCACTTCGGCGACGTGGTCGCGTTCTCGATCGCCCGCGATGGCGACCGCGCCTATGTCTGCTACGGCGAGCGCGACCACGGCATCAACCTCAATTGGGGCAAGACCGACGCCGAGTGCAAGGGTCGCTCGGGCAGCAAGGGCAACGGTGCGGTGCAGTGGAAGCTGATGCCGGTGGCCGGCAGCAGCAAGAAGACCGGTGACGCGATCTCGATGAGCGACCGCTTCGTGCTGCACAGCGTCGTGATCGACAAGCCGGTGGTGAAGTGCGCGCGCATCTACGCCGCCGGCGTGACGCCGACGTGGTGGGCCGCCGATCTGAAGTGGCGCTCCGACTGCATGCGCCACGAGCTGGTGTGGACGCACCGCGAGCTGCTGCAGTCGCTGGGCGAGGACCCCAAGGCGCTCGCGCTCAGCGTGGTACCGTCGGAGTACCGCGCCGTGCTCGAGAAGCTGCTGTGACACGACGCGGTGCGGCGGCGACCACCGCGTCGCCGCCTCACCCGCGCCGGGTCGTGCGCACCAGCATCACGGCCATGAGCACGAACGCCGCCACGCCGAGCAGGTCGTAGCCGCCCTGCCCCAACGCGCCGACCAGCTGCGGATGCAGCGACAGCGACTTCATGTCGTCGCCCAGCCGCGCCGCGGCGATCGCATACAACACGCCGGCGAGTGCACCGCCGGCGACCAGGCCGGTCGAGTACAGGTTGCCGGGGCCGAACTCCTCCTCGGCCTCGGCCTTCGCGTCCTTGTGCTCGACCTTGGGCTTGCCGCGATCGGCGAGCGAGCGCACCACGCCGCCGGCGAAGATGGGCAGCGTGGTCGCCAGCGGCAGGTAGGCACCGACCGCGAACGCCAGCGCCGAGACGCCGCACAGCTCGACGGTGATGGCGAGGAAGACACCCACCAGCACGAACTGCCAGTCGAGGTTGAACGACAGCAGGCCCTTGATCAGCGTCGCCATCAGCGTGCCCTGCGGCGCCGCGAAGGTCTCGCCGATGGCGTGCACGACCTTGCCGGTGGCGGGGTCGACGTGGGCGTTGTCGAGCAGCTGCACGGTCGCGCCGATCACGAACGCGGCCGCGACCACGCCGATGAACAGGCCGATCTGCTGCGCGCGCGGGGTCGCGCCGACCAGGAACCCGGTCTTGAGATCCTGGCTGGTCGCGCCGGCGTTGGCCGCCGCGATGCAGACCATGCCGCCGACGCACAGCGCCATCGGCTGATACGCGTCGCCGGTCCAGCCCAGGCCGGCGAAGATCAGGCACGTCGCCATCAACGTGGCGATGGTCATGCCGCTGATGGGGTTGTTCGACGAGCCGATGAGCCCGACGATGCGGCTCGACACCGTCACGAAGAAGAAGCCGAACAACACCATCAGCAGGCCCAGCAGCAGCTTGCTGCCGATGCCGTCGCCGGGGATGAACGGCAGCAGCGCCACGATCACCGCCAGGCCCACGCTGCCGCCGACGACCAGCGACATCGGCAGGTCGCGCTCGGTGCGACGCGTGGCGCCGGCACCCTCGCCTTCGCCCTTGCGCACCGAGCCGAGGCTGCCGCGCACCGCACCGACGATGGTCGGCAGGGTCTTGAGCAGCGTGAGGAAGCCGCCCGCCGCGACCGCGCCGGCGCCGATCTGACGGATGTACGCGAAGTAGATCGCGAAGTTGAGCTGCGCGAACTCGTGGCTGGCCGCGTCGTAGCCGAAGCGACCGGGGTCGTAGCCGATCTTGGTCAGCTGCGCGGCGATGGTCTCGCCGGGCACGAGCGTCGCGAGCAGCGGGATCATGCCCAGCCATGCGAGCACGCCGCCGGCGACCAGCATGCCGGTGCTGCGCGCACCGAGGATGAAGCCCACGCCCATGTACTCGGGCGTGATGTCGCCCGCGACGGTCGCGGCCGGGAAGACCTTGCTCTTCATCGAGCTGACCCAGCTCGGCGTCTCCGCGATGATGCCGAGCAGCTTCTGCGCGATGGCGTAGACGAACGCGAACGCGAGGCCCTGGTAGGCGATCGACGCCAGGCGCCCGCCCTTCTCGCCCGCGATCAGCACGCCGGCGCAGGCGGTGCCCTCGGGGTACGGCAGCGTCTCGTGCTCGTTGACGATGAGCGCGCGCCGCAGCGGGATCATCATGAGCACGCCCAGCACGCCGCCCAGCAACGCGAGCGTGAAGATGGTCCAGTAGCTGAAGAACGGCTCGCCGATGGAATTGCCGACGCCGTCGCGGCTCAGGAACAGGAACCCCGGCAACGTGAACACCACGCCGGCCGCGACCGACTCACCGGCGGAGCCGATGGTCTGCACGATGTTGTTCTCGAGGATGGTCGAGCCGCCCAGCCGCTTGAGCAGCGAGATCGACAGCACCGCGATCGGAATCGAGGCGCTGACCGTGAGCCCGGCCTTGAGCGCGAGATAGACCGTCGACGCGCCGAAGATGATGCCGAACAGCGCACCGATGACGATGGCCTTGGGCGTGAACTCGGCGACCTTCTGCTCGTCGGCGACGTAGGGCTGGACCTTGGGCATTGCGCGCGCGGATGGTAGCGCCCCGCGCCGCGGCCGGGGCCGGCTCGCGAGCAACGGCCGGCACACGCACGGTCACGCCGCCGAACGCGGGCCCGGCTCGAGGCGCGCGGCGGGTCGCGAAGTGCGGCTGGCGAAGCCGACTACGGCTCCGTGCAGCTCGACACGCCGCAGTGGTGGCACTGCCCCGAGCGGTGCAGGTCCTGCACCAGACGCAGCGCACGACCGTCGAAGACATAGCGACGCTCGCGAGTGTGGTGCTCGGGGACCAGCCGGGCGCCGCTCGCCCAGCTCGCGCTGGTGTGGATGTCGCGCAGGCCCTTGTGGAAGGGCGCGGTGAAGGTGGGCTCTTCGATCGAACCCACGACCGTGCCGAGTCGGTGCCCGCACGCACCGCGCATCACGTAGACGTCGTGGGGCACCTCCCACGGACAGCTGCCGAGCTTGGCGTGGGGTACGAGCACGTCGAGTCGGCCGTCGCCGTCGAGATCGACGCTGGGCCGCGTCGACAGCGACCAGTGCGCCTCACCCTGGCGGAACTCGCCCTGCTGATCGATGCCGGAGGAGCGCACGTCGATCTCGCGCGTGCGTTGCGGCGGCTTCACGCACGGCCCCGGCAGGTGCGCGAGCGGTCGATGCCCTGCGGGCAACCACTGCACCGTGGCGCCAACCGATCCGTCGCGCCAGCCCGGCGCGACCTCGAGCGCGACCACGCGATCGTGGCCCGTCCACGCGCACGCGTGGGTCGGCTGCTGCGCGCACGGCTCGCGCAGGCTGTAGCCGTTGGCCTCGAGCGCCTGCGCCCACGCGGTCGCGAGCGCATCGATCGTGGTGCCTTCGACCGTCTGCCACAGCCGCAGATCCCCGATCTCGCCGACGGTGAGGCTGGTGTCCGCGGGATCGAAACCGTCGGGGAACACGAGCTCGGGCGGCCAGCTCGGCGGCCGCTCGAAGCGTGGTGGCGACGGCGGTGCCGGGGTCTGCGGCGCAGCGGGCTCGCGCGGTGACGCCTCGCGCGAGGCGGGCTCGCGCGGGGGCGGCCCGGCGACATCGGCGATCGCAGGTGCGGGCGACGGCGCCCGCGTGCACGCGAGCAGCGACACCACGACGGGCCACGTGCGCACCCGCGAGCTCGCGCCGCGACGGATCACGATCGCGATGATGCCACAGCGACGCGCGGCCGCGTCACAGGCCCAGCAGCGCGGCGGCGGTGTCGTGCAGGATCTGCCGCTGCTCGTCGGGCGTGAACCCGAGCGCGCGCACGCCCGCCAGCGCGCGCGCCGGCGGATCGACCGGCCAGTCGGAGCCGAACATGACGCGGTCGACCCCGATCGCGCGCACGACCCACCGCAGCTGCTCGGCATAGGGCGACTCGCCGTAGAACGACGCGATCGCCGACAGATCGAACCACACGTTGCGCGGGTACCACTCGAAGCGCCGCGCCAGGCCGAACACCGCCATCTCGTCGAAGCGCATCGCGCCCAGGTGCGCGAGCACGATGCGCGCGTCGGGATGCGTGATCGCCAGGCGCAGGAACTTGCCGGTCTGATCGGCATCGAACGGCGAGTAGCCATCGAACAACACCACCAGCCGCAGCGTCGCCGCGCGCTCCACCACCGCGGCGACCTCGGGCGCGGCGACGTCGAAGCCCTGGGTGTTGGGGTGGAGCTTGATCATGCGCGCGCCCGCCTCCGCGAGCCGCTGCAGCTCGACCATGGCAGCCTCGCCGTCGGCCGGGTGCACCGAGGGCACCGCGAAGAACTGCCCCGCGCTGGCCCGCGCGAGCGCGAGCACGGCATCGTTGGCCGCGCGGGTGTCGTCGATCCGACCCGCGCGTGCGATCACGATGAGCGCCGCGTGCTCGACCCCGCTGGCGCGCTCGAGCGCCGCGAGCTCGGCGACACCGATGGGCTGATCGCTGGTCATCGCGTCGCCCTGCGACGTGCGCACGTGCGCGTGCACGTCGATGATCGGGCCGTCGTAGCCGGGCGCAGGCACCCGCGACGCGGTCGGCGTGTTCGTGCGCGG
Organism: Nannocystaceae bacterium; assembly: GCA_019694555.1. GTDB lineage: Bacteria > Myxococcota_A > Polyangia > Nannocystales > Nannocystaceae > Xiheibacterium. Next base: position 14,063 of record JAIBBS010000070.1, read on the forward strand.
CGTGCAGGCCAGCAGCAACAGGCAGGCGAACGCGCGGCAGATCATCGCGGGGATGATGCCACCGGCTCGGCGGGGTGGCACGATCGCGGTGATGGCCACGCACGACCCCTCCGAAACGCCCGCGGCCGACGACGCCGTGTCCGGAGACTCGCCGACGATGGACGCTCGGCCGCGCACGGCGAGCGCGGCGGGGCGCAGCGGCGCAGCGGCGCGCTACCGCGAGCTGCGGATGCTCGGTCGCGGCGGCCAGGGCGAGGTCACGCTGTGTCGCGACACCTGGCTGGGGCGCGACGTCGCACGCAAGCGGGCCACCGGCGGCAACATCGATCGGTTCGTGCGCGAGGCATTGCTGCAGGCGCGGCTGGACCACCCCGCGGTGGTGCCGCTGTTCGAGGCCACCGCGCTGGAGGGACCCGACCCTTACTTCACCATGCGCCACGTCAGCGGCGTGAGCCTGCGCGAGGTGCTGGCGCGGCTGCGCGAGGGCGACGCGCAGGCCCACGCGACGTGGAATCGACGGCGCCTGCTGACCGAGTTCGTACGCGCGGCCGAGGCCATCGCGTTCGCGCACGGCCGCGGGATCATCCATCGTGACATCAAGCCCGACAACCTCATGCTGGGCGAATACGGTGCGGTATACGTGCTCGACTGGGGCATCGCGAAGAGCGGCGACGAATCGCCGATCGCGGCAGCGCCGGTCGACCCCGAGGGCATCGACACCGGCGAGCGCTTGACCCGCGAGGGCGCGTCGATGGGCACGCCGGGGTACATGGCACCCGAGCAGTTCACCGACGTGGCGCACGTGGACGCGCGCGCCGACATCTACGCGCTGGGTGCGGTGCTGTTCGAGATCCTCACGCACGAGCGATTGCACACCGGCAGCTTCGAGGTCGTGCTCGCGAGCACGCTGGAGGGCATCGACGCGCGCGCGTCCGTCCGGGCGCCGGCGGCCGAGGTCCCGCCCGAGCTCGAGGCGGTGTGCATCCGCGCGACCACCCGTGATCGCGACGCCCGCTACCCCGACGTGCGCACCATGATCGCCGATGTCGAGCGCTACCTCGACGGCGATCGCGATCTCGCGCGCCGCCGCGAGCTCGCGCAGCAGTGTCTGCAGCGCGCGAATCAACAGCTACGCGATGGCGACGACACCGCGAGCCGCACGGAGGCGATGCGCGAGGCCATGCGCGCGCTCGCGTTCGACCCCGAGAACCTCGACGCCCGCGGCCTGCTCGCACGTCTGCTGCTGGAACCGCCGCGCGAGGTGCCGACCGAGGTCCAGGCCTCGCTGCAGCGCCTCGACGCCGCGCAGGCGCGACGGCAGGCCCAGGTCGGCGTCTACGCCGGCCTGGGTTGGTTCGGTTTCCTCACCAGCATGGCGCTGATGGGCGTGCGCGACGGCACCGCCGCGATCGTGCTGCTGGCGGCGATGGCCGCGACACTCGTGCGCGCGATCAACCACGCCCGCGACGATCGCCGCGCAGTCCATGGGATCGCGGTCACGGTCGCGTTCATCTGCATCATCCTGGCCATCACCACGCGTTGGTTCGGGCCGTTCGTGTTGGTGCCCGGCGTCGCCGCCGGCGTGCTCAGCACTTTCGCGCTGCACCCCGGCGTGCAGCGGCGCTGGTTGCTGGTGCTGGGCCTGTCGTGCTTCACGCTGCCGTATCTCGCCGAGCTCGCCGGCCTGTTGCCGCGCTCCTACGAGTTCACGGGTGACACCTGGATCACGCGCGCATCGCTGACGAGCCTGCCGCCGATCGCCAGCGCGACGGTGCTGTGGATCGGCTCGGCCGCGGGCGTGGTCATCCAAGTGCTCTCGATCACCACCATCCGCGACAGCCTCGCGGCGGCGCAGCGTCGGCTGGCGTTGCAGGCGTGGCAGCTCGACCAGCTGGTGCCGCGGGGCCAGCGCGAGGTCGTTACGTAATTGTTCGCAACGCCCCCCGCCGGCGCGCGATCGAGCCGCGCGGCGGGCGGCCGCGAAATTACGGAATTCCGACGACTGGTCGCCCCTGCGCGCCCTGGTCATGCTCGCTCCACAGGGGACGCATGCAGCGACGACGCATCGGGGTGATCGGCTTGGCGTGGGTGATGGCGGGTTGCGCGGACGCGGGCAGCGATCCGCAGGCCGCGACGGACGGGGACGGCAGCGGCGGCGCCGACACCAGCGCCGGCACCGAAGACGGCGGCGAGGCCAGCACGGGCGAGTCCACCGGCGGCGACGCGGACGCGCGACCGAACTGGCACGAGGACATCGCACCGCTGGTCGCGACGCACTGCCGCTCGTGCCACAGCGACGGCAAGCTCGCGTTCTCGATGGACGACTACGAGGACGCGAAGGTGTGGGCGGGCAGCATGGCCGCGCAGACGCAGCTGCGACTCATGCCGCCGTGGCACGCGGTCGAGACCGACGGCTGCACCCCGCCGGCGCCGTTCGAGCACGACGCGCGGCTCGAGCAGGCCGAGATCGACGCGTTCGCGGCGTGGGCCGATCTCGGCGCACCCCAGGGCGATCCGGCCAAGGCCGCGCCGCTGCCCGAGCCGCCTTCGATCGACCTCGCCGATCCCAACGTGATCGTGCCGATGGGCGCCGAGATCACCGTCGAGGGCGACGGCGCGACGCTCGACTACTTCCACTGCCTGTCGTTCGACCCCGGTCACGATCAGACCGTCTACGTCGACGGCCTGCAGGTGGTGCCGGGCAACGCGACGATCCTGCACCACGTGCTCATCTTCGTCGACGAGCAGGCCGACTCGGCCAGCTGGCCCGACGGTGTGCTGCACGACTGTGGCGGCGGCGGCGGCATCGACCAGCCGCGCCTGGTCGGCGGCTGGGTGCCCGGCGGCATGCCGATCGAGCCGCCCGAGGACGTCGGCATCGTGCTGCCCGCGGGCGCGCGCATCGTGTTCAACGTGCACTACCACGCCAGCCCCATGGGTCCCGAGAGCGACGACACCACCGCGATCGCGCTGCGCTGGACCACCACGCCGCCGCAGTGGGTCTCGCAGCTCACCCTGCTCGGTGCCCCGGGCCTGGGCGACAGCGTCACCGGCGACTTCGTGATCCCAGCCGGCGCGACCGGACACGAGGAAGCGCTGCGTTGGACCGTGCCGGCCAGCGCGGGCAACGAGGTGCGCCTGTGGTCGATCGGGCACCACATGCACAAGGTCGGCGTCGACGCGCGCACGACGTTGACCCGCGCCGGCGGCGACACCGAGTGCCTGCTGCAGACGCCGCGCTGGGACTTCGGCTGGCAGCGGTTGTACGAGTACGACCGCGCGATCGAGGACACCGTCGCGCTCGCACCCGGCGACAGCATCGAGGTGCGCTGCGCGTACGACAACGCGCTGTCCAACCCGCAGGTCGTCGCGGCGCTCGCGGAGGTCGGTCAGAGCGAACCCCACGACGTGGTGCTGGGCGAGGGCTCGCTCGACGAGATGTGCATCGCCGGCGTCGGCCTGGCCGCGCGACCGTGATCCACGCACCGCGTGGTATGCTGCGGTCGCGATGTCTGGGCGTCGGCTCCTCGCAGCCACGGCGATGGCAGCCGCGATCGCGCCGGCGTGCATCGAGCTGCGCGCGTACCGTTGCGACGACGACGACGCGTGCGTGCTCGACGGCGTCGGCGGTCGCTGCGAGCCGGAGTCGGTCTGCAGCTACCCCGACGACGACTGCGCCGGCGGCTACCGCTACGAATCGCAGGCGCCGGGCATGCTCGCGAACGCGTGCGTGCCCGCGCCCGACGCGTGCGAGTCCCAGCCGTGCGAGGCGACCGCGCTGGTGGTCGGAGACGCGCACGCGTGCATCGTCGATGGCGACGGCGCGCTGTGGTGCTGGGGCGCGAACCTGCACGGCCAGCTCGGACGCGGCTCGACCGCGCCCGCGGAGCGCTGTCCCGGCAAGACCGCGGCGTTGCCCGCGGTCGCTCGCGCTGCGGCCTCGCAGCACATGTGCACGCGCACCAACACCGATGCGCTGTGGTGCTGGGGTCGCAACGACGACGGACAGGTCGACTGGCACGACGGCGTCGAGCCCGACGTGCGCGCGCCGCTGCTGGTGCCCGAGCTCGGCATCGTGCCGGCGGTGCTCGACGTCGGCCCGCACCTGAGCTGCGCCGCCAACGGCACCGCGGTGCGTTGTTGGGGCCTGCTGCCGCCGAGCATCGAGGCGCCCTACGGCTTCGATGCGCCCGCGACCGTGGCCGCGATCGTGGCCGGCGCGGCGCATGCCTGCGCGCGCCTCGACGACGGCTCGGTGCTGTGCCTGGGCGACGACTCGCGCGGCCAGCTCGGCGACGGTGTGCCCAATCCGCTGATGGCTCCGCTGGTGGCTTCGGTGCCGTTCAGCAGCGGCACGCTCGCGCTCGATGCCGGTGTCGATCACAACTGCGCCGTGGTCGACGCGGGCCTGGGGCCCGAGGTGCGCTGCTGGGGCGCGAACGATCTGGGCCAGTGCGGCGCGCCGCCCGAGGTCGCGATGATCGCGACACCCACCACCGTGCCCAACCTCGTGCCCGGTCCGTACCGCCAGCTCGCGCTCGGTGCGAGGCACTCGTGCGTGCTGGCGCAGGACGGCCGCGTGCAGTGTTGGGGTGACAACGCCGCCGGTCAGGTCGGACCCGACGCACCCGCGGGCTTCGGTGCGCACACCGTCGTGCTCGAGGACGACGAAGCCCTGCGCGCGGTCGAGATCGGCGCGGGCGATGCGTTCACCTGCGCGCGCACCGAGGACGGGCGCGTGATCTGCTGGGGTGACAACGCGGCGCTGCAGCTGGGCGATCCATCGTCGGAGACGACGCGCGCGCACCGAGAGATCGCGCTGGGTTGCTAGTCCGCTGGCTCAGCGCGCGCGCACCAGGCCGCGCTCGACCACGTAGCGTGCCAGCGCCGAGCGGCTGGGCAGGCCCAGGCGCTCGTAGATCCGCGTCAGGTGCGTGCTGACGGTACGCGGGCTGATGAAGAGCTTCGCGCCGATCTCCTCGGTCGTGAGGCCTTCGGCGACCAGCAACGCGACCTCGAGCTCGCGCTTGGACAAGCCCGCCGCGGCCGCGCGCGTGACCGGATCGTCCGCGACGCCGTCGTCGGGCGCGACCGCCTGCGCGGGCCAGTGCCCGAAGCGCAGCGTCACGTCGGGACCGATCTGGATGCGATCACCCTCGCGCACCACCGCCATGTCGACGCGCGCGCCGTTGAGGAACGTGCCGTTGGTCGAGTCGAGGTCGATGATGTTGACCACGCCCTCGTCGCCGATCACCAGCTTGGCATGGCGGCGTGAGACCCCGTCGTCGTCGAGCACCAGCTCCGCGCCGCTGGTGCGACCGATGAGCGTGCTGCCGGTCAGCAGCACCAGCTTGCGGCCCTTGGCGCGCCCGACCACGACCTCGAGGCACGCGACCTCGCCGGGGTTGCGGCCGCGCGCGATCCGGACCGGTCGCACGACCGTGGACTTGTCGTCGGCGTCCATCGCCGACACCGAAGATAGCACCGCGGCCACCTCGGGCCCCGCGATTGCGGTGGACACGGATTCGGTCCGCGCGCACCTGCGTGTATGATCGGCGGGCCTTGGTCGTTCGCGCCACGTCGGCGCTGCGGCACGCGCGAGGCCGGCGGCGCATGGACAGCGGCAGCAGCGGCTGCGATCGCGCGCGGACTCGCGGTCGATGCCGTCGAGGTGATCGGCGACTTCGACTTCGGCCCCGGCGGCGACGTGACGGTCTCGAACCTCGAGGTGCTGCCGATCTGCGGCTGAGCCTGGGCGCCACGCCTGCGCGGCCTTGCCGCCGACGCCCACGCGCCGGTGGAAACGATGTTCGTTCTGTGATTGAGGACGGTTCGGAGCGCCCTGCCGAGTGCGGGAGACGCGCAGGGGGGGGAGCTCACGTAGCGTGGCCGCGAGGAGCTGGAAAATGGCAGGAAAACGAATCATCGTGATCGAACGACGGACGTACACATTCACCGGACTGGCGGCCAGCCAATCGCAGACCACGGTGATCGAGCGTGCGCTCGACGTGACCGCGCACAAGGAGGGCACACTGCAGGTCGCCATGCACTCTCAGACCTGGACCTCGGGACAGACGCTCTCGATCACTGCGACGCCGGTGCAGATCGTGGAAAGCGAACCCACGACCGACTTCCTGGCGACCAGCGCAGCGGCGACCGCCAGTGCGGGCAGCGGGACCAACGGCAAGCTCGTCACCGCCAACTTGAGCTCCGGCTTCGGCTCTCACGTACAAATTGCCGTCAACGCCACACAGCCCGCGAGTTCGTCGCCGCTCGCGTGCACGATCACGGTCATCCTCGTCCTGAAGGACTGACCGTGGCCGGCCACGTCATCCCGATCGCAAGACCGCTGCAGCTGCAGCTCGACGGGCTGTCGGGCGGCGCAGAGGAGACGATCGTGCTCGCGCGCGCGGTGTGGTTGAGCGAGGCCACGGACGTGACACTGCGCGTCGGCCTGGTCACGGTGGCGCTCGAGAGTCCGGCAACGCCGGGTTTCGTGGTCGAGGTACGACCGGTGGTCCTCGGGCAAGCGCCCGGCGATGACGTCGTCGGCGATCCAGTGGCGTCGATCTCGATCGTCGAGGTGACCGCCGGTACGTTGTTGCTCGCGCCGCTGGCAGCGGGCTTCACCGGCCCAGTACGAATCTCGATTCGGTGCGGCCAACCCTTGTCGGGACCGCTGCAGCTCCGAGCGTACGTGGATCTCGTATTGAAGTGGTCGGAGCGGACGATCCAAACACGCGCACGTCGGGGCCTGGGACGTTCGATGCAGCCATGGCGTCGCGGCCGATCTTCCACCGCGCGGGCACTCGCAGCGGCGCAGGCGAATTCGGCGAATCCAGCCGACTCGACCGCGCTCCCGTCCGAGCGCGAGTTCCAGGCGCGGGCCGAATCCCGAACGGAAGCAGTGTTGCAGCGCGTCGCGGCGCTCAGCAGGCGGTTGGGACCACGACGGTGGCTGGAGCGCGCGACCGTCCGCGCGTGGCAAGCTCGCGACGCGGCGATGGCGGTGAGCGCATGCGGGTGCGAGGGCAACGCACGGTCGGCGGAGTTCTCGTCCAGCGAACCCCCGTTCTTCCCGACCGACATCTCGCGCAACCTCGCGCCGCCGCGGCTCGTGGCTGGGCCGTCTCGCGAGGACCCAGCCGAATGCAGCGAAGGCGTGTGCTGCACGACGACGACGCTCGTGATCGGGCCCGACGCATTCGGGAACACCGACGAAGTGCTGGCGCAGGTCTGCTACCCGTCGGCAATCGCGACCGGCCAAACCGTCGGCCTCTTCTTGCTGACGCACGGCTCGCCCGACGGCGGAGTCGTGGACGATCCGGCAGAGTGGCTCGACACGCCTGGCGCCGACTTCCTGCCCTTGCAGCACGACCTGGCTCGCGCGGGCATCATCTCATTCTTCGTCGTGCGTATCGGAGGCTACGCCGACCGCGCCGAAGCACTCATGCAGGCAATCGGCGCAGCGAAGCTCTACATCGTGGGTCAAGCGGCGCAGGATCCCACGAGCCCACTCGCCATGGTCGACGTGAATACGCTGCAGGTCGGCCTCGGCGGCCACAGCGACGGCGGCGCGGCTGCGCTCATCGCCGCGTCGGTCGAACGCGGCGTGCCCGTGCGAGCAGTGGTGGGTCTCGCGAGCGGGCAAGGCGATCTCGTCAACGCGGCTCTCCACCCGGGGACGTACTATCTTGGCATCGTTGGCACCCACGACGATTCGCTGTCCGTGAAGAACTACCGCCCAGTCAACGTGTACGACCTGGTCGAGTCTGACCGCCCCAAGGTCCTGGTGGGCCTCCGAGGCGTGACCCATGCGCAGCTCGGCCCCGGAATCGGTTCGACAGTCCTTGATAAAGGCGACTACATGGAAGAGAGCACAGCAGCGGCCGAAGTTGCCCTCGTCGCACGCAGCTACCTCGTACGCACATTTCTTCGCTGGTCGCTCCTCCATGACGAGAACGAGGGCCGGATGCTCGCCATCGACGATGTCGAGACCCTCGCGTGGGGCGAAACCAAGCTCGGCGACAGCGCGCCAGCGGTGGTCGGCCCGTTAACGACGACGAGACTCGCGACATTCCCGGCGGGCATTGACTGGCTCAGTGCCTTCGAGTGCCGCAGAATCTACTCCCCAGGCGCTGTGGGCAACGCAGAAGCCGTCTCGGGCTCGATCTACGGTCTAGGCCTTGCGACCATCAGTGAAGCGCAGACGCCAGCGGAGGTGGAGACCCGCAATTGTAACGGTGTTGAGGAGCCTGCCTGGGCGCCGACGACCGCACACATCGGGGAAGCCCTACTCGTCGCCTGGGATGTGTCAGTCGCGGATGAGTCCCGAGCAGTCGTGCGATTCGGCCTGGACGACGTGCTGAGTGCGGTCGCGGGCTTCCAACCCCCTGAGCAATTCAGCATTGTCGTCGAAGTAGCATTGCGAGCCAACGCGCCGGCGAACGTGCCGGTCGTCGAAGTGACTGGCGCTGTCGAATGGTGGCCGGCGCTCGGCTTGGGTGACGCGCAGGGCCCGACCGAATGGGTCTATCCGCAGCCGGTGCTCTATGGATTCGGGTATCCGTGCCCGCTGGTCTTCGAGGGTACCCAGGAGGCCCCGCTCCAGGATGCGCGCCGCACCGTGTTCACGTCGGTCAGCGCACGCCTGCCCCTGCTACGCGACGAGAAAGCGTTGCACAGCGCAACACATGTCTATCTCGACCTACTATGGGGCCCGTTCATTCGCGGCGAGGCCGTGATCCGCAACGTCAGCTTGGTGTATCATGGCTAGACGAGCGAACCCGTTGCAAAGGGCTCGACTCTCGGCGCTGGCGACGGTTCTCGTCGCCGGCTGCGGGAGCCGGGCTCCACTGTCGGGCACTTCGACGACAACGAGTGGCACCGAGTCCGGCGTTGCCACGAGTCATGCGGGGTCGGACGTTGAATCAGCAACGCTGGGTATGACGAGCAACATTACCACGGGCGACGGCACCCAGGCCGGAACCACCGACGGTGACCCGTCGCTGTGTCCGCGGTATCTCGGCAGCATCGATCTCGGCTCTGACGGCGAGTGTGCATGGGTCGAACCGCCCCAGAATGGGGAATGCACGTGGTTCAATGACACCTGTGCCGACGGCTACAAGTGCACAGCCTTGGGAGAATGTGTAGAGCTGGCTTTCGATCCCGCAGGCCTCTACGAATCTTGCACTCAAGACGAGTCGTACCAGGACGACTGTGAGCGGGGGCTCCATTGCTACGGCGACGTTTGCGTGATGAACTGCCAGTGTTCGATCGCAGAGCCACATTGTGCTCTCGAGGAAACCGCATGCATTGCGAGCGGGTGCCTTCCCCCGTGCGACCCATTCCATCCCGAGTGCCCAGGCAACCTCGTATGCGACTTCACATTTCTCGGGTTCCGCTGTCTATCCTCCGGCCCGCCGAGCCCGGGCACACTTGGCGACCCCTGCCAAACGGGACAGCAGTGCCTTGGCGCGCTGGTTCCCGCCGCAACGTGTTTCGGCGATATCTCCGCTAGCTACCCCGCGAGCCGCGTGCCCGGCTGCACGGACGACTACGGCTGCTGCATGGAGCTGTGTCACCTCTCCGACGGTGTCTGCAGCCGACCCGATGCCGTCTGCTTGCCGCTGTACGAGTACCCAGAGATCGCCGATTGCTTCGGCGACATCGGCGGCTGCCTGCTCCCGCAGTAGCGCCCTGTCGATCTCGACCGGCGTCCCGCAGCGTGCGAGCGCGGCCGGGCCGCAGGTGCTAGCGTGTGCCTCGCCCTGGGCGCAACCGCGAGGCCGAACGCGAGCTGCTCGAGGCGATCCGGATCTGGACCGCGCAGCAGGGCGAGCAGAACCGCGTGGTCGCGTTCGGCTACAACAACCTCGGCCTCGCGCTCGAGGCCCAGGGTCGACTCGACGAGGCCGCCGCAGCGTTCCAGCGCTCGCTCGCGATCGTCGAGCGCGTGCTGGGCCCGCGCCACCCGGTGCTGCCGCGCATCGTCGCGAACGTGGCGCGGCTGGCCCTCGCGACCGGCCACCCGCAGCAGGCCGTCGACGGCTTCCGCCGCGCGCTCGCACTGCACACCGAGCTGGTCGCGACGCAGGACCTGACCGCCGCGCGCTTGAGGGCGCGGCTGGCCCAGGCGCTCGTGGCCAACGGCGCCCGCGACGAGGCGCGCGACTTCATCGCGCAGGCGCGCACGCTGCTGCAGCGCGACCCCGGCGCCAGCGACGACGATCTCGCGCTGGTCGCCGGCGTCGAAGCCTCGCTGCAGTGATCGCGCAGGGTCGCCCGGTCGACACCGCCGGCGCCCGGCGTCGCACCCTTCGCTAGCGACAGGTGATCTCCCCGTCGTAGCCCACGCCCTGGTCGGTCATGCCGTTGATCCGCGCCCAGTTGTCCTTGTGCGCCATGACCATCACGGTGCGATCGATGTCGCCCTTGGGGTGCTTCCACACCATGTGCGCGGTGTTGCCGTCGAGCTCGAGGCGGAAATTGCCGTCGTCGGCGACCACGAGCCCCTTGCCGGCAGCGTCGAGCTTGCATTCGCTGGGCGTGACCTGCAGCAGCTCGTGACCCGAGGTCATCGTGAGATCGAGGATCGAACCGGTGGCCTCGGGCTTCGCCGACGCCGCCTTCGCGTCGCCGGACTTCGCGTCGGCCTTGCCGGCCTCGGCCTTGCCGGCCGCGGCCTTGCCGGCGTCGGCCTTGCCGGCCTCGGACTTGTCGCACGCGGCCAGGGCGACCACGAGGCAGGGGATCAGGGCGAGCGGCGAGCGGCGCAGTGCGTTCATGCCCCTGATGACACCGCAGCGGCCCGGCGTTGCAAATCCCTCGCTGGGGGCGTTCGGGATCGCGCCAGCTGCCCTGCTACCCTGCACAGGCGTGGCTGCCAAGAAGACCCCGTCCGCGTCCGTGACGATCGCCGGCTTCACCGTCGAGCAGTGGAAGCAACACATGGACGAGGACGAGGACTGGACCGAGCGGCTCGAGGACGCTCCCGACGCGCGGGTCGCGGAGGTCGTCGCCGCGCTCGACCACGCGGACGCCGATGTGCGCGGGCTCGCATGCAACCTCGCCTACGCGCTCGGGGTCGAGGGCCTGCGCGGGCACGCCGAGGCGGCGGTCGAGCGGCTCGCGAACCTGTCGCGCAGCGATCCCAAGCCCAAGGTGAAGTCGCGCGCGCGCGTGGTGCACGAGACGCTCGCGGCCGACCTGCAGCGCGCTGCGATCCGCCGCGAGCTGCCGTGGCTGGGCGCGTGGGATCCCGCCGCCGTGCCGGCCGCGATCGCGGCGCTGCAGGACCCGCGCGAGGCGGTGCGCGTGCAGGTGTACCTGTGGTGGTCCAACGCGGGCACCGTGCCCGCGTCCGCGCGCGGCGACGCTGCCACCGCGCTGCGCCGCGCCGCCGAGCGCGAGACCGATGCGACCGCGCGCCACCTCGCCTCGCTCGCCGTCGCGGCGTTGGGCGGCTGAGCCGACGATCACGGCCGCGTGCGCGCGGCGACCGGACGCGCCTTGCGTGCGCGCGCGGCCACGATCGCCAGCCGCACGACGCCGCCCAGCAGCAGCGCGCCCCCGGCCGCGAGCACGCCGATGCCCGCGCGCTGCTCGAGCTGCGCCCGCGCGATCGCGTCGCGGAAGCGCTGGTGATCGGGCTGCGACGCGGCGTCGCCATCGGTCGCTGCCGCGGCACCGAGCAGCCCCGCACCGACGGCCGCCGCGGCGAGGCCGGTGGCGAACAGCGACCAACCCGCGGCGTCGCGACGCCACGTCGGCCGCGACGACGCGGTGCGATCGGGCGCGGTGCGCTCGGGCGTGGGTTGCGTCGACGGCAACGTCGTCGGCTTCGCCGCGGGCACGGCCGGGGCCTTGATCGCGCGCACGGCCTCGCGGCACACGCCGCGCTGACGCTCCGCATTCACGCGCATGTTGGCCCACTGCTCGCGCAGCCCCGGCGCGTCGTACTCCGGGGGCGTGATCTCGGCGGCCGCGACGAAGCGCTCGTACAGCGGCAGCGCCTCGTCGCAGCGACCGCGCAGCCGCTCGGCCTGCGCCCAGCTGTAGAGGATCGCGGGCGCACCGTGCTCGTCGTAGGCCAGCGCGTACTCCTGCGCCGCCTCTTCGTGGAGGCCACGGGCGGCGTAGTCATCGGCGAGATCCCAGTGCGACGGCGACGCGGCCGGCGTCGCCGCCTCGGTCACCTCGGTCGCGGGGGCCGGCGCAGCCAGCTGCGTGAGCAGCTGCGACGCGGCCAGCCACGTGCACAGCGAGTCGCAGAGCAGGCGCGCGGGCATCGTGGAGCTCGCTCAACGCGGCCGCGGGGCCGGTGCGTCGGGATCGAAGCGCGAGGGCGGCGTCGCGGGCTCGGGCGCATCGGGCTTGCTCGCGGGCTTCGCAGGCCGACTCGCGGACTTGCTCGGCTTGGGCGGGGGTGGTTCATCGGTCGCGCGGGGCTGCGGAGCGGCCGGCGACGTCGCGCTCGCGGGCGATGGCGTGATCGCGGGCGATGGCGAGCTCGCCGGCGACGTCGGGCTCGCGGACGACGAGGTGATCGCAGGCGACGTCGGGCTCGCGGACGATGGCGTGATCGCGGGTGACGTCGGGCCGGCAGGCGACGCCGCGTTCGCAGGCGATGGCGTGATCGCGGGCGCCGTCGCGCTCGCAGGCGGCGTGGGCCCGGCGGCCTGCCCGAGCTGCGGCGCGGCAGCACCGGTCGCAGGCTCGCGCGGCGCAGCCTCGACCGACGCCGACGGCACCTGCAACAGCGCCCACGTCACCGCCGCGGTGCCACCGACGCCCGCGAGCCACCACCAGTGCTGCGTCGCAGCGCGGCGCGGCGGCGACGGCAGCGGCTTGGCCACGGTCGCGCGCGTGAGCGAGGCCGCCGGCGCACCGTCGGTGTCGGCGCTGTCCGTCGACGCGCTGCGTTCCCACGGATACGGCGGGACCTCGAACGCCGCCTCCATCAGCGCCGCCAGGCATGCGGTGCTCGGCGACAGGCCGGCCTCCGCGGCGAAGGCCTCGAGCTCGCGCTGCAGCTCGCGCGCGCTGGCATGACGCGCGTCGCGGTCGCGCGCGAGCGCCTTGAGCAGGATCCGCTCGACCGCCGCGGGCACAGCGGCGCGCCGCGTCGACGCGGGCTCGAGGTCGTAGTTGACGATGCGATTCATCACCGCGAACTCGCCCTCGGCGACGTAGGCCCGCGAGCGGGTCGCGAGCTCGTACAGCACGACTCCCAGCGCGAACACGTCGCTGCGCCGATCGAGCGCCTCGCCGCGGCACTGCTCGGGTGACATGTACGCCATCTTGCCCTTGCGCACGCTGGGCCGCGTCGCGTGCCGCGAGCTGCTGGCCTTGGCGATGCCGAAGTCCACGACCTTGACCGCACCCTCGTAGGTCACGATCACGTTGGAGGGCGAGACGTCGCGGTGGATGATGCCCAGCGGTCGCCCATCGAAGCCGCGGCGCTCGTGCGCGTGGTGCAGCCCCGCCGCGACCGCGGCTCCGATCGCCACCCACGCATCCCAGCCCAGCGTCAGCTCGCGCTCACGCAGGCGTCGGGCCAGCGCGACCAGGCTCTGCCCGTGCAGATACTCCATCGTGAAGAACGGGCCGTCGTCGTCCTCGCCGATGTCGAGCACCGACGCGACGTTGGGATGATCGAGCTGCGAGGCCAGCCGCGCCTCGTCGAGGAACATCTCGACGAACTCGCGGTCGTCGGCCCACTTGGGCAAGATGCGCTTGAGCGCGAAGTACTTCTGGAAGCCGTGCGCGCCCTCGGCTCGTGCGAGCCGGACCTCGGCCATGCCGCCGCGCGCGATCACGGGACCCAGCAGATACCGGCCCGCCGGACGCCAGCGCTCCTGGGCGGTGGAGCCGGGCTCCGTCGCCGACGGGACACGAATGTCATGGTGCGGGCTGGGCGGCACGATCTGCGCGCACGCTCGATGGCGCGCCAGCGGTCGATCTTGCCCGATCCGCCGCGGCCCCGGCGTCGATCGCCGCCAAACCCGGCGCGAGCGGCCCGAAACCGGCCCTGCGCCGTGCGAGCACCGTCGCCCGCGACACCGAGCGACGGCCCAGCGAACCGTGGACACGCGCGCCCCTGCACGAGCCCACGCGCGCGACGACGAGCTTGCGCCGGGCGATCCCTTGCGCGCTTCGCCCGGAGCTGTCACAGTCACCGCGTTGGTGTGTTCGATCGCGCGGGGCTTGGCCCGCACGACTTGGGTTTGAACTCAGATAGATCGACGGAGTGCTTCGATGAACCGTGCATGGCTCCTCTCGCTCGCTTGCATCGCGACGGCGGCGGCTCTTTCCATCCCGCAGCGGGCCGAGGCCTGTGGCGGGACCTTCTGCGACACCGGCCCCAACGCGATGCCGGTGCCGCAGACCGGCGAGAACATCCTGTTCGTGCTCGGTGACGGCTACACCGAAGCGCACATCCAGATCCAGTACGACCCGACCACCACCGCCGCGAAGTTCGCGTGGGTCGTGCCGCTGCTCGCGGTGCCGGAGTTCTCGGTCGGCTCGCAGACGCTGTTCGACAACACGCTGGCCGCGACGGTGCCGGCGTACGGCTTCAACTACAACTTCGACTCCTGCGGCTTGGACGACAGCGGCGGCTTCGTGACCGGGGCCGGCGGGGATGGTGGCGGGAGCACCGGCGGGGAGGACAGCGCCGGGGAGACCGACAGCGGCGGCCCCTCGGTGGTCTTCCAACAGACCGTCGGCGCGTTCGAGATCACGGTGCTGCAGGGCGGCACCGCCGAGGAGGTCATGACCTGGCTCGGCGACAACGGCTACCAGCAGGACCCCGCGGCGGAGCCGATCCTCGGCGAGTACCTGGCCGAGAACTACATGTTCGCGGCGTTCAAGCTCACCAACGACGCCGACATCGGCGAGATCCACCCCATCACGCTGCGCTTCACCAACGACGAGGCCTGCGTACCGCTGCGGCTGACGCGGATCGCCGCGCAAGACGACATGGAGGTGCGCACGTTCTTCCTCGCGCCCTCGCGCGTGGTGCCGCAGAACTACAAGCACGTCCTGGTCAACCCGCTCAAGCTCGACTGGCCCGGCTACGCCTCCAACTACAAGGACATCATCACCCAGGCGGTGGATGCCTTCGGCGCGGACGGCAAGGCCTTCGTCACCGAGTACGCCGGCACCAGCAGCATCGTGTCGCCATCGGGGGTGTTCAGCGAGACGTGGAACGCCGCGGCCTTCAACGGCCTCCCGGCGGTGAACGTGATCGACTCGCTGAGTACGCAGGGACTGGTCTACTGCGACGGCTTCAACGGCTGCACCTTCTTGCACCCGCTGCTCGAGGGCCTGCTCGCGTCGTACCTGCCGGTGCCCGACGGCCTCACGCCGGAGGAGTTCTACGACTGCCTGAGCTGCTACGAGGGCATGATCGATCAGAATGCGTGGGGCGACGGCTCCGGCTTCGCGACCGCGATGAACGAGCGCATCGTCGTCCCCGGCGAGCACGCGGCGCAGCTGCTGCAGGAGTTTCCCACGCTCACGCGCATGTACACGACGATCTCGCCGGCCGAGATGACCGAGGATCCGTTCTTCTGGGCCAACCCCGACCTGCCGGAGGTGAACCTCACCAACTCGGTCGCGACGCGCCGCGTGCTGTGCAACGGCGACGCGGTGTGGACGCTGCCGGACGGACGCGAGGTCTACGTCGCCGGTGACGGCCCGTGGCCGGACTTCGGCGACGCGATGCCGTACGAGGAGGAGGTCGCGCAGACGCCGGAACAGGGCGCGCCGATCCTGCTGGTCGACAATCGCGCGACCATCAAGACGCAGCTCGAGACCTACAACTGCGACCTCGGCTGGCCCTTCGACAAGTGCGGCGGCAGCGACGACGCCGTCGGTGCCGAGGGCGGCAGCGGTCAGGACCCGCCGGGCTACGACCAGGGCTGCGGCTGCAACGGCACCGGCTCCTCTCCGGTCGCGGTGTTGATCGGGCTGTGCGTGTGGCCGCTGCTCCGCCGCCGCCGCCGCTGACACGTTCGTGCGCCCGGCCGCTCGCGCGTCGCGCAGCCGCTGCGTTTGTGCAGCGGCACGCGCATCGAGCACCCTGAAACTCTGGAGTGCCCCATGACCCGCCGTTCGCTTCGATTGTGGTTGTTGCCTTCGTTGCTCGTCCTCACCGCGCAGTGGATCCCGCGCGAGGCCGAGGCCTGCGGCGGCACCTTCTGCGATACCGGCCCCAACGCGATGCCGGTGCCGCAGACCGGCGAGAACATCCTGTTCGTGCTCGGTGACGGCTACACCGAGGCGCACATCCAGATCCAGTACGACTCGACCACCACCGCGGAGAAGTTCGCGTGGGTCGTGCCGATGCTGGCGGTCCCGGAGTTCTCGGTCGGCTCGCAGGCGTTGTTCGCCAATGCCCTGACCGCGACGGTGCCGGCCTACGGCTTCAACTACAACTTCGACGATTGCGGCGGCGGCGGCAGCGGTGGTGATGGTGGCGATGGGTTGACCTCCGCCGGCGGCAGCACCGGCGGCGAGGGCGGCGACACCGGCGGCGGTCCGGAGGTCGTGCTGCAGCAGACCGTCGGCGCGTTCGAGATCACCGTGCTGCAAGGCGGCACCGCCGAGGAGGTCATGACCTGGCTCGGCGCCAACGGCTACGAGCAGGACCCCAACGCCGAGCCGATCCTCGCGGAGTACCTGGCCGAGAACTACATGTTCGCGGCGTTCAAGCTGACCAACGACGCCGACATCGGCGAGATCCATCCGGTCACGCTCACGTTCACCAACGACGAGGCCTGCGTGCCGCTGCGGCTGACGCGGATCGCGGCGCAAGACGACATGGAGGTGCGGACCTTCTTCCTCGCGTCGTCGCGCGTGGTGCCGCAGAACTACAAGCACGTGCTGGTCAATCCGCTCAAGCTCGACTGGCCCGGCTACGCCTCCAACTACAAGGAAGTCATCACGCTGGCCGTGGATGCCTTCGGCGCCGACGGCAAGGCCTTCGTCACCGAGTACGCCGGCAGCAGCACGGTCGTGTCGCAGTTCGGCATCTTCGACCCCTCGTGGGACGCCAGCGCGTTCGTGGGCCTCGCCGCCGTCGACGTGGTCGACACGCTCGCGTCGCAGGGCCTGTACGTCTGCGACGAGTTCTCGGGCACCTGCAGCTTCACGCACGCGCTGCTCGACGGGCTGCTCGCGCACTGGCTGCCGGTGCCCGACGGCGTGACCGCGGAGGCGTTCTACGACTGTCTGAGCTGCTACGAAGGCCTCATCGACCAAGCCCAGTGGGGCGATGGTTCGGGCTTCGCCGCCGACATGCAGTCGCGCATCGTGGATCCCGGCGCGCACGCGGTCGAGGTGCTGCAGGGCTTCCCCACGCTGACGCGCATGTACACCACGATCTCGCCGGCCGAGATGACCGAGGATCCGTTCTTCTGGGCCAACCCCGATCTCGAGGACGTCGATCTCACGTCGTCGATCGCGACCCGTCGCGTGCTCTGCAACGGCGACGCGGTGTGGACGCTGCCGGGCGGCCGCGAGGTCTACGTGCCCGACGACGGCGCGTGGCCGGACTTCGGCGACGAGATGCCCTACGAAGAGGACGTCGCGCAGACGCCTGAGAACGGCGCACCGATCGCGATCGTCGACAACACCGCGATCATCGACACGCAGCTGGGCACGTGGAACTGCGACCACGGCTGGCCCGCGAACGAGTGCGGCGCGGGCACCACCGGCGCCGACACCTCCGGCGGCTCGGCCAGCGACGGCTCGGCCAGCGGCGGCACCGAGGGCACCGACGGCAGCAGCGGCGGCTCCCCGGGCGCGACCGACAGCGCCGGCTACGACGGCTGCGGCTGCAACAGCGACTCGCGTCTGCCCGCGAGCGCGGCGTTCGGCCTGGTGATCGCGGCGCTGGTGCGGCCGCGGCGACGCCGTCGCTGAGACCGCGGGTGCGCGCACCGGCCGGACTTGCACGCGCGCACCCGCGCGGGCGAAGATTCGTGCATGACCTGCGCGCGCATTGGCTTGCATCTCGACGGTGGGCGGAGGCGAGGCGGCGGCGCTGCGGTGAAGACCGTGGCGCTGTGGCTGTCGCTGACGAGCAGCGGCTGCTTCGACCCCACCAAGAACGATCAAGCCGAGGGCACCGGCGGCAGCAGCGGCGAGGGCGGCAGCTCGATGGGCGACGCCAGCGGCAGCGTCGAGACCACGGCCACGACCGCGAGCACGGCGACCACGGCGAGCACGACGATGTCGACCTCCGCGACCACGAGTGCGACGGAATCGGCCGACGCGAGCGCGACCGCGACCGACACCGTGGCAGACAGCGGCAGCAGCGAGGGCAGTGTGCCGACCTGCGGCGACGGCAACGTCGACGACGGTGAGGAGTGCGACGACGCCGACGACATCGACGGCAACGGCTGCAACAACGACTGCCACGTCTCGGGTCAGGTGGTCTGGTGCGTCATCGACGGTGACTTCGACGAGGACAACGGCGCCGGCATCTCCGCGGACAACCTCGGCAACGTCTACGCCACCGGCACGCTGTTCCGGCAGGGCATCGACGAGGACGTGTACATCGGCTCGTGGACACCCGACGGCACCGAGCGCTTCCGCAACCTCTACGATCTCTCCGAGGGTGGCTACGAGCGCGGCAACGATCTGGTGTACTACGGCAGCGCGGACGATCTGTTCGTGACCGTGGCGCAGGACGGCTTCGCCCGGCTGGTGCGCGTGAGCACCGACGGCATGCTCGAGAACGACGGCGCGCAGTCCGTCACCGGCGCCACCTTCCTCGAGGCCCACGCCATCACGGTGGCGCCCAACGGCTTGTACTGGGCCGGCTTCGGCAGCATCAACGGCACCAGTGAGTTCGTGGTCCGGCGTCTGAGCATGTTCATCGCCGAGCAGTGGACCGTGCACGCCAGCCAGGGCCCCGGCAACGCACCGTTTTACGTGGGCCTGGTCGCCGATCCGCTCGACGACGTCTACCTGGTGGGCGTGAGCGGGCCGCAGGGCTTCATCCACCACCGCTCGTCGGTCGACGGTGCGCTGCTCGACAACGCGACCGGGCTGCCGCAGCTGACCGCGATCGCAGTCGCAGGCAACGGCGAGCTGGTCGTGGTCGGGCCCTCGTTCGTCAACGGCCAGGGCGACAACCTCACGGTCACGCGCCGCAGTGCCGACGGCAACGACGAGATCTGGTCGGTGGATTTCAACGGCGCCGCGAACCTCGACGATCGCGCCGACGGCGTGGCCGTCGACGGCGACGATCGCATCGTCGTCGCGGGCTCACTGGCCGACTCGGACACCAGCGCGCAGGCCTTCGTCGCGCGCCTCGACGGCGATGGCGCGGTGCTGTGGCAGAGTGCGTTCTCCGACGAGGCCGGCTACTACGACGTCAACGATCTCGTCGTCGACGGCACCGGTGCACCCAGCGTGGTCGGCAGCTTCTTCGGCCAGAGCGGCGACGGACAGATCTTCGTCTGTCACTTGACGCCCTGAGGCGGTGGCGACGACGGCGGCTCGGCGGGCGGTGCGGGCACGCGCGTCGGCGGGATCGGATCACCCGGTCGCGGCCGGCGCTGCTTGCCCTTCCAGTCGTACAGCGGCGCCTCGCGGGGCGGCGCGTCGGGATCGGCGACGCTGTGCTCGTACAGCGGGCACTGCGCCCACGAGACCGTCACGATCGCGAACGCGATGCCGCCGAGCAGCAGCATGCGACCCCAGCTCATCAGCAGCGGCTTGAGCTCGCGCGCGTTCTTCCACGTGCCCTGATCGGCCTCGGCCTCGAGCCGCGCGAGAAAACGATCGTGGGCACCATCGACGTCCGCGGCCTGCTTGGCCAGCGCCGCGCGGGCGCGGGCGAGCAACACGTCGCGGTCGCTCGTGCTGGGCTCGGGCGACATCACGTTCCACCTGCGCCTTCCCGCGCGCGGATTTCCGCGAGCGCGGTATCGAAGCGCCCGCGGGCCAGCCGCAGGCGCGAGTACACCGTGTTGACCGAGAGTTCGAGCAGCTGCGCGACCTCGGGTGCGGACATCGACTCCAGCTCCATCAGCACGAAGACCTCACGCAGCTTGCTCGACAGGCCATCCATCGCGCGCAGCGCCAACGCGAGCGCCTGGTTGTTGACCACGTCGCGCTCGGGATCGTCGGCCGCAGCCGGCAGCGCGTCGACCAGCTCGGGCCGCCGCGCGCGACGACGGTTGCGCGCGACGCCTCGGGCGATGCCGTACAGCCACGCGCGCGCGCGCCGGGTCGCATCGAAGTCCGCGCGCCGACGATGCGCGATCACGAAGACCTCTTGCGCCGTGTCGTCGGCGTCGATCGGCGGCACCCCCAGGCCCACCAGCGCCCGCAGCACGAATGGGTAGTGCTCGCGGAACGCGGAGGCGACATCGAGCTCGCTCGAGCCGTGCACCGCGAGCGTCGGCCGGGGTGCGGACGCCGCCGCCGGGTCGTAGGCGGCCATCAGGCACGATTCTGCCACGATCGGCGGTTGTCACGGGGACGGCAGATCCGTCAGCGGCACCGCCGGCGGGCCAGGCGCAGGGGCGCGAGGACGCGGCGGTCGCCCGCGGCGACGTGTCGCCCGCGCCCGCGCTCACCCGGGCAGGTACGACGCCAGGTACCGCTCGAGCATCCGCTTGGTCTCCACCACCAGCGCATCCGCCCTGCCGCGATCGGGCTCGCGCGCGATCACCAGCAGCGTCGTCGCCACCGTGTTGACCACCATCGTCGCGATGACGCGGCGCGTGGGCTCGGCCATGCTCGGCACCCACGCGCCGAAGAGCACCGCGGTGGCGGCGATGAGCTCGCGCATCATCGCTTGATCGGCCTCGGCGTACTCGCCGTACAGCTCGAGGTTGCGCCACATCGCCTGCATCATCGCGCTGCCGTCGTGCAGCGCACGGAAGCCATCGATCACGCGACCGAGCAACGTCGCCCACGGCACCTGCAGCGCGTCGGCACCGACGAGGCTGGCGTAGCTGCGTCGCGCCTCGAGCAGACAGCGACCGGCGATCTCGCGGAACACGGCATGCTTGTTGGGGAAGAACTGGTAGACCGATCCGATCGAGGTGCCGGCCCGCGCCGCGATGCCCTCCATCGTCGTGTCGCCGAAGCCGAACTGTGCGAAGGACTCGGCCGCGGCCAGCACGATGGCCTCGCGACGGCGCTGACTCCGCGCCTGCGTCGGTTGCCGCCGCGCGTCGCTGGGCGGAGACGTCGTCGCGGGGCTTTTCGCCGTGGTCTTGCGGACTTGCCCGCGCCCGGCGGCTGCCTTCGATCGCGCCACTTGCCAGAAGCTGAGGCTTCCCTCAGATTTTGTCAAACATGAGGACACCCTCACATTCGACGTCTCTCGCGGCGTCCGAGTCCGGCGCGCCTCGCCTTCCGCCCGGACCTCCCGGCCACGGCTGGTTCGGCACGATGTCGCTGCTGCGCGATCCACTGACGCACCTCACCGATGCGCGCGAGCGCTACGGCGATGCGGTCACGTTCCGCGTGGGTCCGTTCCGCTTCGTCGCGCTCGCCGATCCCGCGCTCGCGCAGCACGTGCTGGTCCGCAACCATCGCAACTACGTCAAGAGCCGCTCGTACGAAGGCCTGCGTCTGGTGCTGGGCCAGGGCTTGGTCACCTCCGAGGGCGAGCACTGGCGGAAGCAACGCAAGCTCGCGCAGCCGGCGTTCCATCGTCAACGCCTCGCCGCGCTCGCGGACACCATGGGCGCGTGCGTGCGCGAGACCGTCGACGGCTGGGAGCGACGCGCCGACCCGGCGATCGACGTGCACGCGGAGATGATGGCGCTGACGCTGGCGATCGTCGCGCGCACGCTGTTCGGCACCGACCTCGCCGAGGACGGCGGCACCGATCTGCGCGCGCTGGGCCCGGCCGTCACGGTCGCGCTGCACAAGGCCAACGAGCACGCCGAGTCGCTGATCCGGCTGCCGCTGTGGTGGCCTACGCGATCCAACCGCCGCTTCGCCAAGGCCAAGCGTCTGCTCGACGACATCGTGCAGGGCATCATCGAACGCCGTCGTCGCAGCGGCGAGGTCCGCGACGATCTGCTCGGCACGTTGATGGCCGCGACCGACGAGGACGGCGGCGGCGGCATGAGCGACGCGCAGCTGCGCGACGAGGTCATGACGCTGTTCCTCGCGGGCCACGAGACCATCGCGACCGCGACCAGCTGGACCTTCATGCTGCTGCACCAGCACCCCGAGATCGCCGCGCGCATGCGCGAGGAGGCCACGCGGGTGCTCGGAGGCCGGACGCCGGGCTTCGACGATCTGCCGCAGCTGCCGTACACCGGTCAGGTCATCGACGAGGCGATGCGGCTGTATCCGCCGGTGTGGATCGTCGAGCGTCAGGCACTCGCGCCGGATCAGATCGGACCGTGGCACGTACCCAAGGGCACGATCGTCGCGGTGTCGCCGTGGTTGATGCACCGCCACCCCGAGCTGTGGCCCGATCCGCTGCGCTTCGATCCCGAGCGCTTCGCCCCGGGCCAGCTCGGCGAGCGCGCGAAGCTGGCCTACCTGCCGTTCGGCGCAGGGCCGCGCGTGTGCATCGGCAACCACTTCGCGCTGATGGAGGCCAAGATCATCCTCGCGACGGTGGTGCAGCGCTTCGCGATCGCGGTCGATGACCCCGCGTCGATCCGGCTCGAGCCCAAGGTCACGCTGCGCCCCGAGGGCGGCATGAAGGGTCGACTGCAGCGACTCGCGTGAGCGTCAGGTCCCCGGCGCAGTCGCGGGCACGAACGCGAGCGAGATCGAATTGATGCAGAAGCGCAGGCCGGTGGGCCGCGGTCCGTCGGGGAAGACGTGGCCGAGGTGCCCATCGCAGCGCTGGCAGCGGATCTCGGTGCGGATCATGCCGTGGCTGATGTCGCGCACGGACTTGATGTGCTCGGGATCGAACGGCGCGAAGAAGCTGGGCCAGCCGGTGCCCGACTCGAACTTGTTGTGCGATCGGAACAGCGGCAGGCCGCACAGGCGACACACGTAGACGCCCTCTTGCTTGTTGTCGAGCAGGCCGCCGCAGAACGGCCGCTCGGTGCCGTGGTCGAGCAGCACGTAGCGCTCTTCCTTGGTCAGCCCGGCGGCCAGGGTCTCGCGCTCTTCGGCCGACAGGGGGGTCAGGTCGTGTCCGGTGGAAGATCGATGACTCATCCGCGGCGCCAAGCGTGACACGCCCGCGGCAGCCGGGCAAAGCCGACGGCGTCAGCGCCGGCGCGCGTAGACCTCGAACGAGGTGCCCAGGCCCGCGCGATCGAGCCATGACAGCGGCAGCGCGCCCACGCGTCCGAGCACACCGGCGAGCGCGCCCGGGCCGAGCCCGCGTCGTCGCAGCGCACGCGTGAGCGCGGGTGCGTCGAGGTTGGAGAAGCTGGTCCAACGCACCGCGTGCAGGCCCGCGCGCGCGAGCAGGCGCTCGAGGCCCTGGCGCGTGAAGATCTCGAGGTGATCGGGCGGCGTGATCATGGGGAAGTTGCGGCCCATGACGCGCGCGGCGACGCCCGAGAGGCTGGGAGTCGACAGCGCGACGATGCCATCGGGTCGCAACCATCGCACCATCGTCGCGAGCGCATCGGCGGGTTGCGGCAGGTGCTCGAGCACCTCCCACAGCGCGAGCGCGTCGAACGGCGCGGTGGGCACGAACTGCTCGAGCCACACGCCGTGCACGACGTGACCGCGCGCGCGCGCAGCCGCAGCCGTATGCGCGGGGTCGACACCTTCGATCGTCAATCCGCGATCACGCGCTGCATCGAGGAAGTGCCCGGGCCCGCAGCCGACCTCGATGATGCGCCGCGCCCCGAGCGACTCGACCACCTGCACGCGCGCATCGGCCTCGGCACGCATGCGCACGCCGGCGTCTTGCGCCGTCTGGTGGTAGTCGGGCCGCAGGTAGGTCGCCTGCACGACCTCCGCCGACGGCAGCGGCGACACGAACAACGTGCCGCACGATTCACACCGCACACACGCGAAGCCCATCACCTCGAACGCCCACGTCGCACGCTCGTGGTCGCACGCGGGACATCGCCGCGTCTGCGGGCTGCTCGATGGCATCGACGGCCGCGACGATACCAGGCGCAGCCCGATGCGTGGCGTTGCGGCGTCGGCGGCACCGCGCGGGTGCGCGCCGGGGCCACGCCCGCGCAGGCCCGGCAACGACGCGGTCTGCGACCACGCGCGGCGGATTGACAGCCGGCGCGGCCCCCGAGCACGATCGACGCGTGGTGCTGGTATTGCCGCGGAAGGGGCACACGCCGACGGGGACGTCCGTCGCGCATCGCCACGCGCGCACTGGCTGGAGCGGACGGATCGCGCAGCGCTCGGGTGCCGACGGGTCGCGC
>JAIBBS010000284.1 GCA_019694555.1 Nannocystaceae bacterium
AGCTCGAGCCCGCGCAGATCCGCGACGAAGCCCAGCGCGCGCAGCGGGCCCGCCAGCGGACTGTTGCGCGCGGGCGTGCCGTCGATGGTCTCGACCCGCAGGCTCTTGCCGCGCTGCGACGCCGCGATCGTGCGCAGCGCCGCGCCGGCGCGCTGCAGCAGCGCGGCATCGTCGGCACCGGCGAAGCTCAGCCAGCGCCGCGCACCGCGATCGAGGAACAGCAGCGGTCGACCGCCGACGGTGACCACACGCGCGCCTGCGACCCGGCGCGCACCGCCGCGCTCCTCCAGGCCGGTGGGCGGCCACGGCAGCGCCGCGCCCCACGGCAGCGCCGGATCACACGCCGACAGCACGCGCACGTCGTCGTCGTCGTGCGCCCGCATGCCGCGGAGACGATCGACCGCGCCGGGCGCCGCGAACTGCACGCCACGCAGACCCGCGACGAAGTGGCCCCGTCGCACCCGCCCGGCCGACTCGAGCTCGCGCAGCACCGGCAGCAGCCCGCCCATGCCCCCGGCGATCGCCTCGATCGCGAGCGCATCGCCGCAGAGGATCCCGTGCCGCTGCACCAACGTCGTCGCACGCGCCCACGCGCGCTCGGTGGGCGACGGCCCGCCGCCGACGAGATCCGCGACCAACGACCAGCGCCCGCCGCCGCTGCTGCCGCGGGCGCTGCGGCTGCCGTGGGCGCGCAGCGGCAGGAAGCTGTCGTTGGTCACGAGCCCGCGCCAGACCAACGACCACAGCGCGTCCTCGAGCGCGGCGAGCTTCACGTCCGCACCGACCGCGCGGCCGAGCTCGACCGCGAACGAGGCACCGCGGCTGCTCAGGTGCGCGACGATGGCGGCCGCGATCGGATCGAGATCGTCGGGCACCGGCGGCGCGTCGAGCAGCAGCGCGACGCGATCGCGGCGATACAGCACGACGCGGCCATCGGCATCGCCGAGGCTGCCGTGTCCGACCCACACCAGCTCGCCTGCCGCACCGCGCTCGTCGAGCTGACGCGGCGCGAAGCCGGGCACGCGCGCGGGCAGCAGCCACGACTCGAGCTCGGCCCACGACAGCGGCAGTCCCTCGATCCGCGCGAGCGCGTCGTCGAGCACCGAGGGTGCCAGCGAGGCCTCGTCGAGCCCGTGCCAGTGCGGCCCGAAGCGCGCGTAGACCTCGTCCTCGACCGCGGTGATCTCCCGCCGCAGCCGCGCGAGGCTGCGTCGCTTGATGCGCTTGAGCACCTCGGCGTCGCACAGCGCCTCGGCGTGCCCCGGCAGCAGCGGTCCCGCGATCAGGCTGTTGCGCTCGCACGCGGCCGCGATCGCCGGCTGCAGCTGCGACGCTGGCACGCCCCACC
The DNA here is from genome assembly GCA_019694555.1 of Nannocystaceae bacterium. Classification (GTDB taxonomy): domain Bacteria; phylum Myxococcota_A; class Polyangia; order Nannocystales; family Nannocystaceae; genus Xiheibacterium. The sequence goes on from JAIBBS010000284.1 coordinate 1,349, forward strand.
GCGCCGCGAGCTCGGGTGCAGTGAAGGGTCCGTGCGTGCGGGCCCAGCGAGCCAGCAGCGAGGCCAGGGCGTCGGTGACCGGCTCGAGCAGCGCCGCGGGCACGCCCGCGGGCGCGACCACGCCCAGCGCGTCGCGGTAGGCGGCGACGTCTTCGATCGCGATCGCGACCTCGCGTCCGCCCAGCGCCACCGTGACCGCGCGGTGGCCCTCGCGCAGCGTCGCGAGCCAACCCTCGACACCCGGCGGCGCGTCGTCGTCGACGTCGGCACAGCGCGCTGCGATCTCGTCGCGGTCCAGCTCGCCCAGCCGCCGCAGGCAGTCGTGCAGCTCGTCGGGCCCGCGCGCGCGCCAGCGAGGCGCGCGCTGCTGCAGCTCGTCCTCGACCGCAGCGACATCCGCCGGATCGAGCAGCTCGGCCAGCTCGACCATGCCCTCGCGCCCGAGCAGCTCGCGCAGCAGCCCGTGATCCAGCGCCAGCGCGGCCGCGCGCCGCTCGGCCAGCGGCACGTCGCCCTCGTACATGAACGCGGCCTGGTACGCGAACACCAGCCCGCGCGCGAACGGGGACGCCGCGGCGCTGTGCACGTGATCGACCCGGACCTCGCGCGCCGCGATCGCGCGCAGCAGCGCCGCGAGTGCGGGCACGTCGAACACGTCTTGCAGGCAGCTGCGGTAGGTCTCGAGCACGATGGGAAACGACGGGTGCTCGCGCGCCACCGCCAGCAGCTGCTGCGCGCGCAGGCGCTGGGCCCACAGCGGCGTGCGCTGGCCCGCGCGGCGACGCGGCAGCAGCAGCGCGCGGCCGGCGTTCTCGCGGAACATGCCGGCGAACAGCGCCGAGTGGGCCAGCTGCGCCACGACGCGCTCCTCGACGGTGTCGGGATCGGGCACCAGGAACTCGAGCGCGGGCAGCTCGTCGGCGTCGACCAGCCGCAGCGCGATGCCGTCGTCGCTCCACGTGGTCTGCACCGCGATGCCCGCGCGCGCCGACAGCTCGGCCTCGATCGCGAGCGCCCACGGTGCGTGCACCCGCGCGCCCAGCGGCGACAGGATGCACACGCGCCAGTCGCCGACCTCGTCGCGGAAGCGCTCGATCGTGATCGCGCGGTCGCTGGGCACCACGCCGGTCGCGGCGCGTTGCTCGTGCACGTAGGCGATGAGGTTCTGCGCCGCATCGCCCTCGAGCGCCCAGTCTTGCGCGAGGTAGGCCCGCGCGTCGTCGGGCTCGCGCTCGGCCAGCTCGCGCGTGAGCGCCCCGATCGCGCGCCCGAGCTCGAGCGGACGGCCGGGCCCGTCGCCGCGCCAGAACGGCAGCCGCCCGCTCTCGCCGGGCGCCGGGCTCACCAGCACGCGGTCGCGCGCGATCGACTCGATGCGCCAGCTGCTCGCGCCCAGCGTGATGACCTGGCCGGTGGCCGACTCGTTGACCATCTCCTCGTCGAGCTCGCCGACCCGCGGGCCGCCCTCGCCGGCGTGCACCGGGTACAGCCCGCGATCGGGGATCGTGCCGGCGTTCTGCAGCGCGATGCGTCCGGCGCCGCGGCGCGCCGCGAGCCGGTCGGTCTGCCGATCCCACACCAGCCGCGGCCGCAGCTCGCCGAAGTCGTGCGACGGGTAGCGGCCCGCGAGCATGTCGAGCACGCCGCGCAGCGCCGCGTCGGGCAGCGTCGAGAAGCCGTGCGCGCGCCGGATCAGCGCCGCGAGCTCGTCGACGGTGCACTCGCCGACCGCGACGATGGCGACGATCTGCTGCGCGAGCACGTCGAGGGGATTGCGGGGCACGACCATGCGCTCGATCTCGCCGCGACGCATGCGCGCGGCGACCACGGTCGACTCGAGCAGGTCACCGCGGTGCTTGGGGAACAGCCGCGCGACACTGCGCTCGCCGACCGCGTGACCGGCACGGCCCACCCGCTGCAACCCCCGCGAGACCGCACCCGGCGACTCGACCAGCACCACGCGATCGATGGTGCCCATGTCGATGCCGAGCTCGAGCGAGCTGGTCGCGACGATGCCGCGGATCTCGCCCGCGACCAGCGCGGCCTCGATCGCCGCGCGCTGCCCGTGCGAGAGGCTGCCGTGGTGCGCCCGCACCAGCGGTGCACCGGCGATCTCGTTGAGCCGCTGCGCCAGGCGCTCGCACAGCCCGCGCGCGTTGACGAACACCAAGGTCGTGCGCGCCTGCGCGATGATCTCGAGCAGCCGGGGATAGATCGCGGGCCAGATGCTGTTGGCCATGGGCTCGGCGAGCCCCGGCGGCGACGCGGCGACGCCGGCGCTCACCGGCGCGGGCGCGGGCGGTGGCCGGGTCATGTCCGGCACCGGCACGACGATCTCGAGCTCGAGATCCGGCGGCGCGCCGGTGTCGACGATGGTCACCGGCCGTGCGCCCGCGAGAAAGTGCGCGACCTCGTCGAGCGGCCGCGCGGTCGCGGACAGGCCCACGCGCTGGGGCTCGCGCGCACACGCGGCGCTCAGCCGCTCGAGCGACAGCGCCAGGTGAGCCCCGCGCTTGGTCGGCGCCAGCGCGTGGACCTCGTCGACGATGATGGTCTCGATCGTCGCGAAGTGCTCGCGCACCTGCGAGCCCAGCATGAGAAACAGCGACTCGGGCGTGGTGACCAGGATCTCCGGCGGGTGTCGGCCCATGGCCGCGCGCTCGGATGCGGTGGTGTCACCGGTGCGCACCGCGACCTTGGGCAACACCAACGACTGCCCCTGCGCCGCGGCGGCCGCGGCCAGGCCCACGAGCGGCCGCTGCAGGTTGCGCTCGATGTCGTAGACCAGGGCCTTGAGCGGCGAGACGTACAGCACCCGCACGCCCACGCCCACGCGCGGCGCGTGCGCGAGCCGATCGATGCACGACAGGAACGCAGCCAGGGTCTTGCCGCTGCCGGTCGGCGCGACCAAGAGCGCGTGCTGCCCCGCGGCGATCGCAGCCCAGCCCATCGCCTGCACCGGCGTGGGCGCGACGAAGTGCTGCGCGAACCACTGCCGCGTCCCGGGCCCGAAGCCCGCGAGCGCGTCGAGCGAGGCCTGCGTGGAGCTGCTGCGCCCGGCGACCATGCCGCGGGCGAGAGCCTATCACCGCGCCGCGATCGCGCGCCTTTGCCGACGCAACAGCCCCGCGAGCACCACCAGCGCGATCGCGGCGCGCGGCGGCGCGTGCTCGGCCGAGCACGCGCACGACGACGGCGGCGCGCCCGAGTTCTCGCCGAAGGTGTCGGGCAGCGCGTCGGGATCACCGCCGCCGGTGCCGTCGTCGCCGAAGCTGCTCTCGCTGCCGGGATCGGGCTTGCCGGTGGCCTCGCCGCCACCGCTGGAGTCCGCGACACCGCCGTCGCTGCTGTCGCCGACGCTGGCCCCCGAGCCGCCGTCGAGTCCCGAGGCCGCGGTGGTGTCGGCGACGCCGCCGCTGCTGTCGCCGCCGCCGGTGGTGGTGTCGCCCGGCAGCGGCACCACGCACTCGCCCGGTGCCTGCGTGATGCCGATGTCGTCGCCGTAGAAGAACTGCAGGATCTGCGTGACGTCCTGGCCGTTGTCGTTCTCGAGGCAGCGCGCGCTCCACTGCCCCATGCAGCCGCGGTTCTGGCCGTAGCCCGCGTCCGCGGGATCGTGCACGTAACCCAGCTCGGTCTGCTCGACGTCGGTGCCGCTGCGCCCGGCGTTGTAGGTGACCCAGTGCTCGGTCGCGGCGTTGGCATCCACGCCCATGCAGCCGGGACCGGCGACGCCGCTGTCGCCGGCGACGAAGAAGCCGTAGGTCAGCGTGCCGTTGAAGTTGAGGTACTGGCCCGAGGTCTCCTGCACCGCCTGGTAGTGCACCGGTGCCGGGTCGGCGCCGCAGCTGTAGACCTGGCAGCCCTGGCCGTCGCAGATGCCACCGGAGGTCTCGATCGAGTAGTACGCGACCGAGCGCGCGGCGATGGCCTGGGCCTTGAGCGCCTCGAGGTTGGCGCCGCCGTTTTCGCACTGGATCACGTGCGGCAGGTAGTCGTCCTCCATCGCGATCGTGCCGATGCCGTCGACGTCGATCTCGCAGTGCGCCGCGGGCAGCGGCGCGGGGATCTGCAGCACCGGCACCGGTGGCAACAGCGAGCCGTCGCGGAAGTGCTCCGGATCGTCGGCACCGCAGGCCATCGCGAGCAGCACCGCCGCGATGCCCCCGCACCTGCTCGTCGCCCCCGCGCTGCCCCGGCTGCCGTCGCGTCGCTGTGCCATGCGCGCCCCCACGCTCGAGGCTACCAGCGGCGCCGCGCCGTCGTCACCGGCGCGCTACGCACTTCGGCGTAGCGTCGGCGGGCCGCGATCGCGCGCGTGCGCGCGTCGTCAGCCCACCGGCGTCACCGCGGTCTGGATGAGCCCGGTGAGGCAGCCGATCGCAGCGCTGAAATCGTCGTCGCAGATCGACTCGATGCAGCAGCGCACGCGGGCTTCGCTCTTGCTCGTCGCGGGATCGTCGGGCGTGTTGAGGCTCTCGCACACGCTGCGGATGCGGACGTCGGCGACCGCCTGGCCGGTGAACACCGCAGCGGCGTCGTCGTAGCCGGTGCAGCCGGGGCCGATGCCGAACTCGAACTGCTTGTACGCCGCGTCGACGCCGCGGGCCCACTCGTCGGGCAACACGTCGCCGTCGGGGTACTGCGGGTCGCGCCACAGCCGGTAGACCAGATCGTCGACACCGCCGGCGGTGGGGTTGTACGGCGGCACGTCGGCGTGCGCGGTGACCTCGGGCACGCCGAGGATGCCCAGCATGATGACCTCGCGACCCTGGTCGCGCAGCGACTGCAGCAGCTTGGTGTAGCGCGAGATCGGCTGCAGCACCGCGGCCTCGTCGGCCACGCCGGCGAGGCCGGTGTCGTCGCGGTTGGTCTGCACGCACTCGCCGTAGACACCGGTCGCGGGGTCGAAGTCGTTGCACGCGGCGCCGGCGTGCCAGCACAGCGCCGAGCTCGGCGAGGCGATCTCGGTGACGGGGTTGACCGCCTCGAAGTCGGGGTCGTTCATGATGCCGTAGTCGCGCACCGAGCAGTCGGTCTCGTCGGTGATGATCGCGATCGCCAGCACCGCGCCGTCGCGCAGGAACGGCTCGTCGATCCAGCTCCAGCGCGGATCGTCGCAGCCGGCGGGATCGTTCCAGCACGCGCCGGGGTTGAGCGCCTGCGACATCGCCTCGAGCGGCGACTCGTAGCCGCAGCCGTCGATGCCCTGGGGCCCGACGCAGGCCAGCGCCGCCGCGGCGTCGCCGTCGGCGACGTTGTCCCCGTGCGCGTCGAAGTGGATGAACTGATCCGACGGCGCGACCGGCAGCGCCGGCGCGCACACGTCCGTGCAGGCCTGCTCGACCACGAGCGGATCGTTGCCCAACCCGGTGAAGCGCGCGATGCGTTCGGTGCACGGCGTCGACACCGGCGCGCCGCGGGCGGGCACATAGTCGGGCTTGACCCACGCGCCGTGGCACGAGGGATTGTCGACGTCGGTCGTGGTGACCATGATGTTGACGTCGGCGCCCACACGGGTGCCGTCGACGTCCTCGAGCGCCTGCAGCTGCTCGACCAGCAGCGGAAAGTTCTTCGCGAGGTTGAGCTGCTCCTCGCCCATCGTGCCGCTGTTGTCGATCACGAACAGCAGATCGATCTTGTTCTGGCAGCCCTGCTCCGCGCCGCAGTGCGAAAACGGGGGCAAGTCGGGGATCCCGGTCGAGCCCTCGGGATGGGCGGTGGGGTCGACGCCACTGCCGCCCGTGGTGCCGGCAGCGCCGAGCACCAGGGTCGGCTCCGCGCAGGCCGCGAGCGACATCCCCACCATCGCCAGCGTCCACCACGGCCCGCGGGCCCGCGCGGAACCCCCCGCCATCGCCCTTGCAGACGGCGCTGGCGGGGATTTTCGGCTCGCGCACGATTTCGTGAGCCGCTGACGCATCCTCGCGTGATCTTAACATCACCGTGGTCTCCCCAGCGCCAGCCGTCGCGACGCGCCTGCACGTGCAGGAACAGTCCGACGAGGTCCTGGTCGCCCGGGCCCAGGGCGGTGACCGCGCCGCATTCCGCGAGCTGTACCTGCGGCACGCCCGGCAGGTCGCCGCCGCGGTCGCACGGTGGCTCGGCCACAACGCCGACGTCGACGACATCGTGCAGGACACCTTCGTGCGTGCGGCCGAGCGACTCGACTCGCTGCGCTCGGCCCAACACGTGCGGCCGTGGCTGGTCACGATCGCGATCCGCCTGACGCACTCGCGGCTGGTGCGGCAGCGTCGGCGCGGATCGATCCTGCGCGTGTTCGGCTGGAACGAGCCGCGCAGCTCCGACCCCCGCGAGCGCGCACCGGCCGACGAGCTGCTCGCCGCGTTGTTGCGTCAACCCGAGGGCCGACGCCTGCCGTGGATGCTGCACCGCATCGAGGGCGAGAAGCTCGAGGACGTCGCCAGCAGCTGCGGTGTGTCGCTGGCGACCATCAAGCGCCGCATCGCCGAGTGCGAGCAGGCGCTGTCGAACGAACTGGGCGCGTGGGCGCCCGCTGCGGGGGCGCCGTGATCGACGACGCGCTGCGCGAGCTGTCGAACCGCGAGCCGCAGTGGGATCCGCTGCGCGAGCGTCGGACGCTGGCGCGCGTCGAGGCCGAGCTCGATGCCCGCGCGGCGAGGGCCCGCACGCGGCGGCGCGGCGCGGCGGTGGCCGCGGCGCTGCTGCTGGT
>JAIBBS010000285.1 GCA_019694555.1 Nannocystaceae bacterium
GCAGCGAGGCGCGCGGCGGGGCTTTCCGCCCGCCGCGGCCGGGCGTACATCTCGTGCGTGACGACGACCGACGGGCGTGAGCCGTCGACGCTGGGGTTGCCCGCCGTGCTGGCCGCGCTGCCCGAGCTGCTGCACGCGCCGCTCGATCCGCCGCCGGGCGGTGCCACCGGTCAGGACGAGCTCGAAGCGCGGCTGGGCTACCGCTTCGCGCGTCCGAGCCTGCTGCGCGCGGCGCTGACCCTGGGCTCGTGGGCCAACGAGCACCCCGATGCGGGTTGGCCCAGCAACGCGTGCCTCGAGTTCTTCGGCGACGCGGTGCTGGGCCTGGTCGCTGCCGACGCGTCGTGGCAGCGCGCCGCCGCGCAGGACGAGGGCGAGCTGACGCGGCTGCGCGCGCGCGTGGTCTCCGAGCCGAGCCTCGCGCAGGCGGCGGGCGCGATCGATCTGGGCGCGTTCTTGTGGCTGGGCCGCGGCGACGACAAGCTCGGCGGACGCCGGCATCCCAGCACCTTGGCCGACACGCTCGAGGCGGTGCTGGGCGCGGTGTTCCTCGACGCGCGCGCGCGTGGCATCGCTGCGCTCGACGCCGCCGCGGCGGTGTTCGCCCGGCTGTTCGATCTCGGCGCGGTCGATCCCGACGCGACGCTCGATCCCAAGACGCGACTGCAGCACTGGGCGCAGGCTCGCCACCGCGTCGCGCCGAGCTATGTGCGCATCGACGCGCGCGACGGCGAGGGCCCGCCGCGATGGCGCGCGCGCGTGGAGCTGCGGCTGCAAGACGGCAGCGTGCAGTGCCTGGGCGAGGGCGAGGGCGCCAGCATCCGCGAGGCCGAGCGCCGCGCGGCCGAGCAGGCGCTCGCGGCGTTGCTCAGTCCTTCGACTCGACCGTGAGCCACATCGAGATCGACTGCACCGTCACGAAGCCGCCGACGCGGCGCAGATCGATGGTGTCGCCGTCGTGCTCGAGCCCGAGCAGCTCGACGCGCATGCGCGTGAGCAGCGACTCCGCCAGCGCCTGGGTGTGACGGCCCAGGCCCAGCGCGTCGCAGCGCGCCGACAGATCGCGCGAGACCGCCTCGACCAGGCCGCCGCCCGCCAGCAGCTGCGCCTGCGCCCACGCCAGATCGGCGGGCGCGAGCGGAGCGAACGCGCCGCGCTGACCCGGCAGCAGCGCGTGCACGATCGCGCTGCGCACGAAGTCGCCCAGCGTGACGCGCTCGGGCTCGTCGAGCCGCGACAGCCACACCGGATCGACCGCGTAGCCCTGCGGCAGGTACGTCAGTGCCGCCAGCGCGCCGGCCTGGGCGATGCGCTCGGTCGCGCGGGCGACGTCGGCGAGCGAACGGATCGGGCGCGTGCCCGACTGCGTCGAGTCCAGCGGCAGCTCGGGGTACCACCGCGACAGCGCGGCGATGGCCGGACCCCACGGGCGATCGAGCAGCGAGCCGACGTGCGCGACCGAGATCCGCATCGAGCGGTGCAGTGCGATCGCGGCGCGACGCAGACGATCGAGCGCGCCGTAGCCCACGCGGAACACGTCGCGCAGGCCGATCGCGGCGATGCGATCGGCGAGGTACGCGTCGGGCTCGGGGTGGCCCGGGCGCGCCTGCAGCAGCAGCTCGAGCCCCAGGCCCAGCGTCGCCTGGGTCTGGTCGAGCGCCCGCTGCTGCACCGACTCGTCGCCCGGCGGCAGCCGCTGCGCCGCGATGACCTCGTTGACCAGCAACAAGAACTCGCGCGAGCGCGTGCCGTGCTCGGCGTCGGACAGCCGCGCCATCGCGCGGCGCAGCAGCTCGCTGCCGCGGAAGCTGGCCAGCGCGGCGCTGGAGTCGTCGTCGGCGAGCCAGCGGAAGTCGCGGGGCGCCGCATCGGCGGCGGTGCGATGGTCGAGCGGGCGGAACAGCTTCATCGCGTCTTCCCAGCGCGCGAAGCCCAGGTCCGCCAGGCGGCCGCCGCGGAAGCGCAGCAGCGTCTCTTCGATCTCGGCCGGCAGCGCGGCGTCGATCGACAGCACCAACCGGCGGCCCTGGCCGAGATCGTCGTCGTAGACGCGGTGCAGCACCCGCAGCACCGCGCGGCCGAGCTCGTCGTCGGGCACGCCGATGACGAAGAAGCCGTCGGGCGTCTCCCAGGTGCGCAGCTCCGCCAGCTCGTCGAGCGCGTGCTCGCGGGCCGCGTCGTCGTCGAGGTCGAGCGTGATCACGCGGGTCTCGGCGAACAGCGCCAGGGTCCAGAACTCCGGATCCATGGCGTGCATGAGGTCGACCAGCGCGCCGCGGGGCTTGTCCGCCGCCGCCCAGCTCTCGCCGATCGCGACCAGCCATCGCCGCGCGCGCGTGGTGTCGATGCGCTCGTCGGACCACGCGTCGAGGTCGAGCAGCGCGACCAGCTGATCGACGGTCGCGCGCGGCAGCACCAGCTCGAGCCGGCCCTCGTCGCGCAGCGCCCGGGCCACGCGCACGAACGCCGCGGCCGGCAACGCGGGCACGACCACGTCGGCGTCGTCGCGCGACTCCAGCGACAGCGGCTCGTCGAGCACCGCGCGCAGCTCGTCGAGCAGCGCGCCCGGGGTCACCCTGGGTTGCGAGGTCTTCACCAGCGGCTCGCGGTACTATCGCAACCGTGGCGCCGGCGCCAGCGCGACATCCGACGATCGCGGCGGCGTTGGGGCCGCTGCGACGCACGATCGCGCCGCTGCCCGCGACGCCCTCACGGCGGATCCTGGTCGCGGTCTCCGGCGGCGCGGACTCGATGGCGCTGCTGGGCCTGTTGCTGCGGCTGCGACGGTCGCTCGCGCTCGAGCTCTGGGTCGGTCACGTCGACCACGGCCTGCGTGCGGCCGCGGTGGCCGAGGCGGCGCTGGTGCTCGCGGTCGCCCGCGCCCACGGGCTGCCCGCGATCGTGCGCCGGCTCTCGCTGCCGCCGGGGCCCGACCTCGCCGCACGCGCTCGCGCGGCCCGCCGCGCTGCGCTGTGCGAGATGATGCTGCAGGCCGCCGCACCGACCCTGGCGCTGGGGCACACCGCCACGGATCAGGCCGAGACCGTGCTGCTTCAGCTCGCGCGCGGCACCGGGCTCGCGGGGCTGTGCGGCATGGCCGAGCGCGAGCCGCTGAAACCGTGGCCGGCCGGGCGCCGTCTGCCCGAAGGTACCCAGTGCGTACGCCCGCTGCTGCACCTGACGCGCGCGCAGACCCGCGACCTGGCTGGTCGGCTGGGTCTGCCGTTCGTCGACGATCCCGGCAACGACGACCCGGACAGTCCCCGCGTCCGCGTGCGCACGCGCGTGCTGCCGGAGCTGACCGCGATCAACGACGCGGCGACGCGACACATCGCGACCACCGCGACGATCGTGCGCGCCCACGTGGACGCGACCGCCACGGCGGCGCAAGCGTCCCACGCGTCGGGCTGCGACGACGCGATCGACCCGGGGCGCTTGCGCGAGCGTCCGCGCGCACGACGGCTGGCCGCGATCCGGGGCCTGTGCCTGTCGCACGGGCTGGCGCCCGACGCGGTCGCACACCGCGTCCTGGTCGAGGTCGACGACGCGCTGTGCTCGCGCCGTTGGCCGCGGCGTTGGGATCTCGCGGGGTTGCGGCGCCTGTGCCTCGAGCGCGATCGCCTGTGGATCGAGGGGCCCGGGGCCCCCGCCGACACCGGCGGCCACGGTTCCCAGACGGGCCCCAACCATTGACCCCCCTGGCCCCCGCGGCTATCTTTGCCAAACCCGGTCGAAGCGCGTGAAGCAACAGACGAAGACGCTGCTGGTGTGGCTCGGCCTGATCGTGGCGGTGTTGGCGCTCGCCAACCTGTTCAACACCAGCCAGCAGGTGAAGACGATCAGCTACGCGAAGTTCGTGGAGCAGGTCGACAAGCAGTGGAACGACTTCGCGAACACGACGCTCACCGTCGAGGTGCACCCGTCGCACGTCGACATCGGCTACGAGCTCGACAGCCAGGCCTACGCCGTGGTCGGCCCCGCCACCGACGAGCTGTACACCAAGCTCGACGCGCACCACATCGACTACAAGGTCGAGCCCGAGGACGACAGCAGCCTGCTGCAGTTCGCGATCATGTGGCTGCCGATGATCCTCATCGTGATCATCATGGTGATGTTCATGCGCCAGATGCAGGCCGGCGGCGGCAAGGCCATGAGCTTCGGCAAGTCCAAGGCGCGGCTGCTGACCGAGCACCAGGGCAAGATCACGTTCAAGGACGTCGCGGGCATCGACGAGGCGCGCGAGGAGGTCGAAGAGATCATCGACTTCCTGCGCGACACCCGGAAGTACATGCGCGTGGGCGGCCGCATCCCCAAGGGCGTGCTGCTGATGGGCCCGCCCGGCACCGGCAAGACCCTGCTCGCGCGCGCCATCGCGGGTGAGGCCGGCGTCTCGTTCTTCAGCATCTCCGGCTCGGACTTCGTCGAGATGTTCGTCGGCGTCGGTGCCAGCCGCGTGCGCGACCTGTTCGAGCAGGGCAAGAAGAACGCGCCGTGCATCATCTTCATCGACGAGATCGACGCCGTCGGCCGCCACCGTGGCGCCGGCCTGGGCGGCGGCCACGACGAGCGCGAGCAGACGCTCAACCAGCTGCTCGTCGAGATGGACGGCTTCGAGAGCAACGACGGCGTGATCCTGGTCGCCGCGACCAACCGCCCCGACGTGCTCGACCCGGCGCTGCTGCGACCCGGTCGCTTCGACCGCCGCATCGTCGTGGGCCTGCCCGACGTGCGCGGCCGCGAGATGATCCTGAAGGTCCACACCCGCAAGGTGCCGATGGACGACCGGCTCGATCTGTCGGTCATCGCGCGCGGGACCCCGGGCTTCTCCGGCGCGGACCTCGAGAACCTGGTCAACGAGGCGGCGCTGCTGGCCGCGCGCGAGAACCGGGACCGCGTCTCGCTGCGGGACTTCGAGCGCGCCAAGGACAAGGTCCTCATGGGCGCGGAGCGCAAGAGCGTCATGATCTCCGAGGAGGAGAAGCGCACGACCGCGTGGCACGAGGCCGGCCACACGCTCGTCGCGATGATGCTGCCGCGCGAGCACGTCGACCCGATCCACAAGGTCACGATCATTCCGCGCGGCCAGGCCCTGGGCGTGACGCAGCAGCTGCCGGTCGAGGACCGCCACAACCTCGAGCGCCGCTACGCCGAGGCCCGCATCGCGATCCTGATGGGCGGTCGCATCGCCGAGGAGCTCGCGCTGGCCGGGCAGCAGACCACCGGTGCCGGCAACGACATCGAGGTCGCGACCAGCCTGGCGCGTCGCATGGTCTGCGAGTGGGGCATGAGCGATCGGCTCGGGCCCATCGCCTACGGCAAGAACGAGAGCGAGCCGTTCCTGGGCCGCGACATCTCGCGGCCGCAGAACTACTCCGAGGCGACCGCGCAGGCGATCGACCAGGAGGTGCGCGGCATCGTGATGGGCCAGTACGAGCGCGCCAAGGGCATCCTCATCAACCATCGCGAGGCGCTCGAGCGGCTCGCGGTGGCGCTGATCGAGCGCGAGGCGCTGGGCACCGAAGAGGTCGAGGCCGCGATCGCAGGGCTGCCGCTGCCGCCGGTCGAGGAGCCGCGGCCGGTGCCCAAGCCCGCCGCCACCGCCAAGCCCAGCGACGACAAGAAGGTCCGGCCGGCGATGCCGGTCGCCGAGCCGACCTGAGCGGCGCGCGGGCTCAGCGGGCCGCGAGCGCGGCCTCGATGGCTGCGCCGAGCTCGTCGTCCTGCGGCCGCACGATGCCGTCGCGGCGCCACGTCACCGCGCCGCCGCGATCGACCAAGAACGAGGTCGGATAGCCGTGGACCTTCCAGCCCTCGATCGCGTCGCCCTCGGGGTCGAACACGATGGGGTAGGGCAGGCGGAAGTCGGCGGCCATCTGCCGCACCGACGCCACCGCCGCGCGCCGGTCCTCGCTCACGCCGACGACGGTGAAGCCGCGCGGGCCCAGGCGCTCGTGCAGCGCCCGCAGCTCCGGCAGCTCCTCGCGGCACGGCGCACACCAGGTCGCCCACACGTTGACGAGCACGACCTCGCCGCGATGCTCCGCCAGATTGAACGAAGCGCCGTCGAGCGTCTTGCCGACCAGCGCCGGTGCGGTCGCGGTCGCGGCCGAGCGCTCGGCCCCTGCATCGTCCTTGGCCGCGCCGCGGCCCTTGCCCTCGCACGCGCTGCCCAGCAGCGTCAGCGCCAACATTCCGAGCCCCAGCGGGCGGCTGCGACTCGAGCCCTGCGCCCTCGCCATCGTCGGAGCCGACGATGTCCCCAAGGGGCCGGCGTCGTCAACCCGCGCGATCAGGCGGCGCTGGGCACCGCGGCGCCGAAGCCGAACGCGCGCGCGTAGCCGTCGAGCCGCTCGCGCAGGATCCGTCGTGCGCGGTGCAGCCGGCTCATCACCGTGCCCAGCGGCACGCCCAGGCGCTCGGCCGCGTCGCGGTACGGCAGCCCGCCCACATCGACCAGCTCGACCACGCAGCGGTAGTGGTTGGGCAGGGTGTGCAGCGCCGCCAGGCACTCGTCGGACAGCTGCGTGTCGGTCACGCCGTCCTCGGGATCCTCCGCCGCTGCGAGGCGGCCGCCGTCGAAGAGATGGTCGACGAGATCGCAGCGCGCCTGCACCGTGCTGACCACGCGCAGGTGCCGGTGCCGCGAGATGAACGCGTTGACGAGGATCCGCGAGAGGTAGGCGCCGACGTTGCCGTTGCGATCGAAACGATCCCAGCTCGCCCACGCGCGGCACAGTGCCTCCTGCACGAGATCCGCGGCGTCGCTGGGCTGCCGCGTGAGGCGAAGACCCAGGCGGAACAAGCGAGTCGTGTGCGGGGCGGTGGCGCGGGCGAAGTCGGCGGCGGCGGTCATGCGCCCCGTGAAGAGCAAGTCGTCGGCCTGCGCGCCGGCCTGCGCTCGCGCGAGGGATTCCGCAGGGTTGACGCCCGGGGCGCCGGCCCGCCCGCGCTCGAGGCGAGCGGCGCGCCTGCGTTGCAATGAATTGTCGCGACAGCGGCCCCTGGGGCCAAGGGATCGCTACCGAAGATCGAGGCGCGAGCCCGCTCAGGGGGCCAACGCGAGCGTCGGCAGGCCCGGCGCGGCGGCGAGCCACAGGCCGCCGATGCGGATCGCGGGCAGCCACAGCGAGGCGCCGCCTGGGGTCCGCACCGCCAGCCACGGGCCTGCCTCGCCGCCCGCGGTGCGGTGGACCATGCCCAACGCCGCGGGGCGCTCGCGCGTGCGCGCGACGAAGCGTGCCGCCTCGCGGACCCGGCGATCGGGATCGGTCGCGGCGAGCAGGGCGATGCGTCGCGACTCGGCGCGCGTGCTGCCGTGGGCCCATGCCGCGAGGATCGCCAGGGTGCGCACGCGGGCATCGGGATCGAGCAGCGCGCGCTCGTCGGCTCGACGCGTCAGCGCGCGCCAGGCCGGCACCGCCCACGCGCGCACCATCGGATCGGCGTCCTCGAGCAGGCGCGTCGTGTGCTCGCGTGCGAGCTCGAGCGCGTCGCCGTGGCGATCGGTGCCGCGCAGGGCCAACGCCGCGAGGCAGCGGTCGCGCTGCGCGGTGGCGCCGTCGCGCGACCAACCCATCACGCGTCCCAGCGCCGCGAGATCGTCGGCACCCAGGGCCGCACGGCTGCCCGCGAGCGCGACGACGGCGAGCTCGCTGCGGCGCTCGTGCACCGGTGTGTCGAGGCCCAGTCGCGCGGCGGCGACCCGCGCGTCGAGGCGGGCTCGCAGCGCGATGGCCCGCGTGAGCGCGTCGAGCTCGGGCGCCTGCGCCAGCGCGTCGAAGTCCGCGGCCGACAGCGGGGGCGCACCCGAAGGCGGGCTCGCGAGCGGACCGGGCACGTGGGGCTCGACCTCGAGGCTGGCGAGCGCGCGCTGCAGCTCGAGCGCGATCTCGGGCGCGGGGCCGCGCAGCGACGCCGCGCGCAGCGTCGCGGCCGCGTCCGGGCCCAGGCCCACGAGCACGCGCATCGCCGTGCGTGCGCCGGCGGGGTCGCGAAGGCGCGCAGCGAC
>JAIBBS010000286.1 GCA_019694555.1 Nannocystaceae bacterium
CGCCGCCCGCCGAGGCCGGGCGCACGAAGCCGAGCGAGGACGTCGACGCGTTGCTGGCCCAGGCGCGCGCGGCCGTGCGGTCGCGTGACGTCGCGACCGCGCAGCGGCTGTACCACCGCGCGCTGTCGCAGCGCCCCAAGGATGCGCAGATCCTCGCCGCGCTCGCCGAGCTGCACTTCGATCGCGGCGCCTACGACAAGGCCGTCGACTTCGCCGAGCGCGCCGTCGCCGTCGCGCCCAAGCGCGCCGCGCTGCGGCTACAGCTCGGCGACGCGCTGTTCAAGGTGCTGCGCTACGCCGATGCGCGCGCGCAGTACCAGGCCGCGGCCGAGCTCGGCCACGCGGGTGCAGCCGCTCGCATCGCGCAGGTCGACGCCAAGCTCGGACACTAGCAGCCCGCGGTGAAACCCCGCCGGCTGCTAGCGCGCCCGTCGCCCGCGGCGGCGATCGGCGGCCATCATGGCGATGCCAGCGACGAGCGCGGCGACGCCGATCGACGTCAGCACGATCCCGGCCGCCGCGGTGTCGAGGCGGAAGCGGCAGCGCCCCGCGAAGTCGACGTCGTCGCCGCTGCAGCGATCGCGATACGGTCGCTCGTCGACCGCCCACAGCGCGGCGCCGGTCGCCGTCGTCGCCACGCCGACGCCGAGGACCACGCCGCCGGCGGCGAGCAATCGTCGGCGCGTGCGCGTCAGCGACAGCGCGAGCGTGCCGTCGACGCCCGCGATGGCCTCGACGACGCGCGCGGTGCCGAGGTAGCCCGGCTTGCTCAGCTCCACGCGGTGGCGGCCCGGCGTCAGCGCGAGCCGCAGCGGCGTGCGGCCGCGCTCGTGGCCGTCCACGCGCACGCTCGCGGCGGCGGGAAAGCTGGTGATGTCGACGTGGGCCGGTGCCGGCGGCGGCGCGCTCAGGTGCGCCGCGAGCGTCGCGACCGCGTCGGCCAGTCGCTGCGCGAGCTCGGCGGTGCCGCACAGCTCGCACGTCGCGGTCGAGCTGCGCGCGAGCGAGCCCGCGCCGGCTTCGTGCAGCGCCAGCGCGACGGTGAAGTTGCGGTCGGCCTCGCGCAGCTGCACCCGCAGGGTCCAGCCGGCCTCGCCGCGCAGCGCGAGCGCGCCCAGACACGCCGCATCCGCGCACACCGGCGCCTCGTCGAGCGTCACCGCCGTGACCGCGGCGCGACGCAGGCCCTCGTCGATCGCCTGCTCGAGCTCCGCGCGCACCTGGGGCTCGAGCGCGGCGCCGCTGTCGATCGGCGCATGCACCACCCGCACCGGCGCGCCCGCGGCCGCGCCCGGCAGCAGCGACAGCGCCAGCGCCAGCGGCATCCATCGACGGCGTGCGTCAGTCACCGGCGAGCTGCTCGTGACGCTGTGCGATCTCGTCGGGCACGAGCGCGCGGGTGAAGATGCGGATCGCGGCCAGCTCGCAGCCCAGGCGCTCGTCGCCGTTGGCGCGCCCGGCCACGAACACGCGCTGCTCGCCGAACTGCAGCGTCGATCCGTCGAGCGTGCCCGCAGCCGGGATCGGATCGCCCGGCGCCTCGCCGTCGACGAACAGCTGCATCGTCGCGCCATCGAAGACCCCGTGCACGGTGATCCATTCGTCGGCGTAAAGCTGGTCGCGCTCGCTGTACGCGTGGTGTCCGGCCACGATGGCCTCGAAGCGCAGGCGCTTGGCCGCGGTGTTCACCACCAGGCCCGTGCCGTAGTAGCCCTCGTCCGAGCTCTGCGGCACGTACACGATCGCGCGGGTGTCGAAGTCGTCGCTGGTATCGGTGATGCGCACACGCGCCTCGAGCGTGAGCGCGTCGAGCCCCGGCCACACGTCCTGCAGATCGGGGCCGCGACCCAGCGCCGCGAGCCCGTCGAAACGCGTGAGACCGGGCGAGCCGATCGCGCCCTCGAGCTCGAGATCGTAGCCGTGCGCGGTGGTGTCACGCACATTCGCATCGTCGCCGAAGCGCCACTCGAGCAGCAGCGCGCTGCGGGGATCGACGAAGTCCGGCGTCGGCTCGAGACAACCGCCCGCGGCCAACGCGGGCGCGAGCAACGGCGCGAGCTTCACGATCGCGGGTCCTCGCCCAGCAATCCCGCGGTCGCCAGCTGCGAGGCCAACGCCGCGCGCGACGAGATGCCCAGCCGCGTGTAGATGTGATCGAGGTGGCTGGTGACGGTGCGCGGGCTGATCGACAGCTTCTGCGCGATCGCGGGGTTGGTCAGGCCCGCCGCGACCAGCCGGGCGATGTCGAGCTGGCGCTCGGTCAGGCCCAGCGCAGCCGCGCGCGCCAGCTGCTCCGCGCCGGGATCGGCGAGCGCGGGCGCGGCCGCGTCCGCATCGACCAACCGCAACCGCACGTCGGGCCCGAGCTCGAGCACGTCGCCCAGCTGCAGCAGCGCGAGATCGGTGCGGCGTCCGTTGACGAACACGCCGTTGGTCGAGCCCAGATCGAGCACGTTGACCAGACCGCCGGCGGCGCGGATGAGCTTGACGTGCTTGCGCGACACGCCCTCGTCGTCGAGCCGCAGATCCGCCTCTTCGCCGCGACCGACCACCATCTGCGCGGCGATGCGATGCACCGTGCCGGCGCCGGGACCGGCCAGCACCAGCAGCCCGGGCTCGATCGCCGCCGCGGTCGCGGTCCGCGTGGGCTCCGGACGTCGCTTGGTCTTGTCGTCGACCATCGCCCCTGCTCGCGAGACTAACCGGTTTTCGTGCTGCTAGCATGGGGCATGCCTTCGCTGCGCGCTCTCGGTGTGCTCGTGCTGGTGTCGTCGGTGTTGCCAGGTTGCGGCGACGACGGCGCGGCGACCTCGGATCCCGACACCGGTGGCACGTCCACCGACGCGCAGTCCACCAGCAGCACCACCGCAACCACCGTCGCGGACAGTGGCAGCAGCGGCAGCGCCGGCAGCAGCGACGGCGGCAGCTCGAGCTCGGGCCCGGGTGCGGACAGCTCGAGCGAGGGCTCGTCGTCGACCGGGACCCCGAACACGCCGCCGGTCGCAGTCGACGATCTCTACGCGGTGTTGATGGACGCTCCGTCGCTGCAGGTGCCCGCGCGCGCGGGCGTACTGCTCAACGACGGCGACGACGACGGCGACGCGGTCGCGGTCGACATGCACGACCCGATGTCGAGCGCAGGCGGGACCGTCGACGTCGCCGCCGACGGCGGCTTCACGTACACGCCGCCGCCGGGCCACTGGGGCGAGGACGGCTTCGACTACACCATCGCCGACGGCAACGGCGGCACCGCGACCGCGCACGTGCGCGTGATGGTCACGCCCACCACCGGCTCGCTGGTCGAGATCAGCGACGGCAACGGCGGCTTCATGATCGAGGGCATCGCCAACGCCGAGCACGCGGGTTGGTCGGTCGCGGGCGGCGGCGACGTCGATGGTGACGGCCTCGCGGACCTCGTCGTCGGTGCGCCCGATGCCGACGCGGGCCAGGGTACCGAGGGCCGCGCGTTCGTGGTCTTCGGCCACGCCGGCGGCGACGCGGTCGCGCTCACCGACGTCGACGGCGGCGCGGGCGGCTTCGCGATCGACGGCGAGGCGCCGCAGGATCAGTGTGGCCTGTCGGTCGCCAACGCCGGCGACGTCAACGGCGACGGCCTCGCCGACGTCATCGTCGGCGCGCCCCGCCACGACGCGCTCGCGGACGCCGAGGGCCGCGCCTACGTCGTGTTCGGCAAGGCCACGACCGAGACGGTCTCACTCGCGACGCTCGAGCTCGACGGTGCCGGCTTCACGATCTCGGGCTTCGCCGCGACCGACTGGGTCGGCTTCGCGGTCGGTGGTGCGGTCGACGTCAACGGCGATGGTCTCGACGACGTGCTGGTCGGCGCACCGCAGGCCAACGTCGGTGCGGTCTCGAACGCCGGCCGTGTGTGGGTGGTGTTGGGCAAGGCCGACACCGATCCCGTCGATCTCGCCGACGTCACGCTGGGCACCGGTGGCTTCGTCATCGACGGCATCGCGACCGAGGACCGCGCCGGTGAGGCGGTCGCGGGCGTCGGCGACGTCGACGGCGATGGCCTCGACGACGTGATGGTCGGTGTGCCGCTGGCCAACGGCGTGGGCGGCAACGCCGGCCGCGCCTACGTGGTGTTCGGCAAGGGCGACACCGACCCGGTCGATCTCGCCGACGTGCTCGCGGGCAACGGCGGCTTCGCGATGAGCGGCGGCACCGCGCTCGACACCGCCGGCGACGCGGTCGGACCCGCCGGCGATCTCGACGGCGACGGGCTCGCCGACGTGATCGTCGGCGCCCCCGGTGCCGAGCTCGACGACGCCACCTCGCTGATGGGACGCAGCTACGTCGTGTACGGCCACGGCGGCGCGCCGGCGCTCTCGCTGAGCGACGTCGCGATGGGCATCGGTGGCTTCGCGCTCGACGGCGAGCTCCAGGGCGACCTCTCGGGTTGGTCGGTCGGCGGTGGCGGTGATCTCGACGCCGACGGCCGCACCGACGCGCTGGTCGGCGCGCAAAATGCCGACTTCGTCGGCACCTACTCGGGTCGCAGCTACGCGATCTGGGGCCGCAACGACGCGCCGACGGCGATCCCGCTGTCGCAGATCGCCGCCGGCATGGGTGGCTTCGCGCTCGATGGCGAAGACGGCGGCGACGTGTCGGGTTGGAGCGTCGCGAACGCGGGCGACGTCTCGGGCGACGGCTTCGCCGACGTCGTGATCGGGGCCTACGGCGCGCCGGGCGGTGCGGGGCTGGGCCGCGCGTACGTGGTGTTCGGCGACGACCTCATGGGCCAGATCCCCTTGCGCGGTGGACCCGGCGACGACGTGCTCGACGGCACCGACCAGGCGGAGCGCCTCGTCGGTGGCGCGGGTGACGACACGCTGCACGCGATGGGCGGGCTCGACGTCGTGTACGGCGGCAGCGGCGACGACCTGCTGGTGCTCTCGGGCGAGCTGTTCTTCCGCCTCGACGGCGGCACCGGCACCGATGCGATCGTGCTCGACGGCAGCGATCTCGCGCTCGACCTGCCGGCCTTCCCCGAGCTCGCGGTGGTCGGGATCGAGGCCGTCGATCTGACGGGCACCGGCGACAACGCGCTGTTCCTCGAGCTGCGGGACCTGCGAGCGCTGTCGCGCACGAGCAACCTGCTGGTCGTGCTGGGCGACGCCGGCGACCAGGTCGTGGCCGATTTCGGCGGCAGCGGCCTGCTCGACCAGGGCTCGGCCAACGGGTTCCACACGTGGACCGATGGTCGCCTCACACTGCAGGTCGCCGACGAGGTCGAGGCCTTCGTCGCGCTGTAGCGCCGGCCGCGGGTATCGTGGCGGTCGCATGCCGATGCTCCGCCGCCACCTGGTCGTGTCCCTGCTCGCGGTCGCGTGTCGCTCCGACGACGCGCCCCAGGGCGACGGCAGCACCGGCACGACCGCGCCGGGCAGCAGCAGCGTCGCGGACACCAGCACCGCGGGTGGCAGCGGCAGCAGCGACTCGGGTGGCGGCACGCCGGTCGACGTCGAGGGCCTGGGCCACGGATGCTACGCGCTGCAAGCCGGCGACACGCTGCTGGCCGCGACCGCCGACGGCAACGGCTACGCCTTCGGCGACGGCGCGCTCGCGGACGCGGCCCACTTCCGCCTGCAGCCCACCGATCTCGCGACCTACCTCTTCTACGACGCCGACGCCGGCTACCTCGTCGCCGAGGATGGACCGATCGCGCGCCAGCGGACGCTGCAATCCGACGTGCTGCTGGTCGACGACAGCTACATCTCGGGTGCAGAGTGGATCCTCGAGCCCGCGACCGAGGCCGGCGCGGTGCTCATGCACAACCGCCGCAACGATCGCTGGCTCGGCGACGGCGGCCAGCTCGCGGACAACGGCGGCGCACTCGCGCTCACGCTGGTGCCGACCGAGGGCTGCGCCGAGTTCCCCGAGCTGTCGCTCGACGCCAGCGGCACGATCACGCGCACGAGCTTCGACGACGGCACGCTGTACGGCATCGTCGACACGCACTCGCACATCCTGTCCAACTTCGGCTTCGGTGGCGGCGGCATCTTCCACGGCGCACCGTTCCACCGCCTCGGCGTCGAACATGCCCTGCCCGACTGCTCGCTGTTCCACGGCGAGATGGGCCGCAAGGACTTCTTCGGCTACGCGTTCGACTCCGCGGGCGCCGACGGTGCCGACCTCGGTGGGCTGCTGCCGGCGTTGCTCGCCGGCGAGCTCTCGGTCGACAACCACGTCACCGCCGGCTACCCCGAGTTCACCGAGTGGCCCAACGGCCCCACGCGTTCGACCCACCAGACGCAGTACTGGCGCTGGCTCGAGCGCGCATACATGGCGGGCCTGCGTCTGGTGGTGCAGCACGCCACGACCAACTCGATCATCTGCCACATGACCGCCGGCCAGGGCATCCAGCCGGTGCGGTACTCGTGCGAGGACATGACCGCGGTCGACCGCATCCTCGACGAGGTCTACGCGATGGAGCGCTACATCGACGCGCAGTCCGGCGGCGCGGGCAAGGGCTGGTTCCGCATCGTGACCGAGCCCGCGGCCGCGCGCGAGGTCATCGCGCAGGGCAAGCTCGCGGTCGTGCTCGGCATCGAGACCGCGGATCTGTTCTCGTGCCGACTCACGCCGCGCGACGACAGCCCGGTGTGCGACGCGGACTACGTGCGCGACCAGCTCGACGCGTACTACGACCGGGGCGTGCGCGCGATCTTCCCGGTGCACAAGTACGACAACGCCTTCGGCCCCGGTGATGGCGATCGCTCGTTCATCGAGGCGGGCAACTTCTTCAACAGCGGGCACTGGTCCAACTTCACCGAGGACTGTCCGCCCGACATGCCGGCGCGCTTCGACAACGGCGACGTGATCTTCGGCGGGCTCAACATGCCGCGCGATCAATACGACGCGCCCGCACCGCTCGACTTCAGCGGATTCCCCAGCTATCCGGTCGGCACCGCGTTCCCCTACGCGAGCCTGCTGATGGATCCGCCGCTGGTGGGGCAGTACTGCCAGAACGCCACGCTCACGACGCTGGGCGAGACGCTGATCCAGGAGATGATGCAGCGCGGCATGATCATCGAGGTCGATCACCTGCCGCAGTGGTCGTACGTCCGCGCGTTCGAGCTGCTCGAACAGGCCGACTACCCGCCCGCGGGCACCCACGGCGGCAGCTACGGTGGGCGCGTCTACGAGCTGGGCGGCATCAGCAAGACCGGCCTGGGTGAGTGCCGCGATCCCGCGGCCAAGGGTGCGATGACGCAGCGCCTGCGCGACCGCATCGACGAGATCGTCGCGCACGGCGGCTACCCGGCCGAGGGCTTCGGCTTCGACCTCAACGGCTTCGCCGGCGCACCCGGACCGCGCTTCGCCGAGGGCGCGTGCCCCAGCCCGCAGGAGGACCCCGTGACCTACCCGTTCATGTCGTTCGCGGGCGACGTCGAGTTCACCGAGCCCGCGGTCGGCAACCGCAGCATCGACTACGCCAACGAGGGCTTCGTGCACATCGGCATGCTGCCGGAGTTGCTCGAGGACGCGCGCAAGGACGCGATCAGCGAGGACGACCTCGAGCCTTTGTTCCGCTCCGCCGAGGGCTACATCCGCATGTGGGAGCGGGCCCAGGAGCGCGCCGCCGCGCTGTGAGCCCGCGTCAGCGCGCGAGCGTGGGCCGCGTGCTGCGCTCGAGCCGTCGCAGCCACACGACCGCGTCGCGCGTGCTCGCGCCGCACATCGCCGGCTCGGGTCGCAGTGCGCCGCAGACCCGCGGCCGCAGCGGCGAGCCGAACAACGCGCAGCGGCCGTCGTGATCGAGCTGCGGGCAGCGCTCGCCCGCAGGCTTGGGCCGCGCCGCGGTCCCGTCGCGCGACGGGATCGGGCTCGAGATCGACGGCGCCGTGCAACAGGCGCCGCAGCCGACGCGGCACTGCATCGCGGGCAGCCTACGGGATCTCGGCGGCCGCGTCACGGCGG
>JAIBBS010000287.1 GCA_019694555.1 Nannocystaceae bacterium
CGCACGGCCGCGAGCGCGGCGATGTCGACCGGGCCGGTGCGGCAGCAGCCGCCGACCATCCGCGCGCCGGCGGCGATCCAGCGGCCGGCCAGCGCCGCGAGCTCGGCGGGTGTCCGCGCGTGGCCGACGAAGCAGCGCGCGTGCGCGTCGTAGCGCTCGCCGGCGTTGGGGTAGGCGAGCAGCGGCAGCGCGGTGCGGCTGCGCAGGCGCGTCAACGCCGGCGCGACGTGCTCGGGGTCGCAGCAGTTCACGCCGATCGCGACGATCGCCGGACACGCCGCGATCGCGTCGACGCACGCCTCGAGCGCATCGCCGGCGCCGCTGTGCCCGGGCTCGCGCAGCTGCAGCGACAACCACGCAGGCGGGCCGCGGT
The DNA here is from genome assembly GCA_019694555.1 of Nannocystaceae bacterium. Classification (GTDB taxonomy): domain Bacteria; phylum Myxococcota_A; class Polyangia; order Nannocystales; family Nannocystaceae; genus Xiheibacterium. The sequence goes on from JAIBBS010000287.1 coordinate 374, forward strand.
GACCCGCGAGCGCGCGTGCGATCGCGGCGGCCTCGCGCGCGCTGGGGATGGTCTCGAACGCGATCACGTCGGCGTCGGCGAAGCCGGGCAGGCGCTCGCGGTGGAACTGCACCAGCGCGTCGTCGTCGATCGCACCGAACGCGCCGGTGTACTCGGAGCCGTCGGCCAGCATCGCGCCGTAGCTGCCGGCCGAGGCCGCGACGATCGCGTCGGGCCGCTCGAGCGCGCAGGCGCGGCGGGCCAGCGCGACCGCGTCGCGCAGCACCGCGATCGCGGCGTCGCGGTCGAGCCCGCGCGCGCGCAGGCCCGGCAGCGAGGCCTGGTAGCTCGCGGAGGTGATCACGTCGGCGCCGGCGCGCAGCCACGCGCGGTGGACCTCGACGATGGCCTCGGGCGCGTCGAGCAGCAGCCGCGCGGACCACAGCGGATCGCCGAGGTCGTGCCCACGCGCAGCCAGCTCGGTCGCGAGTCCACCATCGAGCACGAGCACGCCGCGCGACAGCCGTTGCGCAAAGCTCATCGCAGCCCCAGCGCCTCGGCCAGCTCGGGGTTGTCGGGCCCGGCGCGCCAGATGTAGCGATCGAGCAGATAGTGGGTCGCCTGCGGCACCGTCAGCAGCGCGACCACGGCCGCGGTCGCGACCGGATGCGCCAGCGCCCACTCGCTGCCGTCGCCGAACAGCTGCGGGTGGTCGTGCCAGATCCAGCGATCCCACGCGGCCTCTTCGAGCGCGGCGAGCAGCACCAGCAGGCCCAGGTACGCCGCGGCGACCAGCGCCACCGGCGAGGCGCGCCCACGCCAGCGCGCGAGCAGCCGCGCGGCGTGGGTGCGGCCACCGGTGCGCCACACCAGCGCGACGTAGGGCACGCCGTGCATGACGACGTTGGTGAGCGTGAAGATGCGGTCGTCGTCGAACACGACGATGCCCAGGTGCCAGTTGAGCGCCGGCACCAACACCAGGCCCAGCACCATCGGGTTGGCCCGGCCCGCGCGTGCGAGCGCTGCACGCCGCAGCAGGAACCAGCCCCACACCGGCAGCTCCAGCGCCAGCGCGGCGGTGCCCAGCGCCGCCGGCAGGCCCTCGAACAGGTCGCCGTCTTGGAACCACGCGAAGCTGCGCGGCAGGTGGCCGTGCCACCACAGCACCGGGCCCAGCGTGCCGGCGAACACCGCGGCCTTGATCAGGCGCCGGTCCGCCTCCGACTCGCCGCGCTTGCGCGCGAACAGGGTCGCGAAGCCCACGTGCTGCATGACGAAGTGGAAGATCGCCAGGTACGCCAGCAGGGTCCAGAACCACGCCGGGTTCTCGAGGTGCAGCAGGAAGCCCAACCATCCGCACAGCGCCGGCAGCAGCCACAACCGTCGCGCGTGTCGCCGTCGCGCCGACGGATCGAGGTAGGTGCGGAAGATCGTCGCCCACACGTGCGCGACGTCGATGACCAGCACCAACACCACCCACTGCCAGGTCGAGAGCGCGGCCTCGCCGTCGCTGCCCACGCCGATCGCGATCGCGATCGCGGCCGTGACGATGCCGGGCACGACGAACGCCAGGGCATCGCGGCCGGCGGTGTCGCGGGCGGCAGTCACGTCGGCAACATCGTAGCCACGTTCGCGTCGCCGCGGGCCAGCACCGCCTCGGCCGCGGCGACGCCGTTGGCGAAGGCCTGCTCGAACAGCGGCAGCGCCGAGCAGTCGGCGGCGCACGGTCGCACGCGGCCGACCGGCGCGCTGGCCTGCGCGGCCGCGGGCCCGAACATCGCGCCCGGCACCGGTCGCACCATCGCGTGGCCCCAGCGGCACAGATCGATCGCGCGGATGTGCGGCGGCAAGCTGGGGTGCATCGCGGCCAGCTGCGCGATCACGTGCTCGGCCAGGGCCTCGGCGCTGGCGGACAGCAGCGCCTCGCGGCCACGCGCGAGCGCGGCCGCGTCGTCGGCGGGGCGCGGCTCGTAGTACGTCAGCACCGCGCCGCCGCGGTTGCGCTGCGACAGCGGCTCGAGGTGGTTGGCCACGACGTAGCCCAGGTGCTCGCCCTCGATCGCGACGTTGTCCCACGACAGCGGCGCGCCGATGCCGGTCGGAGCCACGTCGACCTCGACGTTGGCGACCAGCCACGGCGTGTACGTGCGCGCGCCCGCCGGCAGCGGATCGCGGCCCGGCGGCAGCACGTGCGGCAACACGAACCGCGGCGCGGCCCACAGGATGTGCTCGGCCTGCCACGCGATCACCCGTGGCGCTTCGCCGTCGCGGGCCTGCAGCGCCAGCAGCTCGCCGCGATCGGGATCGATGGCGACGACCACGGTGCCCAGCGACAGCCGCTCACCCAGCGACAGCCGCTGCAGCAGCGCCTCGCACAGCGCGGCGTTGCCCTGCGGCCACGTCAGCAGCATGCGATCGCGCTCGTGCTCGAGCCCGCGCGCGACGAAGTGGTGCAGCCCCGCGAAGGCCGAGGCCTGGCTGGCGGTGCAGCCGTAGTCGTCGCGGCAGCCGTAGTCGCACAGCCACTGCAGGCGCCAGCCCTGCAGCGTCTCGCGCGCGAGCCACTGCGCCATGGTCTCGCCATCGAGCGCGCGCAGCTCGTCGCTGCTGTGCTGCAGCGGCAGCGCGAACAGCCGGCGGCCGTCGCGGCCGATGCGATCGAGCGCGCGCAGGCGGGCCTGGAAGCGCTCGAGCGTCGCGCGCTCGTCGGCGGTCTCGCCGGCGTCGGGATACAGCCCCGCGTGCCACTGCCCGCGCAGACGGTAGCGTTCCACCGGTGCGCGACAGATCATCGTGGGGTCGTACTCGGCCCGGCCCGCGGCGTCGCGACCCACCAGCACGCCGAGATCCTCGAGCAGGGTCTCGAGCGCGGTGAAGCCGGGTTGTGGCACCGGCAGGTAGTGCGCGCCCATGGGGTAGCGGCTGCGCGGCAGCGTGCCGCCGCGCGCGGTGCCACCGACCTCGTCGTCGAGCTCGAGCACCGCGAGATCGTGTTCGCCTCCGCGCTGCAATCGCCACGCCGCCGACAGGCCCGCGACGCCCGCACCGACCACGACCACGCGCGCGCGTCGGCGCTGCGACGGCGGCGGCAACGGCTGCTCGCGCGCGCGCAGCAGGTGGCCGCGCGCAGGGTCGACGCCGACGAATCGCACCGTCGGCGCGGCGCCGCCGGACCGCGGGCACGCCAGCGCGCCCAGGCTCGCGGCGCCGGCCCGCAGCACCGTGCGCCGCGGCAGCGTCATCCCCGACGTCCCGGCGACTGCAGGTCGGCCTCGTAGTAGTGCACCAGCAGCTGATCGTTGAGGTGGTTGACGCCCACCGGTGGCGGCTGCTGATCGGCGGGGAACACGAACAGTCCCGGCAGGCTCGCGTCGTCGAGGAAGCGACGCGGCACGCCGGGCTGCAGCCGCCGCGGCGGCGCGATCGCCTGCGTCGACGCCAGCACGTAGCCCCAGTCGCCGAAGCTGGGCACGTGCGCGTGGTACGGCAGCGCCGACAGCCCCGCGGCCTCGAGCGTCCGCACGATGCACCAAAACGCCTGCGGCGCGAGATACGGCGAGGTCGCCTGCACCACCATCACGCCGTCGGGCGTCAGCTGCGAGGCCAGCAGGCGGTAGAACGAGTGGGTGTAGAGCTTGCCCAGCGAGAAGTCGTTGGGGTCGGGCAGATCGACGATCGCGACGTCGAAGGGCTCCTCGCCGTTGCGCCGGCGTTCACCGAGCCAGTGCATCGCGTCGGCGTTGGCGACCGTGACGCGCGCATCGTCGAAGGCGTGGCGGTTGAGCGCGGTCAGCACCGGGTGATGCGCGAACAGCTCGGTCATCGCGGGATCGAGATCGACCAGCTGCACCGCGGCCACGCGCTCGTCGGCGAGGATCTCGCGCAGCGCGAGACCGTCGCCGCCGCCGAGCACCAGCACGCGCAGTCGCTCGCGCGCGGGCGCCAGCGCCAGCACCGGGTGCACCAGCGCCTCGTGGTAGCGGTACTCGTCGAGCGAGCTGAACTGCAGGTTGCCGTCGATGTACAGCCGCAGGTCCTCGTGCCAGCGCGTCAGCGTCAGGCGCTGGTACGGCGTGCGCTGCGAGAACACCACCGGTGCGTCGTACAGCTCGTGCTCGCCGATCGCCTCGACCGCGGGCGCGAACACCAGCCCGCACGCCAGTGCCGCCGCGGTCAGCCACGCGGCGGCGGTGCGGCGGCCGTGCGCGGAGATGTCGTCGGCGAAGCTGCGCAGAAACCACAGCGCGACCACGGCGTTGACCAGGCCCAGCGCCATGGCGGTGCGCACCAGCCCCAGCCGCGGCAGCAGCACCAGCGGGAACAACAGGCTCGCCGCCAGCGAGCCGACGTAGTCGAACGCGAGCACGCGCGCGACCACGTCCTTGAGCACGGCGCCGCGCTCGAGGATCCGCAGCAGCAGCGGGATCTCGAGGCCGACCAGGGTGCCCACCAGCGTGAGCAGGCCGAACAGCAGCGGCCGCACCGTCGACAGCTGGGCGAAGCCCAGGAACAGCAGCGTGGCCGAGAAGCCGCCGACCCACGCGATGCCGAGCTGGATCGCGACGAAGCGGCCGTGCAGATCGCGTTCGATGCCGCGCGACAGGTACGAGCCCAGGCCCATCGCGCTGAGGTACACGCCGATGACCAGGCTCCACTGCGTGACCGAGTCACCCAGCAGGTACGAGGCCATGGTCGCGCTGACCAGCTCGTAGACCAGGCCCGCGGTCGCGACCGCCAGCACCGACAGCAGCAGCAGTCGATCGCCGCGGCGCGGCAGGCTCGCCGCGATCGCGGCGACGGGCTCGCCTTCGGGGCTGGGGGCGTCGCTCACGGCGGCTCGCGTGGGCTCAGCCCTGGATCGCCGCGCTGATGATCATCGAGATGCCGATGATGACCGCGCCGATGATGATGCCCAGCGAGATGTTCTGGTCCTCCTCGATCTCCTTGCGGATCGAGAACGGCGAGACCTTGACGATCACCAGGAACGCCAGGCCGAACAGCGCGAAGCCGATGGCCGAGAACACCAGCGCCGCGACGAAGGTGTTCTCGGACACGATCGCGTGCAGAGGGGAGAGTTGAAGCGGCATCACTTGCCTCCGTGGTAGCCGCCGCCGGACCAGACGTAGATGGGGCGCCCGCGCACGGTGCCGGTTCCCTTCTCGACTTCGCCGCGGTCGGGTTCGAGTGTGAGCAGACGTCCGCGCGGGGCGTCGAAGGCCAGCAGGCCCAACGAGCCCAGCGAGAGCAGCCAGTAGACGATGTGTCGCGGTGCGATGCGCATGGGGTTCACGCCTGCGGTGCGTAGTCGCTGTTGCGCCAGCGGGCGCCTTCGAAGGCAAGGCCCGCCAACGTCAGCAGCAGCGGCACGCCGAGGATCACGGCGAGCGGGAGCATGATGTAGCGATCGAGCACGACGTCGCGTCGCACGACCACCGTGTATTCGAGCGTCTGTGCCGGCGCACCGGGCGTGCTGGTGCCCGACTGCGGCGCGACCTGGATCGCATAGCGGCCACCTGGCACCGCGCCGACCGCGACGCTGGCGTGGCTGGTGCCCTCGTGCCACGACTCGCCGTCGCTGACGCCGTGCCACTCGTCGACCTCGAGCCCGACGCCGACCGCCTCTTCGCTGCCCGACAGCGGCACCAGCAGCACGTCGGCGTAGGCCCACGCGTTGGACAGCGGCGTGGCGGTGAGCTCGACCGCGATGGTCTGCACGCTGCCGACCTCGCCGAGGTCGAGCTCGTCGCTGATCGGATCGGGCGTGGTCGCCGTGCCGCGATAGACCTCGCGGTCGTCCCGCGACGCCGAGTAGCCGATGGTCGCGACCAACCACACCAGCAGCAGCACCGCGCACGACACCCACGTCAGCGCCGCGCCGGCGGTCCAGCGGTTGGGCTGCAGCGGGCCGATCATCGTCGGTCGGGGCGCCGTGGCGGCGAGCGCGAACGCGCGATAGACCTCGGCGCCGTCGAGGTGCTGCATCATCGTGAACTGCAGATCGGTGCCGCTCTCGTCGACCGACTGCTCGACCGACAGGCCCAGCGGCGGCGCGACGTAGTCGTCGGCGGTGACGACGTCGCCGACGCGGACCTGCCACGGGAACTCGCCCTCGACGTAGATCGTCCGCGCCAGCGCGCGCTGGAAGTGGCGGAAGTGGTGCTGCCGCCACCTCGCGCTCGGGCGCTGCGCGACGTGGATGATCGGCGCACCGTCGAGCGGCGTGCCCAGGGCCCAGTGGCGGTCGTACAGGAAGTGCAGCAGGTAGCGATAGCCGAGGTACGGGTTGTAGAGCAGGAACTCCTGCCACGGGTAGACCTTGCCGTCGGCGGTGACCTCGCGCCACACGATGCCGATGACCTCCCACTGCGCGCCGGCGAGCGTGCCGCGGATGTGCAGCGGCAGCACGCTGGGTCGCTGTTGCCGCTGCACGTGCAGCAGCAGCCGCAAGGTGTCCGACTCGGTCGGCGACAGCTCGCTGCCGCAGTGCGAGCACACGACCTTGACGATCGCGCCGAAGCCGGTGCGCTGGATCGGCGCACCGCAGCCGGGGCACTGCAGCGCCGCGGTCTTGGCCTCGTCGCGGAACACCGGCACCGGCTGGTTCATGTCGGCGCCCCCGCGGCCGCAGGGTGCGGCCGCGGCCAGCCCTGGAACGCGCGCAGCGGGTGCAGGCCCAGCTGCGCGATCGTGGTGTTGCTGCCGACGTACTGCTGCGGGTGCGGGTGCTTGGGTGACTCGCCCCAGTCGAGCGTGACGAACTCACCCGCGGGGCCGCGCAGATCGACCGCGTAGTACGTGCACGACGGCGTCGCCGCCATCGGCAGCTGACCCTCGCTGCCGCGGTACTGCGCGGCGCGGCGATCGACCACGGTCAGCGTCGCACCGTCGAACGCGAGCACCATGCCGACCGCGACCGCGGAGAACGGCACGTTGAGCGGCAGCTGCTGCGCGCGCGGCTGCGTGACCGCGAACTGCCCCAGCGCGTCGGACAACCATCCGGTGGTGCCGTCGGCGAGCGCGAGAAACCACTCGTTCCACTGGCCGCGGCCGTACTCGACCTGCAGTCGACCGATGATCTCGAACGGCACGCCGCGCCAGCGGCCACGGCTGCCCAGCAGCACCGGCGAGCCGTTGTCGACCAGCGCGGAGACCTTGCCGACCAGCGCGATGTCGACACCATCGCGCACGATGGTCGAGCCGCAGTACTCGCACACCAGCGTCACCAGCGTGCCGCGAAACGGCGCTGGCGCGCCGCACTGCGGACAGAACACGCCGGGCCCATCCATGACGCGGACGCATCATGCCAAAAAAACTGCGGTCGCGCGCGTTCGCGGTGGTACGCTGTCGCGCGGCCATCGGGCCGGAGCATGCGCGCACGGATCCGCGGAGCGTCGCTTCTGTCCGTGGTCGCGATCGCGGCGATCACGGCGGTGGCATGCCGCGCGTCGCCGGGCGCGGTCGTGCCGGCGCAGTCGCGTGCGCCGTCGTCGGGCACGGACGCGGAGCCAGCCGCGGGGTCCGACTCCGCAGCAGCGTCCGACCCCAGCCGCGACGTCATCG
>JAIBBS010000071.1 GCA_019694555.1 Nannocystaceae bacterium
GCCCGCGCTTGCGCGCCGCGCCGCGGCGCGCGACCGTGAATTGGTCGATGCCGTCCTCGCGCGCCCGCCGTCTGGCTCCCGTGCTCGGGTTGCTCGCGCTGGCGCCCGCGGGCGCGCACGCAGCCAACGGCACCATGCCGCGGACGCCCGCGTTGTATCCGCCGCACCCGTGCCTGACGCTGGTCGATCGCAGCACCGCGACCACGACGCACTTCGACGTGCACATCCCGTTCGAGGACACGCAGCTGACCGAGGACGAGCTGCCCGACAGCCGCACGCTGCGCTTCGTCGCGCTGTGCCGCGAGCCCAGTCGCCTCGAGCCGCTGCCCAACTGGATCGAGGCCGACGATGCGATGCGAGCACTCGATGCCGGCATCATCGACGCGCTGCCCGACGCCGCCGACGTGCTGCGCGACAGCCCCGCGTGGCGACCGGGCCACGACGGCGCCAGTGACTCGTGCGTGCAGCTCGCGACGCCGCAGCCGCTCGCGATCTCCTGTGCTGCGACCGCCGCGGGCGTCGACTGGGACGTGACCGCGGTGCCGGCGGGCAACTACGTGCTGCGCGGCTACACCTTCGCGCCGCCGTCGAACCTGTGGACCGCGCGCACCGGCGTGGTGCAGGTCCACGACGGCGCGCCGCTGCCGGTCGCGGCGTTGGTGTCGCCGGTCTACGACGCGAAGGCCTTCGCGCTCGATGGCTACCGCGTGCTGGGCTGCATGGATGGACCGCCCGGCACCACCGTGACGCTGCAGTGGGCTTCGACCACCGCCGACGATCTCGACGCCGACGCCAGCTGGACCAGCTTCGCCGAGCTCGACGCGAGCGCGCACTGGATCGACCTCGAGCTCGCGCTGGGCGAGGACATGGTCTACCTGGGCCTGTTGCTGCGGGCGGTCGCGCGCGGGCCCGACGGCGCGAGCTGGATCGCGCATTCGCCCGGCTTCGTCACGGTCTACCCCGGCGACGGCGCCAGCGATCCGCCGCAGGTCGAGCCCGGACCCGATCACTGCGATGCCGGTGGTGACGAGTCGGGTGGGATCGGCGTGCCCGAGGGTTCGACCTCCGGGGCCACCGCCGGCGACAGCTCCGGTGGCAGCAGCGAGGGCGGGCCCGCCGAGGTCGAGCGCGACGCCGGTTGCGGCTGCGGCGCGCAGCCTCGAGTGCCCGCGGCGCTGTGGTGGTGCGCGTGCCTGCTGGCGTGGCGACGCCGCGGGCCGAGCCGGCGCGCGGCGGCGAGCCCGTCATCGCGCCCGGCCCGGTGACGTCGCGGCCCCGCAGGGGTGGCCGTCGCGCCCCGCTTCGTGCAAGAGTGTGCCGCCCTTGGGCACGAAGGAACCACTGCGCGATCGCTGGATCCGGCAGGTCATCGCGCACCATCGACTGATCCTGCTGGTCGGCACGTTGCTCGCGGTGGTGTGCGGGTGGCTGTCGACGCACCTGCGCGTCGACACCGACCTGCGACGACTGCTGCCCGATGGGCACCCGGTGTTGGTGGGACTCGAGTCGATCGAGCGCACCTTCGGCAGCACCGGCAGCGTCAACGTCGTGATCAAGGACGGCACGCCCGCGGCGCGCCACGCCTTCGTGCAGACGCTCGCGCAGGAGCTCGAGGGGCACCCGATGCTGCGCGATGTCGACGAGCGGCTGCCCAGCGACTTCTTCACGCGCCACGCGCTCTACTACCTCTCCGACGCGGAGATGGAGGAGCTCGACACCCGCGTACAGGACTACACCCACTACGAGTTCTGCAGCCGCGCGGCCGAGACCTGCCTGCTGCCGCCCGACGCCGGCGCCCCGGAGGCGCTCGAGGCCTTCATCGAGCGCAAGCGCGGCGAGGCGCTCGCGCGCACCGGCTTCCGCGAGCTGTACGAGCGCGAGGGCATCGACGCGACCGTGGTGCTGCTGCACCCGACCGAGCCCGCGTCCAGCCTCGACTTCGCGCGGCGTGTCAGCGACGCGATGCGCAGCGAGATCCGCGAGATCTTCGAGCGACCGGACCAGCCCTGGAGCGGGACCGGCATGCAGTACAACATCGTCGGGCCGTACACGAACAAGTCCGACGAGCAACGCATCATCCGCGCCGACATGGTCCGCGGCGGTATCATCGGCCTGGTCGGTGTCGTCGCGATCATCTACCTGCTGTTCCGATCGATGCGGGCGGTGCTGGTGCTGCTGGTGCCGCTGGCGTTCGGCGTGATCTGGTCGCTGGGCGTGACGCAGCTGGTGCTGGGTCGGCTCAACCTGATGACCAGCCTGATCTCGACCGTGCTCATGGGCATGGGCATCGACGCGGGCATCCACTTCTATTCGCGCGCGAAGATCGATCGCCGCCGGCACGACGACGCCGAGGCCATCCGGCGCGCGTTCCACAGCCTCATCATCCCGCTGTTCGTCGCCTCGGGCACCACCGTCGGCGCGTTCTTGGTGATGTCGACCTCCGAGTTCCCGGCCTTCCGCGAGTTCGGGCTCATCTCGGCCTGGGGCGTGGCGCTGTGCATGCTGGCGATGTGCACGGTGCTGCCGGCCTTGCTGTACGCGGTCGGGATCAAGCGCCACGAGGAGCCGCTGCCGCACCGCGAGGGTGCGATCATGCGCAAGATCCTCGGCCATCCCGGGGCGCTGTTCGCCATCATCGTGGTGGTCACGGTGCTGACGTTCCAGGGCGTGCGGCGCGTGGGCTTCGAGTACAACGGCCGCGCGCTGCAGTCGGACCAGACCCGGCGCGAGTCCGAAGAGGACATCAAGCTCATCTCCAAGGTCTTCGGCAAGGACATCCACGCCGGCATCTTGGTGCGCGACGATCTCGAGTCCACGCGCGCGACGCTGACGCAGGCGCGTCAGCGACACGAGCTGCGCAAGGCCGCGGGCGACACCACGGTGGCGAGCCTGTTCGCGGCGCCGGATCTGTTGCCGCCGGCCGACATCGACATGGCCAAGCGCAAGGCGGCCATCGACGCGATGTACGAGGACAACGAGGACACCTTCGCGCGGCTCGAGGACATCGCCGAAGGTCGCGAGCCCAGCGCGCCCAAGGCCCCGAGCAAGCCCGGCACGACCAAGCCCGGTACCGTCGGCGACGACTGGGACGACTTCGAGGACGAAGAGGGCGGTGGCGGCAGCGACGAGCTCGAGCCGCCCACGGCGGTGCCCGACGATCCGCCGGCGAAGCCGGACGCGAAAGCCGACGCGAAGCCGGACGCGAAAGCCGACGCGAAAGCCGACGCGAAGCCCGACGCGAAAGCCGACGCGAAGCCCGACGCCAAGGCCGAGGCGCCGACCGCCGTCGATGCGGCCCAGCCCGCGCCCGTGCGCCCCGCGTCGCCGCCTGCGCCCGAGCCCAAGCGGATGAGCCGCGAGGAGGCGCGCCAGCTGGTCGACATGTTCCGCGCGCAGCCCTTCGGCATCGACGAGCTGCCCGACGTGCTGCTGCGGAAGGTCCGCACCCGCGACGGCGCCTACGGCATCTTCGCGTACCCGAACTTCGACGCCGCGGACATGCGCAAGGGCGTGGAGTTCACCGAGGAGACCTCGTCGTATCTCGACGGCCAGGGCCTCTTCGTCGGCGAGACCACGGTCTACGCGAGCATGTTCCTGATGCTGCGGGAGGAGGCGCCGATCGTCGTCGGCATGGCCTCGGTGCTCATCGCGGCGTTCGTGTACTGGCAGCTGCGCTCGTTCGGTCTGACCATGCTGACGCTGCTGCCGCTGGGCCTGGCGCTGTGGTGGGTCGCCGGTCTGATGGGTGCGCTCGATCTGCGCTTCACGCTGTTCAACCTTCCGATCCTGCCCGCGATCCTCGGCATCGGCGTCGACAACGGCGTCTATCTCACCGACACGATCCGGCGCACGCACGGCGAGCTCGACGGGCTCTCGCGCGCGCTGCAGGAGACCGGCGGTGCGATCCTCGCGGCCACGTTCACCACCGTCGCGGGCTTCGCCGCGTTCATGGTCGCGGACTCCGCGGGTCTGCGCGGCATCGGCCAGGTCGCGTCGATCGGCATCTCGCTCGCAGCCGTCAGCGCGCTGCTGGTGCTGCCGACGCTGTGGGCGCTGGGCCAGCGACGTCGCCGTCGTCGCGGCTGATCGGCAGCGCGCGGCTGCTACAGCGCGGTGTAGATGGCGTGGCGACCCACGCCGACGCGCTCGAGCCGTCCGTCCTTGACCAACTGGCCCAGGTGGTGGCGCAGCACCTTGCGATCGAGGCGGCTGTACTCGGCGATGTCATCGAGCGTGACCTCGCCGTTGCCCTCGATGAACGGCAGCACCAAGCGCGCGAACTCGTCGCTGGTCATGCCGCCGTCGTCGACGGCCTTGGGTCGCGTCGCGGCGGTCGCGGCCTTCTCGGTGTAGGCCTCCTCGAGCTCGTCCTCGAGGATGCGTTGCTTGCGGCGCTTCTTGCCCGCGGGCTCGCCTTCGGCCGTGGGCGCGGCGAAGCCTTCGCGCAGATCACCCAAGGTGATCTTGGCGAACTGCGGCCACAGTCCGCGGGAGTCGAGGAAGCCGACGAGGTCACCCAACGTCACCAGCTCGGGGTTGCGCAGGCCCTTGAGGGTCTCGAGCGCGGAGAGCCGTTCGAGCTCGCCGTAGCCGACCTGTGCGCGAAAGATCTCGTTGGCGTTGCGGGCCATCGCTGGCGCCGAATCATCGAGCAAGCCCACGCAACGGGCAAGCGCGGCAGCGCGCGGAGAGATCTCCTCGACGAAAAAAACCCGGCCGCGTTCGGGCCAGGTCGGCGAGGGTGGGTGTGAAGCGACGCTGTGCAGTGCCACTCGCGCACTGCCCCGCGGCGTCGGTGTGCAGCGGGCCCGGCCGGTTGGCCATGCCAACGTTCCAGACCCCCCGCCGAACGGGATTCGGCGATCCGCCGCCGGCGCTCTGGCTGGCCGTCCGCCGGCGTCCGAGCCGCCGGGAAATCTGTGGATAGATCTGTGGATCGCCTGGGGAGGCCGGGGGTGCCGGCCGGTGCGGCCCCCCTGTGGATAACTTGCGCGCGACCGGGGCCCGTGCAGACGCGTCGGCTTCTTGCGAGCCCCAACATCTTGTGGTTTACATAGCCCCCACCTCAACATGGGGTGTCGCCGCCTCGCGACGCCACCCCGTGCGGAGGACGACCCGTCCACGCCCGGCCGAGCCCCTCGGTCGCCAGCGGGGCCGGGCCGAAACGGACGGTCGGCCCGACCCTCCCGCGCCCCCCTGGGGACGTGGCTTCGGACCCCAAAGCGACCCACCCCCAAGCGGGTCGCCGGGGTCCTGTTACCCTTTCTGTGGACCGGGCTGTTCATCCGTTCAGACGCGCGCCTCGTCTTCCTCCTCTACCTCGGCCGCCTCCTCGCCCCGCGGCCCAACGCCCACCCCGCTCGCCCGACGGAGTTCCTGACAATGAAGATCACGCGTCACTTCACGCCGGAGCAATCCCAGCCGTTTGCCGGGATCGAGTTCGAGTCCCGCAGCTCCCGCATCGCGAACCCGGATGGTTCGGTGGTCTTCGAGGCCAAGGACATCCAAACGCCCAAGGGCTGGTCGCAGGTCGCGGTCGACATCCTCGCGCAGAAGTACTTCCGCAAGGCCGGCGTGCCGGCGCTGCTGCGCAAGGTGCCCGAGCCGGGCGTGCCGCAGTGGCTGTGGCGCAGCGAGCCCGACGAGGAGGCGCTCGCGGAGCTGCCCGAGGCCGAGCGCACCCGCGGTGAGAACGACAGCCGCGAGGTGTTCGGGCGCCTCGCCGGTTGCTGGACGTACTGGGGCTTCCGTCACGGCTACTTCAGCGACGAGGCCTCGGCCCGCGCCTTCCACGACGAGATGCTGCACATGCTCGCGACGCAGATCGCGGCACCCAACAGCCCGCAGTGGTTCAACACCGGGCTGCACTGGGCCTACGGCATCACCGGGCCCGCGCAGGGTCACTACTACTGCGAGGCGCAGACCGGCGAGGTGCGCCGCTCGCAGAACGCGTACGAGCGTCCGCAGCCGCACGCATGCTTCATCCAGTCGGTCGACGACGATCTCGTGGGCGAAAACGGGATCATGGATCTGTGGGTCCGCGAGGCGCGGCTGTTCAAGTACGGCTCGGGCACCGGCACCAACTTCTCGCGCCTGCGCGGCGAGGGCGAGCGGCTGTCGGGCGGCGGTCGCAGCAGCGGCCTGATGAGCTTCCTGCGCATCGGCGATCGTGCCGCGGGCGCGATCAAGAGTGGTGGCACCACGCGTCGCGCGGCCAAGATGGTCGTGGTCGACATCGACCACCCCGACATCGAGAGCTTCATCGACTGGAAGGTCGTCGAGGAGCAGAAGGTCGCGGCGCTGGTCGCCGGCAGCAAGGCCTGCAACTTCCACCTCAACGAGGTGCTGCGCGCGGGGCTGTCGTCGTCGCTGCAGGGTGATGCGCGCTTCGACGCGGACAAGAACCCCGCGCTGCGCAAGGCCATGCGCGCGGCCCGTCGCGCCGAGGTGCCCGAGAACTACGTGCAGCGCACGCTGCAGCTCGCGCGTCAGGGCGTGACCCGCATCGACTTCGCCGAGTACGACACCGGCTGGGACAGCAACGCCTACGGCACGGTCTCGGGGCAGAACTCGAACAACTCGGTGCGTCTGACCAACGACTTCCTGCACGCGGTCGAGCAGGACGGTCCGTGGTCGCTGATGCGCCGCACCGATCGCAAGCTGGCCAAGACCGTCCGCGCGCGCGAGCTGTGGGACAAGATCGCGCTGGGCGCGTGGTCGTGCGCCGACCCGGGCCTGCAGTTCGACACCACCATCAACGAGTGGCACACGTGCCCGGCGGAGGGCCGCATCAACGCGAGCAATCCGTGCAGCGAGTACATGTTCCTCGACGACACGGCGTGCAACCTCGCGTCGCTCAACCTCATGCGCCTGCTGACCGCCGACGGCGGCCTCGACGTGCCGGCGATGCTGCACGCGTGCCGGCTGTGGACGGTCGCGCTCGAGATCTCGGTGTTGATGGCGCAGTTCCCCAGCCGCCGCATCGCCGAGCTCAGCTACAAGTACCGCACGCTGGGCCTGGGCTACGCGAACCTGGGCACCTACTTCATGGTCTCGGGCCTGCCGTACGACTCGGCCGAGGCCGTGGCCATCTGCGGTGCCGTCACCGCGATCATGACCGGCGCGAGCTATGCCACCAGCGCCGAGCTCGCGGCCGAGCTGGGCGCCTTCGCCGGCTACGGGCCCAACCGCACCAACATGCTGCGGGTCATCCGCAACCACCGTCGCGCGGCCTACGACGCGCCCGCGAGCGAGTACGAGGGCCTGTCGGTGCTGCCGACGGCGATCGATCCCTCGCACTGCCCCGCGGACCTGCTCGCGGCGGCGCGGCAGCAGTGGGATCAGGCGCTGTCGCTGGGCGAGCAGCACGGCTACCGCAACGCGCAGGTCACCGTGATCGCGCCCACCGGCACCATCGGCCTGCTGATGGACTGCGACACCACCGGCATCGAGCCCGACTTCGCGCTGGTGAAGTTCAAGAAGCTCGCCGGCGGCGGCTACTTCAAGATCATCAACCAGTCGGTGCCCACGGCGCTGCGCCGCCTCGGCTACGACGCCGCGCAGGTCGAGGCCATCGTGCGCTACTGCCGGGGTGCCGGCAGCCTGGTGGGCTCGCCGCGCATCACCCACGCCGAGCTCAAGTCCAAGGGCTTCACCAGCGAGATGCTGGCCAAGATCGAGTCCGAGCTGCCGGCCGCGTTCGAGATCGGCTTCGCGTTCAACCGCTGGACCCTGGGTGACGCGTTCTGCCGCGACGTGCTCGGCTTCACCGAGGCGCAGCTGTCCGATCCGACCTTCGACCTGCTGCGCGAGATCGGCTTCTCGAGCGAGGACATCCGCATCGCCAACGACTACGTCTGCGGCACCATGACGGTCGAGGGCGCGCCGGGCCTGCGTGCGGAGCACCTGCCGGTGTTCGACTGCGCCAACAAGTGCGGTCGCTACGGCAAGCGCTTCATCGCGCCGATGGCCCACGTGCACATGATGGCGGCCGCGCAGCCGTTCCTGTCGGGCGCGATCAGCAAGACCATCAACATGCCCAACAACGCCACCGTCGCCGAGGTCGAGGACGTCTACCTCGCGTCGTGGCAGCAGGGCCTCAAGGCCATCGCGCTGTACCGCGACGGCAGCAAGCTGAGCCAGCCGCTGTCGGCGGCGCTGCTCGACGAGGTCACCAGCGACACCGACGACGAGGAGCAGCTGCCGGCGGTGGCCGCGGCCGCGACCTCGCAGCCGCAGGTGGTCGAGCGCGTGTCCGAGCGCATGGTCTACCGCTACCTGGCCAAGCGCCGCCGCATGCCGGATCGCCGCGGCGGCTACACGCAGAAGGCCACCATCGGCGGCCACAAGGTCTACATCCACACCGGCGAGTACCAGGACGGCTCGCTCGGCGAGGTCTTCATCGACATGCACAAGGAGGGCGCCGCCTTCCGCAGCCTGATGAACTGCTTCGCGATCTCGTGCAGCCTGGGCCTGCAGTACGGCGTGCCGCTCGAGGAGTACGTCGACGCGTTCACGTTCACGCGCTTCGAGCCCAACGGCCCGGTGCACGGTCACCCGCACATCAAGATGTGCACGTCGATCATCGACTACATCTTCCGCGAGCTCGCGGTCAGCTACCTCGGTCGCAACGATCTCGCGCACGTGATGCCGGAGGACCTGACCCCCGACACCACCGGTGACGCGGACGAGGAGATGCTGCCGGGCGTCGACTACGGCGACGAGGAGGTCGTCGAGGAGCGCGTGGTCACGCCGGGTCCGCTGCGGCTCTCGGCCAAGGTCTCGGGCTTCGTGCCGCCGACGCCGATCGAGTTCGAGGATCGCACCGCCGAGGCCAGCCAGACCTACGAAGCGCCGGGCGACGGCGCGCGCGACGGGGCCCAGCCCGAGCGCTCGGCCAAGGTCCGCGCCGCGGTGGCGCTCTCGGCCCAGGTCTACAAGGCGCGCATGCAGGGCTACGAGGGCGATGCCTGCCCGAACTGCCAGAGCTTCACGATGGTGCGCAACGGCTCGTGCCTGAAGTGCAACACGTGTGGCTCGACCTCGGGCTGCAGCTGATCGCACCCCTGGTGTGCACGCCTGCGGACGGGCTCCGGTGATGCCGGCCGGAGCCCGCGCGTGATACCCTCGCTGCGATGCTCGACAAGCTCTCCCACGACGAGCGGCTGAAGCTGCTCGAGTTCGTGTGCTCGTTCGTGTGGGTCGATCTCGAGGTGCGCCCCGAGGAGCGCAAGTTCGTGATGCGCATGGTCGAGAAGCTCGGCCTGCAGCAGGACCGCGCGCAGATCGAGCGCTGGCTCGAGCGGCCGCCGCCGGCCGAGGACGTCGATCCCACGCGGATCCCCCACGCCCACCGCGAGCTGTTCCTCAAGGCCGCGCGCGACACGTTCAAGTCGGACAAGCACTTCGACGAGTCCGAGCAGGAGTACCTCGAGCTGCTCGAGCAGCTGTTGATCTGACGCGCGCGGCGATCAGCCGCGCGACATCGCCTCGGCCAGTGCGTCGCCGAGTCGCTTCGCGATCGGACCCGTGCCCACGGCGACGCCGTCGATGGTGACGACCGGCATCACCAGCTGCGACGTCGCGGTGACGAAGACCTCGTCGGCCTGGCGCAGGCGCTCGCGCGTGATGGTCTCGAAGCGCCACCGCAATCCCATCGCGCCCGCGAGGCCCTCGACGATCGCGAGCGTGATGCCGGGCAGTCGCCACGGTCCCGGCGGTGGCGTGACGATCGCCTCGCCTTCGACGATCGCGAGGTTGCTCGATCCGCCCTCGACCACGGTGCCGCGAGCGTCGACCCACAGCACCTCGTCGGCGCCGCCCGCTCGCGCGTCGCGCTTGCCGAGGATCGATGGCAACAACATCGTGGTCTTGAGGTCACAACGCGCCCAGCGCAGCTCGTCGCGCAGGATCACGCCGATGCCCCGCGCGCGCCGGGCCGCGTCGGGGAAGTCGTGCGGCATCGCATACGCGAACATGTCGCCCGCACCCGCGCCCAGGTGCGCACGCGGTGCCGGCCCGCCGGTGAGCTGCACGTAGAGCAGCCCATCGGTGATGCCCTCGGCCGCAACCAGCGCGTCGGGCCACGCCACCGGTGGGTGCAACCACGGTGGCACCGCGAGCGAGAGCGAGGCGGCACCCTCGCGCATGCGTGCGAAGTGAGCACCGATCCAACGGGTGCGTCCCGCTGTGATCGGCAGCACCTCGTACACGCTCTCGCCGAAGAGCAGACCGCGATCCGCAAGCGAGACGCTCGCGTCCGCGAACGGGCCGACTCGACCGCGCTGCCACGCGAAGCGCGGAAAGCCTGCCATACCTTGCAG
This sequence comes from Nannocystaceae bacterium, assembly GCA_019694555.1. Taxonomy (GTDB): domain Bacteria; phylum Myxococcota_A; class Polyangia; order Nannocystales; family Nannocystaceae; genus Xiheibacterium. The sequence goes on from JAIBBS010000071.1 coordinate 10,323, forward strand.
TCGGTCTACGGGGCTCGCAGGCCCTCGCGGCGGGGTTTCTGCGTCGCTGTCGCTCACTCGCGCGGCATCATGCCGCATCGCGGGGCATCGTGCCCCGAGCGCGGCACCTGGGCACACATCTTCGCCGCAGGGTCAAGAAACCCCGCAGAAATCGATCATCGGCGCGGCTCGCCCACGGGTCGATTTCCACCAGCGAAGTCGGACCCGGACAGTTGCAGCCCGCGGCCGGGCTGTGGGACCATCCCCAGCACGACGGTCCCCCGCGCCGACGACCACCGGCGCGGCATCTCGATCACGAGCACGATCCGTCGTTCGTCAACCAACCCACGTGAAGCAAACTTCAGGGTGCGTGCATCGGTGGCCCAAGGCCTCCGTCGAAGCGCAACCATCGGGCAGAGCAGACAAGGGAGAGCACAGAGATTATGACCAGCGAAACGAACCTTTCCGTCCGGCGCTCGAACCACAGCCTTCTCAGCATCGCAGGCCTGGGTCTGCTCTGCGGCATCAGTGTCGCATCGGTGCAGGGCTGCGACGACGGCGGACCGTTGGGAGATCTGGCCAAGCAGTGCGGACTGGTGTGTCCGGACGAGGGCCTGGCGGACGGCAACGCCTCGATCTCGGGCGTCGCGAGCATCGACGGTTTCTTCAGCGCGGTGCTCGACGTGCGCGCCTCGGCGGCGACGATCAGCGGCTCGATCCGCGCGGAGCTCGAGGGCATGGCGTCGTTCCTCGCGATCGACGGCTACGCGGAGATGGACCTGCCGGCGCTGAGCGCTGCGGTCAAGGGCGCGATCCAGGCGAAGCTGTCGGCGTCGGTCGAGGGCAGCCTGTCGATCAAGTACGATCCGCCGAAGTGCGAGGCTGACCTCGAGGTGACGGCGAAGGCGGCGGCGGAGTGCGACGTCGAGGCCGACCCCGGGATGATCGAAGCGAAGTGCGAGGGCTCGTGCGAGGTCTCGGCGGACGTCGCGGCGGACTGCTCGGCGATGGGCACGCTCGAGTGCGAGGGCACGGCGCCGAACTTCGAGTGCTCGGGTAGCTGCACGGGTTCGTGCCAGCTCGAGGTCGCGGCGGCGTGCGAGGGCTCGTGCAACGGTACGTGCCAGGGCAACTGCTCGGCGTGCGCCGGTGGAGCGTGCGAGACCGACGGCATGGGCTTCGTGACCAACTGCGCGGGTTCGTGCGACGCGATGTGCCAGGGCGAGTGCAAGCTCGAGGCTGGTGGCAGCTGCGGCGGCCGCTGCGAGGGCTCGTGCAAGTACAACCCCGGGATGGCGATGTGCGAGGCCGGTGCGACGGCCAAGTGCGACGTCTCGGCGATGGCCGAGGCGAAGTGCGAGGGCAAGTGCGAGGGCGAGGTGACCCCGCCGATGGTGAAGGCGGAGTGCCAGGCGCAGGTCGAGGCGAAGGCCGAGGCCAAGATCGAGTGCCGTCCGCCGTCGCTGTCGATCGGCTTCCAGTTCAAGGCTGGGCTCGACGCGGACGCGCAGGCGGAGTTCAAGGCGTTCCTCGAGATGTTCAAGGCGCGCTTCTCGGCCATGCTCGCGGTGAAGGCGAAGCTGGACATCGTCGCGAAGGCGGCGGGCAACCTGGTGACCTCGGCCTCGGGCGCGGTCAAGGGTGCAGTCGATGCGTCGCTCGAGGGTGACCTCGACCTCAAGGCCACCATCGGCCTTGGCTGCGCGCTCGATGCCCTCGGCGAGGTCGGCGGCGTGCTGAAGGCCTCGACCGACGATCTCACCGCGAGCGCGAACGCGTTCGTCGAGGTCGGCGGAGCGGTCGGCGCCGGCGGCTGATCCGCACGGCAGCGCGAGCACCCTTGGTGCTCGACGAACGGGGTTGTCCGCACACGCGGGCAGCCCCGTTTCGCTTTTTGCACGCGCGTGCGAGCCGTGGCGATGGATCCGGCGCTCGGCAGCGCGGACAACCACCCGGCCGATGGTTCGGCAAGGACGGTATGACCATGCGCGCATCGACTCCCCCAGCTCCTCGTTTCCTTTCGATCGCGGGCATCGGCCTGCTCAGCGGCATCGCGGTCGCCTCGATGCAGGGATGCGATCCTGACAACCCCGGCGGCAGCCTCCTCGAGAAGTGCGGACTGGTGTGTCCGGACGAGGGCCTGGCGGACGGCAACGCCTCGATCTCGGGCGTCGCGAGCATCGACGGCTTCTTTGGCGCGGTGCTCGACGTGCGCGCGTCTGCGTCGACGATCAGCGGCTCGATCCGCGCGGAGCTCGAGGGCATGGCGTCGTTCCTCGCGATCGACGGCTACGCGGAGATGGACCTGCCGGCGCTGAGCGCTGCGGTCAAGGGCGCGATCCAGGCGAAGCTGTCGGCGTCGGTCGAGGGCAGCCTGTCGATCAAGTACGATCCGCCGAAGTGCGAGGCTGACCTCGAGGTGACGGCGAAGGCGGCGGCGGAGTGCGACGTCGAGGCCGACCCCGGGATGATCGAAGCGAAGTGCGAGGGCTCGTGCGAGGTCTCGGCGGACGTCGCGGCGGACTGCTCGGCGATGGGCACGCTCGAGTGCGAGGGCACGGCGCCGAACTTCGAGTGCTCGGGTAGCTGCACGGGTTCGTGCCAGCTCGAGGTCGCGGCGGCGTGCGAGGGCTCGTGCAACGGTACGTGCCAGGGCAACTGCTCGGCGTGCGCCGGTGGAGCGTGCGAGACCGACGGCATGGGCTTCGTGACCAACTGCGCGGGTTCGTGCGACGCGATGTGCCAGGGCGAGTGCAAGCTCGAGGCTGGTGGCAGCTGCGGCGGCCGCTGCGAGGGCTCGTGCAAGTACAACCCCGGGATGGCGATGTGCGAGGCCGGTGCGACGGCCAAGTGCGACGTCTCGGCGATGGCCGAGGCGAAGTGCGAGGGCAAGTGCGAGGGCGAGGTGACCCCGCCGATGGTGAAGGCGGAGTGCCAGGCGCAGGTCGAGGCGAAGGCCGAGGCCAAGATCGAGTGCCGTCCGCCGTCGCTGTCGATCGGCTTCCAGTTCAAGGCTGGGCTCGACGCGGACGCGCAGGCGGAGTTCAAGGCGTTCCTCGAGATGTTCAAGACCCGCTTCTCGGCGATGCTCGCGGTGAAGGCGAAGGCGGACATCGTCGCGAAGGCGGCGGGCAACCTGGTGACCGCGGCCTCGGGCGCGGTCAAGGGTGCGGTCGATGCGTCGCTCGAGGGTGACCTCGACCTCAAGACTGGCGTCGGCCTTGGCTGCGCGCTCGAGGCCCTCGGCGAGGTCGGCGGCGTGCTGAAGGCCTCGACCGACGATCTCACCGCGAGCGCGAACGCGTTCGTCGAGATCAGCGGGGCCGTCGGCGCCGGCGGCTGATCGCGCGCGCGCCGGCGCGCCCGCGCCGAGACGTCAACGCAGACGAGGCCCCCGCGACCACGTACGCACGTGGGCGGGGGCTTCGTCGTCGACGGCGCCGGGCTGCAGCGACAGCGGCAGGACCCCGGTCCACGCCGACGACGGCGGTTCGCGCTGGTCGTCGAGCGGACCGCCGGTGCGGACCTTCGCCGAGCCCTCGGTGATCGGCAGTCGCGCGACCGCGGTCGCGGCGAGCTCGCTGGCGCTGGCCGACCGGATCGAGTCGCTGCGACCCGGCACGAGGTGCTCGACGATCGTGCGCAGCGCCGCCGCCTTCGCCGCCGGGTCGAGCACCGGCTGCAGCGCGCCGAACAGCACGACCGCGCGGTAGTTCATCGAGTGGTGCATGGCCGAGCGCGCGAGCACCAACCCGTCGACGAGCGTCACGCACAGGCACACCGGCAGCTCGGGCGTGCACAGCCAACGAGCGCGTGGCGAACCGTGCAACAACACCGCGTCGCCGTCGCGCGCGTAGGCGGTGGGGACGAGGCAGGCGCCGTGCTCGTCGGTGAAGGCGAGGTGGCAGACCAGGCCCTCGTCCAGGATCGCGTCGATCACCGCGCGCTCGTGGCTGCCCCGGGCGGGGCGACGGCCCAGGCGCGTGCGCGGGGTCTCGGGGAGCGCTCGTGCGTCGTCCATGGGCTGCAGCGTGGGACGAAAGTGGTCCATCGACATGGTCCACTTCGGATAAACTCGATGGACCACCGTGGCGCGCTGGCCCGTCGACCTCGAGCTGCCCGAGACCGCCGGTCCGCGCTACGCGTCGATCGCAACCGGAATCATCGCAGCGATCCGCGGCGGACGTCTGCGTGCCGGCGACCGCCTGCCGCCCACGCGGGTGCTCGCCGCGCGCCTGGGCGTGCATCGAAACACCGTGGTCGCGGCCTACCGCGAGCTCGCGACCCAGGGTTGGATCGACGCGAGCCATGGCCGCGGGACCTTCGTCGGATCGCCGCTGCCGCGGGCACCCACCGCCGCTCGCCCACGGCGGGTGCCGCAGCCGCTGGGCTTCGCGCTCCCGCGATCGGAGCTCGCGCCGCACGAGGACGAGCCGCCGGGAGTCCCGGCGCGCTACCGGCTCGACGTCGGCCTGCCCGACCCGCGGCAGCTGCCGGTGACGATGCTGGGCCGTGCGCTGCGGCGCGCGTTGGCGCTGCGCGAGTCGTGCGAGTACGGCGGGCCCTGCGGCCACCCGCGGTTGCGCGAGCAGCTCGCGGTGATGCTCCGCGACACGCGAGGCCTGGCGATCGAAGCCGACGCGGTGATGGTCACGCGCGGCAGTCAGATGGCGATCGACCTCGTCGCGCGCACGCTGCTGCGCCCCGGCGACGTCGTCGCGGTCGAGGATCCCGGCTACCGGCCGGCCTGGGACGCGCTGCGCGGCGCCGGAGCGGAGCTGCTGCCCATCGCGGTCGACCGCGATGGACTCGACGTCGCTGCGCTCGCGGCCGTGTGCGCGCGCCGAGCCGTGCGCATGGTCTACCTGACGCCGCACCACCACTTTCCTACGCTGGTCACGCTGTCGCCGGCGCGTCGGCTGGCGTTGCTCGAGCTCGCGCGGGCGCGGCGAATGATCGTGCTCGAAGACGACTACGACCACGAGTTCCACTACGGCTCGCGGCCGCCGGCGCCGCTGGCGAGCCACGACGTCGCCAACGTCGTCGTCTACGTCGCGACGCTGTCGAAGGTGGTGGCGCCGGGCCTGCGCAGCGGCTGCGTGGTGGCACCACCGCCGCTGGTGCGGGCGCTGGCCGCGGTGCGGACGACGATGGATCGCAGCGGCGATCCCGTGCTCGAGCGCGCGCTGGCGGAGCTGCTCGAGGACGGCGAGATCGCCCGCCACGTGCGGCGCATGCGGAAGCTGCAGCTCGAGCGTCGTGACGCCGCCGCGGCCGCGCTCACCCGCTCGCTCGCGGGCGCGGTGCGGTTCGAGCTGCCGGCGGGCGGCATGGCGCTGTGGCTCGAGGTCGACCCCGCGATCGATCTGGAATCGTGGCGGCAGCGCGCGCGCGAGCACGGCGTCGCGATCGGGCTGGGGCGACACTTCGCGTTCGCGCCGTCGCAGCGCACCGCGAACGCGGTGCGGCTGGGCTACTCGCGGCACACGCCCGGCGAGCTGCACGCCGCGATCGCGCGGCTCGCCGACGCGCTGCCCCGGACGCGCGGGCGAAGGGCGCCCGCCCGCACCGCCGCGCCGCGGGCCCTGCGATGACGGCCCGGGGCACCCCCAGTCCGCGCCGAAAACTGGCCAGGGACGCGACGGTCGTGCTTAGACCTGGCTGACCATGGCGATCCTCGAGTTCGCAGGCGTGACGATGAGCTACGGCAACCGCGGCGGGCGCGTGACGGCGCTCGACGAGGTCAGCTTCGCCGTGGCCGAGGGCGCCTTTGCGCTGCTGACGGGGCCCTCGGGCGCGGGCAAGAGCACGCTGCTCAAGCTCGTGCTCGCCAGCGAGCGCCCCGATCGCGGCACGATCCGCGTGGCCGGGCGCGACATCCATCGCCTGCGCAAGTCGAGCATCCCGTACCTGCGCCGCAACGTCGGTGCGGTGTTCCAGGACTTCAAGCTGCTGCCCGACGCCTCGCCGCGCGAGAACGTGGCGCTGGCGCTGCAGGTGCTGGGCATCGGCCCCGCCGAGGTGGAGCAGCGCGCGCGCAAGAGCCTGCTCGAGGTCGAGCTCGACCCCGACACCCGGCGACCGGCGCGATGTCTGTCCGGCGGCGAGCAGCAGCGCGTCGCGATCGCGCGCGCGCTCGCGGGTGACCCCGCGATCCTGCTGGCCGACGAGCCGACCGGCAACCTCGACCCCCGGCTGTCGCGCGAGATCCTCGAGCTGCTGCAGCGCGTGTGCGCGCGTGGGACCACGGTGATGATCGCGACCCACGACCCGCTGGTGATCGACCACGTCGCCGCGAGCCATCGGCTCGAGCTCGCCCGCGGCCGACTGGTCGCCGATTCCGATGCGGTGGCGGTGGTGGCGGAGCCCGAGACGAGCGAGCCACTGCTGCCGCTGCAGCCGATCGCGGTGGGGGCGGTGGCGTGATGCGTCAGCTGTACGCGATGCGCTACGTGACCGCCCGCGGCCTGCGCGGCATGGCCCAGGCACCGCTGGTGCAGCTGCTCGCGATCGCCACCTTCGCGGTGTGCATGCTGCTGCTGGGCACCATCATGCTGGTGTGGAGCAACGCGCGATCGATCGCCGATCACTGGGGCGTCGACGTGCCCGTGACGGCGTATCTCGCCGAGGGCACCAGCGAGGCCGCGACCGCCGACCTCGCCGCGCGCCTGTCGGAGCTGCCGCAGGTCGAGCAGGTCGAGATCGTCACGCCCGCACAGGCGCAGGCGCGGCTGGTCGACGGGCTCGGCGGCGACGAGCGATTGCTCGAGGGCATCGAGGCCGAGCTGCTGCCGACGTCGCTCGAGATCCACGTGCGCGGCGGTGACGTCGCGCTGGCCGACACGCTCGCGAGCGAGCTGCGCGCCGAGCCCGACGTCGAGGACGTCGTCGCGGCGGGGCAGTGGGCCGCGCGCGCGCAGAGCCTGCTCGAGACGCTGCGACGCATCGCCATCGGTGCCGCGGCGCTGGTGGGCTTCGCGTGCCTGACGATCGTGTGGAGCACGATCCGACTCGCGGTGTATGCCCGACGCGCGGAGATCCAGATCCTGCGCCTGGTCGGCGGCACCGCGTCGTTCGTGCACGGACCGTTCGTGGTCGAGGGCCTGGTCCAGGGCACGCTCGGGGCCGCGGCCGCGGTCACGATGCTCTACTTCGGGTTCGATGCCGTCCGTCCGCTGTTGACCGACGCGTTCGCGCTGGCGTTCGCGGCCGGCGGGCTGCGCTTCCTGTCGCCGATCGAGTGCGCCGCGCTGGTGGGCTTCGGCGCCGCACTGGGTGTGCTCGGCAGCCGCGCTGCCGTCGCGCGCTACGTCGAGGGCTAGCCGCCATGCCGCATCCGATCCGCCACCGCTTCGTGCTCGGCGCGCTCGCGCTGGTGATCACCGGTGCCGCGACCACGGCGATCGCCGCGCCCCGTCGCGCGCGGGCGCTGGGCGCCGAGCTGGTCGAGACGCTGCAGCGCGAGCTGGGCCTGACGCGATCCTCGGCCGAGATCCATCGCGGGCTCGAAGCGCTCGATCGCGAGCAGAGCAGCCTGCAGTACACCGCGGCGCTGCTCGATCACGCCAGCGGCGAGAGCATGCGGCGGCTGTCGGCCTACGCCGAGGGTACCGACGCGCGCGAGGCCCGGCTGCGTGCGCGTGCGCGAGCGCTGTACAAGCTCGCGCGCGGCGGCGCGGCGCGGCTGGCCTTCGGCGAGCGCTTCGGCGACGAGGGCGAGGGCGCGACCGCCCAGCGGCTCGCGCAGGCCCGCAGCCTGCGCGAGCTGGTGCGCCACGATCTCCACGAGTTGTCCTCGCATCGCCGCGCACGCGCGCGCGCGCGCGCCGAGTTGTTGTCGGCCTCGCGCGAGCTGGCCGCGTTGGCGACCGTGGGCGGCATCTACACCATGCAAGGCGAGGTGCTGCACCACGCCGGCGCCGCGATCGATCCGCAGGTCGATGGTGCAGTCCGCTCCCGCAAGCTCGCGCTGCGCCGCTCGAACAAGACCTCGCGAGCCGCCAACCGCGAGCTCATCCGCCTGGTGAAGTCGAACTGGACCGAGCTCGAGCAGCTGCGCGGCCTCGACGGCGCACGCTCGCTGCGGCGCCCCGTGGTGGGCAACGTGGTCGGCCGCTTCGGTACCCACCTCGATCGCGTGCTCGCGGTGCCGGTGGTGCGCAACGGCGTGGAGCTGACCGCGGCGCGCGAAGAGACCGTGTACGCGATGGCCACCGGCCGCGTCGTGATGGTCACCGAGCTGCCGGAGTACGGCGAGGCCGTGGTGATCGAGCACGGTGGCGGGCAGTACAGCCTCACCGCGCGACTGTGGAAGATCGCGGTCGCGCCCGGTGACGCGGTCGAGCCCGGCACCGCGCTGGGCCACGCCGCGCCCAAGGCCATCGACGATGGCCTGGGCCAGACCGTCTACGTCGAGCTGCGCCACGGCGAGCGGCCGGTCGATCCCGAGCCGTATCTGCGCCGCGCGGTCGCGACGCGCAAGCCCAAGAGCGCGCGCCGTGGACGTGCGGCGGTCGAGCCGACGCCGGAGCTCGACGACGCGCCCGACGACGAAGACGTCGCGCTGCTGCTCGAGTGAGCGTCGGCGCCGGCGCGCGCCTCAGAGGTTGAACCAGTTGTCCTCGGCGGTGTGGATCCGCGTTTCCTCGGCGCCGTGGCAGCTGCCCAGGCAGGTCTTCGCCACCGGATCCCACATCAGCACCGCCGCGTCGCCGGCGAGCTTGACCTGCGGCGAGCCGTCGACGTGCAGCGTCGCGGTGACGATCGAGCCGCCCGCGTCGGTGTCCGCGTGGCAGTCCTGACACGACAGCCCCTGGTCGGCGATGTGCTCGCCATGTCGACCCGACAGCGCGTTGGTGTTCGAGTTCTCGGTGCCGGGATAGGCATGGCAGCCGCCGCAGCTGGGCGTGGCCATGTCGTGCGAAGCGGTGCCGTCGTCCTGGCGGCCGTTGCCGTGGCAGTACAGCGACGAGCAGTTGCCGCTGCCGTCCCACACGCCGGCGTCGCTGAGGCTCATCGCGAACGAGACCTCCGCCACCGCAGCGGTGCCATCGAAGATGTGCCCGCTGCTGAGCACGTCCATCGGCTTGGTGTGGCACTGCGTGCAGTCGTAGGCGGGGTGGTTGGATTCCGCGACGTGCTTGGGGTGCGCGATGAACGAGAGCATCGACAGCTCGGTCGTGCCGGTGATGTCGCGCGGCGGCGCGCCGGTCTGATCGAGCTCGCCGCCGTGGCAGAACACGCAGTCGGTGCGCCAGCCGGCGGTATGACAGGCATCGCAGCTGACCTCGGAGGTGCCGCCGGCGAGGTCGTCGCCATGACACTCGCGGCAGTCTTCGGCCTGCAGCTTCATGTCGGGGCCGTGCATGCCGGCCTCGTGGTAGCCCAGCGGATGGTAGCGCTCGAGGCCGTTGGTCGTGGTCGAGTCCGCCCCGGTCGCGCTCGCTTCCGCGGTGGTGGTCATGCCCTCGCTGCCGCCGCTGCTGCCCGCCGACGAGGCCTCACCCGCGTTCGAGTCGGAGCCACATGCGGTGGAGATCAACGCTGCAAGCGCGAGACAGCCGGGCGCAAGTCGTGCACGAACCATGGGCAAGCCTCCTGCCGGGACGTCGTAGGTCCGCGTCAGCGAGGTCGCGTTACAGCCTTCGATCGCGATCGTCGGACCAGCGCGCGCGACCACGCGAGCTCGAGGCCCATCGTCCACTCGAAGCCACCCACGCGGAATGCGTCGGTGGCCAGGCCGCTGGGACCGCGCACCTGCACGTTGCCGATGCCACCGCGCAGCATGCCCGCGCCGCCCAGCGAGGTGAACCCGCTCACGCGCAGTGCGTCGCGACCGCGCACGAATCGACGACCGACCGCCACGCGTGCGGCCGCGCCGATCACGTCCTGCGACGCCGCCTCTGCGCCGATGCGCGTGTCGAGGCTCGCGCTGTGCACACCGCGGGTGATCCACCACTTCTCGAGCGAGAGCTGGCCTTCGAGCGCGACATCGAGCGCATCGAAGCGCCAGGTGTAGCCCGCGCGCGCGACCGCACCGGCACGCACGAGCGCATAGTCGAAGCGCGTGCGCGACGCGGTGCGCACCTGCACGGCGAAGCTCGGCCCGCGACGCAGCCGCGCGAACACGGTGAGCGCGGCCACGCCTGCGGCGAGCCCGTCGTTGCGCTTGGGCGGACCCAGGCCCAGCATCGGTCCACCTTCGATCGCCAGGCCCAGCTCGTGCCGCGGTGGTGGTGGTGGTGGCCGCACGATCGGCGGTGGCGTCGTGCTCGGCGGTGGCGTCGGCGAGGTCGGCGGTGGCGTGACCGTCGGCTTCGCGGTCGCCGTCGCAGGCTGCGGGTTGGCCAGCGTCCAGCCGTGCAACAGCGCGATCGTGGTGGTCGCGGCCACGCGCTCGACGTCGCCGGGCTCGGCGTCGAAGCTGCGGTGATACGCGTCGCCGTTGGACAGCACGACCGCGAGCGACCAGCGGTTCGCGATCTCGCCATCGGGGTGCAAGATCGCGTGCGCGAAGGGGATCGGCGCGTCGACGCGGTCGCCGTCACCGGCGATCTCCACCGTCAGCCCGGGCGCGCGCAGCTTCAGCCGCGCGACGAGATCCTTCGTGTCGACGCCGCTGCAGCGCAGCACCAGCGTCGGCACCGCGAGCGCGACCGGCTGATCGAACTCGGGCACCGTGGGCGAGGGCGCAGGCTCGGCCGCGTGGACGCGCGGGGCCACCAGCGCGGCGAGCAGCGCGAACGCGGCGACGCTGCGCGTGGCCTCAGCCGGGTACGCAGACCTGTTCGACGCACATCTGCTGGGCCGCACAGGCGTGGTCACACTGCCCGCAGTGTTGCAGATCCGAGTCGAGGTCGACACAGTCATCGCCACAGCGGTGCAACCCGGTCGCGCAAACACAGCGGCGATCGTGACAGATCTCGTCCTCGCCGCAGGCGGTCTCGCAGTCGCCGCAGTGGTCGTGGCTCTCGTCGAGCTCCACGCACTCGCCGTCGCAGTCGACCAACTCGCCGGTGCAGATCAGCGTCGGCGCGCCGTCGGCGATCACGTCGGTCACGCAGCCGGCGACGCCACCGAGCAGCGCCGCGATGGCCACGCGCAGCGCCGCGCCGCCGCGCATCACGGCGCCCCCGCGCCACCGGCGGCCTCGCGCGCCTCGCTGCGATGCACGCCCTGCGGGAACGCGCCCAGGTACGCACGCCAGCAGGCGGGGCGGTCCGCGGCGGCGTTGGTGCGGCACAGCCCCGCGCTGGCGTCGTCGGCGTAGCGCCCGCGCGGGAAGCGATCGACGTAGCGCGACCACGCCGCGCGCAGGCGCGTGCGGTCGCGCCCGCGCATGGCGATGGTGATGAGGTCGCCCAGCGCGAGCTCGGCGATCTTCGACTTGCCGCCGCGCGCGACGATGCGCTCGAAGCGATCGCGCGCACCGTCGAGATCGCCCGCGGCCCACAGTGTCTGCGCCTCGCGTTCGAGCGCCTCGAGCGAGGGCTCGCCGAGCTGCGGCGCCGGCTTGGCGCGCGCGGCCCGTTGCCCCGACGGCGGCGCCACCGGTGCAGGCGCAGGCGCGACGGACTCGGGCAGCGTCGCGGGCAAGGTCGCGGGCGCCGTCGGCGGTGTCGCGAGCTCCCGCGCGTCCGGCTCGGTCGCGAGATCCTCGGCGGCCTCGTGACCGCGCGGCGGCGTCTCGGACTGCACGAAGCGACGCGACCACGACAGCCCCAGCGCCAGCAGCACCGCCGCGGCGGCCAGCAGCAGCGGCAACACCCACCGCGGCCGCGTGCGTGCGATCGCCGGTGGAGCCCGCGGCGCGTCGAGCTGCGACTGCAGCGCGCCGGCGACCTCGCCCAAGAACTGCCCCAGCGGGCCGCCCGCGGGCACGGCCGCGACCGAAGGTGGCGTCGGCGGCAGCGCGTGCGCGGCGTCGAGCCACGCGCGTGGCACCACCTCGGGTGCCAGCGAGCGTGCGCGCGCGACCACGTCGAGCACGTCGCCGCTGACGTGAAGGTTGCGACGCCGCGCATCGAGCCCGGTCTGCACCGAGTCGACGAAGTCGGCCAGCGAGACGCGCGGCGGCTTCATGGCTCGTCCGCCTCCGGCTCGATCCAGCCCGCGGCCACCAGCGCCGCGTGGACCCGCGCGCGGGCACGATGCGCGCGCACGCGGAGGTTCTCTTCGCTGATGTCGAGCTGCGCCGCGGCCTCGGCCACCGGCACGCCCATCAGGTCGCGCAGCACGAAGGCCTCGCGCAGGTGCTGCGGCATCGGATCGAGGATCGCGTACAGCGCTTCGATGCGGGCCTGCTGCACCTGCTGCCGATCGAGCTCGTCCTGCGGCGCCGACACGGCCGCGATGCGAGCGGCGCGTTCACGGACCTTGACCTGGCGCGCGGCGGCCTCGCGATGCTTCCGCACCGTGTTGATCGCGATGCCGTGCACCCAAGTCGAGAAGCTCGAGCGATGCGCGAAGCGATCGAGCGCTGCGAGGGCGCGAGCGAAGGTCTCTTGCGCGAGGTCCTCGGCGAGGTTGGCGTCGCCGGTCAGGAAGCACACGTGCCGCAGCACCCCGGGCAAGTGCGTGCCGTAGAGCTGGCCCCACGCCGCCATGTCGCCGTGCAGCGAGCGTGCGACCAGGGCTGCATCGCCGCTCGAGTCGTCCGCGGCCTCGGGCCGCGGCGGCGGAGCTGCGCCGCGCTCGGGCAACAGCCGCAGGTTCGGCGAACTCACGCCCCCCCGGCTCCCGTCCGGACCGTCCGGTTTCGCACCATCGCCTGCACCCGACACCGTGCGTCCGACTCCCGCGCGCCACGTTACATCGGACGCGCGTGTGCCGGCACGCGCAAAGGCTTGCGTGGGTCGGTGTGGGTGGGCCACGCTTGACGCCGTGGCAGCCCGCGCGAAAACCCTCTTCTTCGGCGCGGCGTGCCTCGCCGCGGGCGTGGTCCTGGGCGCGCAGCTGCGGCCGGCCATCGCCGCGACCGCGACGCCGCCGCCGGCCCCGGCCGGCCACTCCCGCTACGCGAAGCTCGACATGTTCGCGCGCGCGCTGTCGATCATCGAGCAGCACTACGTGCGCCCGGTCGACGGCGAGCAGCTGGTCTACGCCGCGATCCGTGGCCTGGTCAGCGAGCTCGACCCGCACTCGAATTTCCTGGTGCCCGCAGAGGCTCGGCTGCTGCGCGAGGACATCGAGGGGGTCTTCGGCGGCGTGGGCATGGTCGTGGTGCTGGGCCGCGACCCCGACGGCACGCGGTTCCTCGACGTGCGCGACGTCATCCCCGATGGTCCGGCCGACGACGCCGGCATCGTCACCGGCAATCGCGTGATCAAGGTCGACGGCCGCTCGATCGCGCAGTTTCCCGACCTGCAGCGGGCGATCACGACGATCCGCGGCGAGCCCGGAACCTCGATCAAGGTCACGGTCGAGGACCGCGCGCGCGGCATCGTCCGCAGCGTCACGCTGGTGCGCGAGGTCATCGACCCGCCGGCGGTCGAGGTGCGCGTGCTCGGCGAGGGCATCGCCTCGCTGCGATTGCGCGAGTTCTCGGACGCGGCTGCGCGCGAGGTCCACGACGCGATCGCGCGGCTGCGACGCGAGCTCGGCACCGGCGAGGGCAACAAGGCCAGCAAGGCCGGCCTGCGGGGGCTGGTGCTCGATCTGCGCGACAACGGCGGCGGCCTGCTCGACGAGGCCGTCGGCATCGTCGATCTGTTCGTCGACGAGGGCGTGATCGTGCGGACCCGCGGCCGCCGCGGCACGCTGCTCGACGAGGCCCGCGCGCGGCGGCCGGGCACGGTGTCGGATCTGCCGCTGGTGGTGCTGGTGAACAAGGCCTCGGCCAGCGCCTCGGAGATCGTCGCCGGTGCGCTGCAGGATCACGGTCGCGCGCTCATCATCGGCGAGCGCACGTACGGCAAGGGCTCGGTGCAGGCGCCGTTCGAGCTCGACGACGGCAGTCTGCTCAAGCTCACCACCGCGCTCTACTACACGCCCGACGATCGGCTGATCCAGGCCAGCGGCATCACGCCCGACGTGCACGTCGGCGCGGGCGAGGGCGCCGAGCTGCCGCTGGGCGACTCGCGGCCCGAGATCCTGCCCGAGCGCGAGGCACCGCGACACCTGCGACCCGAGGACTTCGGCCGCGTGGTGCCGTCGTTGAGCGACGAGAGCCCGGCGGTGCGCGCCGCGGCCGACGACCTGCAGCTGCGCACCGCGGTGCAGCACCTCGTCGCGTGGGATCGCGTGCGTCCGCGCCGGCGGCGGTGATCCGCAGCGCAACCGCCCGATGGCCACCGCTGCCAAACCCTGGGGCCTGCTCGCGTGGATCGGCGCAGCCGTGATCGCGTTCGCGCTGGCGCCGGCGCCCCCGGTCGCGCCGCCGATGGATGCCGAGGAGATCGCGGCGATCCAGCGCAGCCTCGATCGCCTGGTCGCCGACACCCGCGCGTGGCAGCGCGAGCGTGGCGACCGGCAGCTGCCGTGGTCGCAGGCGCGCGGCCACCTCGCGATCGTCATCGACGACGTCGGCCGCGAGTTGCACCTGTTCGAGCAGCTGCTCGACCTGCGCTATCCCATCACGTTCTCGGTGCTGCCGGGCGCGGTCTATGCCCCCGGCGCGCAGCTGCGGCTGCGCGCCGATCGACGGCGCTACCGCGAGATCATGCTCCACCTGCCGATGGAGCCGATCGAGCCCGGTCGCATGCGCGAGACCGACGACGCGCGTGAGACGTTCTTGCTCGCATCCGACCCGCCCGACGAGCTCGTCCGCAAGCTGGAGGCAGCGCTACTGCGCGTGCCCGCGGCCGTGGGCATCAACAACCACATGGGCTCGCGGCTCAGCGCCGAGCGTGCGGCGATGGATGCCATCATGCCGGTGCTGGCGCGGCGGGGGTTGTTCATGCTCGACTCCCGCACGACCGCGGCAACGGTCGCGGAGCAGGCCGCACGCGATGCCGGCGTCCCCGTGATCGCGCGGCAGGTCTTCCTCGACGACGATCCCGACCCGGCGGCGATCGAAGCCGCGCTGCAGCGCGCCGCGACGCTGTCACACGAGCGCCCCGTGGTCGCCATCGGTCACCCGCTGGCCGCGACCGTCGACGTGCTGCGCCGACGGCTGCCCGAGCTCTACGAGACCGGGGTCTCGGTCTACCCGGCCTCGGTTCTGCTCGCGCACGCGGGATCCGCACAGGCGGGACCCTGAGCCGCGGCAGGGGTGCGATGGCCCCGGCGGCCCTGGCGGCCCCGGCGGACGCCGCACCGCTGCGTTCGCACGGGGCGGTCGCGCCGCGGCCATGGGGCCGTGTGGCGCATGGCCTCGACCAACCGCCGGCGCCCGCCGGCTTGACACCGTTTGCGGGGGGTTCTTAATCTCATGGTCTTGATGTCTCTGCGCCTCATCATCGAGGACGACGAGGGCAGCACCACCATCGTGCCCCTCGGCAAGGAGATCGTCACCATCGGTCGGCAGCAGGGCAACACGATCCAGCTGACCGAGAAGAACGTCTCGCGCCGTCACGCGAAGCTCACGCCCGATGGCGAGACCTGGATCCTCGAGGATCTCGGCAGCTACAACGGCATCAAGATCAACGGTCGACCCGCGACCGGTCGCACCACGTTGCACGAAGGCGACGTGGTCCAGATCGGCGACTACCACCTCGCGCTCACCGAGGACGTCGATCGCCGCACGCTCAACTACGATCGCGCGCGCGCGGCCAACGACGCCGAGCCGATGCTCGCGAGCTCGAGCACGAACCTGCCGCGCCTGTCGCCGGAGGAGATCGCGGCGCTGTCGTCGGGACAGCACCCGCAGCACAACCCCGCGGTCGCGCCGCCGATGTTCGTCGACTCCGGCCAGATGCCGGTCTCGCGTCCGAGTGCGAACACCGGTGAGCCGCCGCGACGCGCCGGCGCGATGCTGGCGCTGGGTCTGGTGGGCATCGGTGCCGTGGCGCTGCTGGGCTTCTGGTGGATCAGCCGTCCCGAGCCCACGCCGAGCGGGACACAGGTCGCCGCCGCCGAATCGAAGGCGCCGGTCACCGCAGGTACCAAGGCGACGACGCCCGCCGCACCGCCGTCGGCCGAGGCCAAGGCCGACGCTCCGGCGCCGACACCCGCGGTGCCGCCGACCGCCGATCCCACGCCGACGCCCACGCCCACGCCCGACACCAAGGTCGAAGAGCCGACGGCGGATGCCGGTGGCGAGCCCGAGCCCTCGATCGATCCCACGCCGAGCACGCCCAAGCCCACGGTCGCGAAGTCGCCGGACAAGCCCACGCCGCCGACGCCGAAGAAGCCGCCGGTCTCGACACCACCGAGCAAGCCCACGCCGCCGCCGGTGCCCGAGGTCGACGCCGACGCGCTGCTGGCCGAGGCCGGCAAGGCCGTGTTCAAGGATCCCGCGCAGGGCTACGAGCTCGCGAGCAAGGCCTACAAGGCCAAGCCCTCGCAGCGTGCGGCCTTCATCATGGCCAAGAGCGCGTGCAAGCTCGGCGACAAGGGCAAGGCCAACAAGGCGCTCGGCAAGCTGACCAAGGGCAGCGAGTACTACACGCAGGCAATCGAGATCTGCAGCGCCGCCGGCATCGACATCGGCTGAGCCGCGACCACGCATGCGTCGACATCTGCAGCGCGTGATGGTCGCGGCGGTGCTGTCGCACGGCTGTGATCGTGCGCCCGAGCCGACCCCGAGCGAGCCCGCCGCGAGTCCGCCGCCCACGCCCGCAGCACCGGCCGGGCCCGCGCCGCAGGCCGAACCGCCGCGCGCGGTCGATGATCCGACGCTGTGGATCGAGGCCGTCACCGACACGCTGTGGCGACTCGAGGATCCGGTGCTCACCGAGGCGGTGCTCGAGGTGGTCTCGGGCGCCACGCCGTGCGTCCCGCTCGACGGCGGTGGCTGTCGACTCGGTCCGATCGCGCCGGCGTCGGTGCTCGCGCGCTTGGGGCTGCGCGAGGGCGACGCGCTGCAGACCGTGGCTGGTCTTCCCATCGGCACCACCACGCAGTGGCGCGAGGCCCTGCGCAGCGCGCGGGCGCAGGGCCTGTTCGCGCTCACGCTCGTGCGCGATGGCGCCGAGCGGACCCAGCACTATCGCTTCCGCACGATGCGGCCGCAGTCGCCGCGGCGCGATCGGATCGAGCGGGGTTTCGACGTGCTCGCGCGCGGCGTGCAGGTGCAGGGCGCCGATGCGATCGAAGTCGATCGCGGTGCGCTCGAGCTCGCGGTCGACGCGGTGCGCCGCGGGCTCGCCCCGGAGTGCGGCGCCTGGCTCGCGCGTCGACCCGGGTGGCGCTTGGTCGCGGTCGACGACGCCGACGCTGGCGCCGGGTCGCTCTCGACCGCGCTGTCGGACGCGCTCGAGCGCGGCGGCCCGTTCGATGTGCGCTTGGAGGCGAAGACCGAGGAGGCTCCGATCACGCTGCGTGTGACGCCGCGCGAGGGCCTGCTGGGTCCGTCGGAGCTGACCATCGCCAGCACGTCGCTGTCGGTCGATCCGTCGCCCGATGCGGATTCCAGCTCGTCGCTCGCGCCGGCGCCGGCAACCGGACCGGTCACGGAACTCGAGGCGAGCATCTCGAAGTCGGATCGCGCGCGGCTGCTCACCGACCCCGTGGCGCTGGCCGGCACCGTGCGCATCGTTCCCTCGCGCGACGGCGGGTTCAAGCTGTTCTCGATCCGGCGCGAGTCGGTGTTGGATGTGCTCGGCTTCCGCAACGGCGACCGCATCACGGCGCTCGATGGCGATCCGATCACGCCGGAGCTGATGATGGAGCAGTACCGCAAGCTGTCCAAGGCCGACTCGGTGCGCGTCGACTTCGACCGCCGTGGCGAGCGCTTCGCGCTCACGATCCGCATCGCGCCGTGACGCGCAGACGAGCTCACGGGACCCTCTCTTCCGGTCGCTTCGCTCAGTCGGCCGGCAGCTCGAGCTCGTCGAGCGCGCGCTCGGCCGCGTTCCAGCCGCACATGCCGTGCACGCCCGCGCCCGGGTGCGCGTAGCTCGAGCACAGGTACAGCCCGCGCACGGGCATGCGGTAGCGGAACCACGGGAACAGCGGTCGCATCAGCAGCTGGCGGTGCCAAGCGTTGGAACCACCGCCGAGATCGCCGCCGACGAGGTTCGCATCCATCGCCTCGAGGTCCGGCGGCGCGACCACGCGGCGCGCGATGACCTTGTCGCGGAAGCCCGGCGCCAGCGCCTCGATGCGCGCGTCGACGCGGTCGGCGAAGGCCTGTGCGTGGGCGGCCCAACCACCGCGTAGCTGCGGTGGCACGCGCGAGTAGGCCCACAGCGTGTGCTGTCCGCCCGGCGCTCGCGTGGGGTCTGCGAGGCTCTGCTGGCCGATCACGAGGTAGGGATTGTCGGGCAGCTCGCCGCGCCGCACCTGCGCGGTGAAGCGCGACAGATCGTCGAGGCTGTCGCCGGCGTGGACCACGGCCGCGCGCCGAGCCGGCTCGCACGCCCACGGCACCGGGGCCGACAGCGCCCAGTCGAGCTTGAACGCACCCCAGCCGCGGGGATAGCCCTGCAGGAACTCGACCATGCGGCCGGGCACGTACTCGCGCTCGACCAGATCGAGCATGAGCCGCGCGACGTCGGTGTCGGCGAGGATCGTGCGCGCGCCGATCTCGGTGCCGTCGGCGAGGGCGACCGCGCAGGCGCGATCGTTGCGGACGATCACCCGTGCGACGCGGGCCCCGAGGCGCAGTCGCGCGCCGTGGTGCTCGGCGCAGCGCACGAACGCGTCGGCGATCGACTGCGCGCCGCCGCGCGGCACCACGTAGCCACCGGTGGTCGCGGTCATGCCCAGCATGAAGCCGAGCGCGGCACCGAAGGCGTCGTCGGGCCCGACGTCGACGTGCAATGCGAGCCCGGGCAACACGCGTCGCGCGGCCTCGCTCTCGAACCATCGCTGCGCGAGTGAGCGACCCCGTGACAGGAACACCCCGGCCAGTCGCAGCAGGTGGGCGGGCAGCAGCCGCAGCATCGGTGCGACCGCAGGGAAGGTGCGCATGAGCAACCCGATGACGTGCGGCTCGATGCTGCCGTACCAGCGTGCGATGTCGCGGAAGCGATCGCCATCGCGCGGCGAGCCGAACATGGTCGCGGTGCGATCGTGGTCGCGGGTGATGCACGCGAAGCTGCCGTCGGGCGCGGGGTGGCAGCTCTCGATCGGCATGCCCAGCCACTGCAGACCGAAGTCCTCCAGGCGCAGCGAGCGGAACGCGGGGCTCAGCGCGCCCCAGGGGAAGAACGCCGCACCGACGTCGTGCACGAAGCCCGGCCGCGTGCCGCAGCGCTCACCCAGCTGCGAGCCCACGGCCCCGCCGAAGCGCTCGGCGTTGGCCTCGAGCACCATGACGCGGGCGCCCGCGCGTGCGAGCGCGCACGCAGCCGCGAGCCCGTTGGGGCCAGAGCCGATGACGATCGCGTCGTAGTCCCTGCTCACGGCCGGCACGCTACCGCAGCCGCGCGCCGCAGGGATATGATCCGACGATGGCGCCCACCGTGCCCGAGGACATCGCGCGGGCGGTCGCGTTGCTCGAGGGCGGCGGCGTGGTCGCGTTCCCGACCGAGACGGTCTACGGCGTCGGCGCGCTGACCAGCTCGGAGGGCGCCATCGATCGCATCTACCGCATGAAGGGGCGCCCGCGCACGCGCGCGCTGATCGTGCACATCGCGGACGCCGACGGCATCTCCGCGTTCGCCGACGACGTCCCCGACTACGCGCTCGAGCTCGCGCGCGCGTTCTGGCCCGGACCGCTGACCTTGGTCCTGCGTCGCCGCGACGACGTGCCCGCGGGGCTCACCGGCGGCGCCGACACCATCGGGTTGCGGGTGCCGCGGCACGACGTCGCGCTGTCGCTGCTCGCGGAGCTCGGCCGTCGCCGTGGCGCACCGGTCGGGATCGCGGCGCCCTCGGCGAACCGCTTCGGTGAGCCGCCGCCGACGACTGCGCAGGCGGTCATCACCGCGCTGTCGCCCGCCGGTGGCGAGCCCGACGAGAGCCCCGACATGATCCTCGACGGTGGTCCGTGTGCGGGCGGAGTGCCCTCGCTGGTGCTCTCGTGCGTCGGCGCGTGGCCACGGGTGCTGCGGCGCGGCACGCTCTCGATCGCGGAGATCGAGCGCGTGATCGGACGTTGGGTCGACACCTGAACGACGCGGGCTAGCCGCGGACGTCCAGCTGTGCGCGCAGCGTCGCAGGATCGCGGGCCGGCGCGCGGCAGCTGCCGTGCTCGCACACGTACGCCGTGGGCACGCCCGCGGTGGCGGTCTTGTGCGCCAGCGATGGCCACTGCGCGGCCGCGGTCGCGTCGATGCCCTCGGCCGGCACGATCGCGAGCACGAAGCGCGTGCCCAGCGGTTCGCGCAGCACCTCGAGCAGCGCGCGCGTGCGCGGCTCGTCGGCGGGCCCCGCGATCACGACCTCGCGCAGCCGGGGTGCGACGATCGCCGTCGCGAGCAGCGTGCCCGCGGCGGCCGGAGTCTGCTGGGCGCGGAGGCCCCAACGATCGAGCAGCGCCAGCGCGTCGTCGCGCAGCGCGTCGTCGCCGACCAGGGTGCCGAGCTCGAGCCACAGCGCCGCGGTCGCGCTGGTGCCCGAGGGCGTGGGGCCGTCGTCGAGATCGAGCGTCGCCAGCGGCAGCTCGCCGGCGTGCGCGCGGTGGCGCAGACCGCCGCGCGCGTCGTCCCAGAAGTCGCGTCGCAGCGCCCGCGCCAGCTCGTGTGCGCGCTGCAGCCACGCGCGATCGCCCGTGGCCGCGAACAGCCGCAGCAGCGCGAGGCCGAGCAACGCGTGATCGTCGACGAAGCCCTCGCCCAGCGGCCGCGAGCCCACGACCCCTCGCGTCACGCGATCGCCATCGCGGCAGCACTGCTCGAGCCGCTGTGCCGCCTCGGTCGCGGCCGCGAGGTAGCGCGGCTCGTCGAGCACGCGCCCGGCCTCTGCCATCGCCGCGATCGCGAGCGCGTTCCAGGCGACCACGAGCTTGTCGTCGCGCGCCGGCGCGGGCCGTTGCGCGCGCGCGCGCGCCAGCGTGGGCAGGGCTGCCTCGGCCCGCGCGATCGCGGCCGCCGCCGCGTCCTCGCCCAGTCGTGCGACCAGGCTCGCCCGCGGCACGCGGTGGAGCACCTGCCGGCCGCCGAGCTCGGGCTCGCCCTCGTCGCCGACGTCGAACACCGCCGCGACCGCGTCGGCGTCCTCGCGTGCGAGCGCGGCCGTCAGCTCGGCGCGACTCCAGGCGTAGTAGCGACCCTCGCCCTCGGCGTCGTCGGCGTCGAAGCCGACCGCGAAACCACCGCCGTCGAGGCGCCAGCGCGCGAGCAGCCCGTCGAGCACGCCGCGCGCGACCGCGGTCCACCGCGGCTGCTCGAAGCGCCGGCCCGCCTCGAGGTAGACGAGCGCGAGCTGGGCGTTGTCGTACAGCGTCGTCTCGAAGTGCGGCAGGTGCCAGTCGGGATCGACGGTGTAGCGGTGGAAGCCGCCGCCGACGTGATCGCGCAGGCCGCCGTCCTCCATGCGCGCGAGCGTGGTCTCGAGGTGTTCGCGCGCCGCGTCGGCCCGCGCGGCGTCGTCGCGCAGCGTCACCGCCGCGCGCAGCTGCGCCGACAAGAGCGGCGCGTGGGGAAACTTCTGCCGGCTGCCGAAGCCGCCGCGGACCTCGTCGCGCTCGCGCGCGAGTGCGTCGAGCGTCGCCGCGACATCGAAGCCGCCGCGCGGACTGCCGGCATCGCGGTTCCATGCCTCGAGCACCGCGAGTCCGTTGCCGGCGGCCGCCTCACCGCTGCGCGCGAACTCGGCCTGGACCCGCTGCGCCAGCTCGAACAGGCCGCCGCGATCGCCTTGGGCCCGCGGCGGCAGGTAGGTCGCGCCGGCGATCGGTGCCAGCTGCGGCGTGAAGAACACGTTGAGCGGCCAGCCGGTCTCGCCACCGCGGGTCGCGACCGCGGCAAGGCACAGTGCGTCGATGTCCGGTCGCTGCTCGCGATCGACCTTGATCGCGACGAAGTGCCGGTTGAGCAGGGTCGCGATCGCGTCGTCCTCGAACGACTCGTGTGCCATCACGTGACACCAGTGGCAGCTCGCGTAGCCCACGCTCACGAAGATGGGCTTGTTCTCCGCCTTGGCCTTGGCCAGCGCCTCGGGTCCCCACGGGTACCAGTCGATGGGGTTGTGCGCGTGCTGCTGCAGGTACGGGCTGGGCTCGTCGCGCAGGTGATTGCCCGCGCGACGGATCGCAGCGAGCGCCGCGGCGTCGCGCGCGGCGGCATCCGCGTCACCGCTCGCCGTGGCCGTGGTCCCGGCCGCATCCGCCCGCGGCGTCGACCCCGGCGCCGGGCCATTGCATGCCATCGCCAGCGCGAGCGCGCCGACAGTCGCGCGGGCCTTGGGTGGGCACGGGCACGATCGTGCAGCGCGGGGACGCAATGCGTCGCCGATGGTAGCAGGTGCGCCCGCGCGGCCAAGGAATCGCGGTCGTGCGACCATCACCACGGTATGGTGACGCTTCGGCTCGCAGCGATGGTGTGGTTGGCGGCGACGGACTGGTCCACGCCCGCGCCACAGCCGCTGCCCATCGTCGGCGGCACCGATGCGGGCACGTGCCAGTTCCCGACCGTGGTGTCGATGCTGGTGGGCGGCGGCTCGAGCATGATCTGCTCGGGCACGCTCATCCACCCGCAGGTGGTGATGACTGCGGCGCACTGCCTGCTGCCCGAGGCGCCGATCGACGCGGTCGGCTTCGGCGAGCAATCGCCCGACGTCGGCGCGCCCGCGCTGGTGATCGACACCGCGGGGTGCACCGCGCATCCCGACTACGCCACCACCGGTAGTCACGACGTCGCGTTCTGCGTGCTGCAGTCGCCCGTCGCGCTGGCGATCACGCCGCTGCTCGCCGGTTGCGAGACCTCCGCGCTGCAACCCGGACAAGAGGTCGTCATCGTCGGCTTCGGCAGCACCTTCGCCACCGTCGACGCGCAGGGCGAGATCGAGACCATCGAGGGCGTCGGTACCAAGCGCTACACCACGCAGATCATCGACGGCCTCGATGGCACGATCGGCGTGGTCGATCTCGTGGGCCCCAACGGCTCGCAGTCGGCGTGCTTCGGCGACTCCGGCGGCCCTGCGTTCGTGCGCCTGGCCGACGGCACGTGGCGTGTGTTCGGCACCGGCTCGACGCTCTACGATCCCGGCGGACTGCCGCCGCCGCTGTTGCCCGGCAACGTGTGCGGTCCGGGTGCCGCGTACGGCAACGCGCCGCTGGTGACGTCGTGGCTCGAGAGCACGATCGGCTTCGATCTCACGCCGTGCCACGACGCCGCGGGCGTGTTCGTCGGTGGGCCCGGTTGCGGCGACTTCCCCACCGAGATCCACAAGGTCCACGGGAGCTGGGCCGACGGCTGCGCCAGCGATGCGAAGGCCGGCGGCATGGAGGTGTGCGAGCCGTTCGCGGGGCCGTTCGATCCCGACCCCGTCGGCACCGACGACGGTGGCACCGACGACGGTGGCACGGACGACGGCGGCACCACCGGCGTCGTCGACGACACCGGCGACGTGACCACCGATCCCACCGGCGTCGACGACGGCAGCGTTCCACAGCCGCAGCCCGATCCGCCGCCGCCGGTGACGACCACCGGCGACGACGGCACCTCGGACGGCAGCGGTGGGAGCAGCAGCGGCGGGGTCGGTGCGCAGGGGGAGCTGCTCGATCGCGGCTGCGCCTGCAGCAGTGAATCCGCGCATGGACACGCGACGCCGTTGGTCGTGGTCTTGGTGCCGTGGTGGTTGCGATGGCGTCGTCGCCGACGCTTCGCAGCGCATTGCTTGCGGTCATGACTCGTGCTCGCGCGCGAGAATCAGGAAATCCCGGATCGCAGCGTCGAGCGACACACTCGCGCATCCGGAAAATCCTGGTGGCAGCGCTGCGATCGGGGTCACGCCTTCCGGTTTTTCCTGAGTGACCGCGAGGGCCATCCGCTGCGTCGTCGGTAATTGTTTTGGGCCGCGCTCGGGCGCTCGTTCGTGAGGCCCGCGCGCGCAGCAGCGATCGATTCGATCGCCGAGAATGCTGTTCTCGTGCAGAGCGCGTCTCGTTCTCTCGGACTTCGTCACCGAGCGTGCGCTCGAGGTCGCGGTGCGACGCAGCGCAGACGTTGCGTCGAGGTTGCGTCGAGCGTCGCGCGATCGGCTTGCGACCTCGCGAGCTCACTACAACAAGTGCCTCGAGCGCTCGATGGGGAGCGTGGCGCAATCGATGAGCGACGAGATGCAACCGGTGGAGGAGAGCGGCGACGGCCAACAGGCCGCGCGCGAGATCGTCGAGATGTTCGCCGAGGAGGCCGGCGAGCAACTCGACACCCTCGAACAGGTGCTGCTCGGCATCGAGCAGGACTGCAGCGATGCGACGCTCAACGAAGCGTTCCGCGCGATGCACAGCGTCAAGGGCAACGCGGGTTGTCTGGGCCTTCCCGACATCGAAGCCGTGGCCCACCGCGCCGAGGACATCCTCGATGGTCTGCGCAAGCACGTGTTCCCGCCCAACCAGGGCCTGATCTCGGCGGTGCTGGCGTCGGTCGATGCGATCCGTGGCTGTCTCGGTGACCTCGATCGCGGCGGTACGATCCCGGATCGCGACAGCATCGTGCAGCGCCTGCAGGCCGAGCTCGCGACCGCCAACCCGCGCGCTGCGGTGCCGCGCCTGGGCGAGCTGCTCGTGGCCAGCGGCGCGGTCGATCCCAGCGCGGTCGAAGCCATCGTCGACTTCCAGCGCCGGCCGCTGGGCCAGCTGCTCGTCAACCTCGGCCTGGTCGAGGAGAAGACCATCGAGGCGACGCTCGACGAGCAGCGTCGCATCGCCGAGGGCACGCAGGGCGTTCCCGCGGCCCCGGCTGCGGCGCCGGCAGGTACGCCGGGCGCCGGCACCGACGAGCCGCGCGCGACCAAGCTCGAGGCGTCGTTCGTGCGCGTCGACACCGGCAAGCTCGACAGCCTGCTCAACCAGGTCGGCGAGCTGATCTCGGCGGTCTCCGCGGTGGTGCAGAGCCCGGAGGTCGCGGCGCTCGAGGCCGATCGCTTCAACGCCGCCGCGAGCCAGCTGCAGCGCGTGACCTCGGGCCTGCACGACGCCGCGATGGCGATGCGCATGGTGCCGATGTCGGGTGTGGTCAACAAGCTCAACCGGGTCGTGCGCGATCTCAGCATCAAGCTGGGCAAGCGCGTCGAGTTCGAGACCGTGGGCGAGAGCACCGAGGTCGACAAGTCGGTGCTGGAGGGCATCGCCGATCCGCTGGTCCACATCGTCCGCAACGCCCTCGATCACGGCATCGAGTCAGCCGAGCGTCGGCTCGCCGCCGGCAAGCCGATCCAGGGCACGCTGCGCTTCCACGCGCGCCACCAGGGCGGCGAGGTGTGGATCTCCGTGACCGACGACGGCGGCGGCATCGATCCCGCCAGGCTGCGCGCCAAGGCCGAGGCGTTGGGTTGGCTGACGCCGGAGCAGTCCATCAGCGAGTCTGCGCTGCTGCAGTTCATCTTCCGTCCGGGCTTCTCCACTGCGGAGAAGGTCACCGGTGTGTCCGGCCGCGGCGTGGGCATGGACGTCGTGCGGCACAACATCGAGGCGTTGCGCGGTCGCGTCGAGCTCAGCAGCGAGCTGGGCAAGGGCACGACCATCTCCATCCGTCTGCCGCTGACGCTGGCGATCATCGACGTCATGTTGGTCCGCGCGGGCGGCTGCCTGTTCGGCCTGCCGGTGTTGTCACTGCGCGAGTCGGTCAGCATCGGCCAGGAGGCCGTCACGCCGCTGCCGGATGGATCGCGGATCATCCGCATCCGCGATCGCATCCTGCCGGTGATCGGGTTGGACACGATCTTCGGCCTCGGCAGCGGGCACGAACCCTCCGCGGGGTTGGTCGCGATCGTCGAGCACGGCACGCGCGTGTGCGGCCTGCGGGTCGACCAGTTGCTGGGCCAGCGCCAGATCGTCATCAAGCCGCTCGATCAGTACATCTCCGACATTCGCGGGGTCTCGGGCTGCGCGGTGCTCGGATCGGGCGAGATCTGTCTCATCCTCGACATCCGCCAGGTGCTCGAGGTCCACGTCGAACAAGACCGGCGGGAGGCCGCATGACGCCGCTCAACGTCGGTATCGGCGAGCTCGCGGTGGTGCGCGGTGAAGACAAGTCCCTGCGCACGCTGTCGCTGGGCTCCTGCGTCGCGATCGTCGTGGTCGACCGCGTGCGCGCGGTATTGGGCCTCGCCCACGTCGTGCTGCCGGCCGTCGACGACGACGCCCGCGAGCGCCGTCCGGTGGCCTACTTCACCGACGTCGGCGTGCCGTTGCTGCTGACCGAGCTGCTGCGCAACGGCAGCGGTCCGCGCATGGGTCCGCTGCACATCGCATTGGTCGGCGGCGGCCGCCCCGGGGGCGGCGGCGCAACAGTGTTCAACATCGGTGAGCGCAACGTCGCAGCTGCTCGCCACGCGCTCAAGCGCTTTGGTCTCACGCCCGCCGTCGAGGACGTCGGCGGGCCCTGGTCTCGCACGGTGACCGTGGATCGCGGTCACATCGTGGTGACCTGCCCCGATCGTGCCCCACTCGAGCTCTGATTCCCGATCTCGCGCGGCGCCGCGCCGCAGGAGTGTCATGACCACCGAAGTCACAGACGACCGCGAAGAGTCGCAAGACGGCAAGTTTCTCACCTTCCTGATCGACGGCGAGTCCTACGGGCTCGACATCCGCCACGTCACGGAGATCATCGGCATGCACGACATCACGCGCGTGCCCGATGTTCCGGCCTACGTGCGCGGCATCATCAATCTCCGCGGCAAGGTCATCCCGGTGATGGACGTGCGCGCGCGCTTCGGCATGGCCGGGCGCGACTACGACGCGCGCACGTGCATCGTCGTGATCCATGTTCGCGACACCGAGATCGGTCTCGTCGTCGACACGGTCTCGGAGGTCATCGACATCCCCGAGACAGACATCGAACCACCGCCGTCCATCGGACAGGTCTGTGGAGGCTTCATGAGCGGCGTCGGCAAGGTCGGCGACCACGTGAAGCTCTTGCTCGACGCCCACAAGCTGCTCTACGGCACCGACGCCAGCGCTGCCGCCTGAAGGAGTTCCCGCCATGCCCACGCTCAACGACGCCCAACTTCGAATCATCGAGTCCACCTTCGCCAAGCTCGCGCCGCACGCCGACGCGTTGGTCACACGCTTCTATCAACGCCTCTTCGAGGCGCATCCCGAGGTCGAGCCACTGTTCGAGGGCCGCGACATGAAGCAGCAGGGGCGCCATCTCGTGGCGGCGCTGCAGCTCGTGGTCGCGAATCTGCGCAAGCCCGAGCAGTTGGTGCCGCGCCTGCGCGCGATGGGTGAGCGGCACGTCGCCTACGGCGCGATGCCGGAGCACTACGGCGTGGTCGCCGAAACGTTGTTGTCCACGATGGCGGAGCTCGCGGGCAAGGCATGGACGCCGACCGTGCACAAGGCCTGGGC
>JAIBBS010000072.1 GCA_019694555.1 Nannocystaceae bacterium
TGCGACCGTGGTGGTCGGCCTGGCCCCGCGGCGGGTGACGCGTGCGCCGTGCGGCGCGGCGGCGCGCTCGCGCACGAACGCTCG
This sequence comes from Nannocystaceae bacterium, assembly GCA_019694555.1. Classification (GTDB taxonomy): domain Bacteria; phylum Myxococcota_A; class Polyangia; order Nannocystales; family Nannocystaceae; genus Xiheibacterium. The sequence goes on from JAIBBS010000072.1 coordinate 85, forward strand.
CGTCCGGAGGGAGTACGCGCGACCGTCGCCGAAATGGAATGCGCGGAGGCGTGCGGGCAAGCGCTGGAGATCAAACGCAAAAACCCGCGTGATTGATCGCGAGGCCGATGAGGGGCGATGGTTCCGGGATGGTCACGCAGGATGCAGCCGGACCGAGTGCCGAACCGCGCGGGCGCAGCCGGGCGCGTGTGCTTGCGATCTTTGCGATCCCTTGCATCCCGGTCGTGCTCACGCCCGCACGCAACAGCGATCCGCGTAGCGACCACGAGTACGCCGAACAAGGCGCGGCCGACTTTGGATGATGAGTAACAGACGGACAGATCGCATTCCAGAGACGAGATGGCTTTCCATCGCGAGGCGACCTGCCGCGAGTCCACGAGGCGTACGTGGGGGAGCGCGGAGACACCGTTGTGGCGGAATCGTTCCGAGCGTAGCCGTGCTCGTTCTGGTGGCAGCGTGCGGCACGAAGCGGGGCGACTCGGAGCTCGTTCATCAGTCGACGACGAGCGGCTCGGGTGGAGACACGAGCGCGTCGTCCGGCGGCCCGATGGAGACCAACGTAGGCGAAGCCGATGGGACGGCTACGTCCACGAACGCGACGGGATCTGCCGAGGCTACCCACGGGGGCGAGACATCGAGCGAGTCGGGGTCCTCGACGACAGTCGGCGAGAATCCGCCGCTCTACGAGCTTTGCCCGACCGCCACGGACGAAACAGGTTGCGTCGATCTCAATCCGCGTTGTCGCTGGTTTGCGATCCACGAGGTGCTGTCCATCGAGACCTGTGAGGTTTCCGAACCCACGTGGGGATGCTGGGCGATGGTCGATCCGGACGGACCGCAGGGCTGTTTTGGGTACTATCCGACCGTGTGCCAGGATGCGGGTGTTGCACCCGCCTATCGCGTCGCCGATGGGGTCACGCAGGTGGCGGATATCGGAACATGTCAGAACCTCATCCTGCTCGCTCCCGACGAACCGCAGTGGGTCGTCTGCCCCGATGATGAATTCCAGACGCCTCCCCCGGAGTGCTACTGCCTTTGCAACTGAGATTTGCGTGTGCACGCCCCCAACGATGATCTCCCAAGCCCTCGGTCGACTCGCCGTCATGCTTGCCGTGTTGGCTGCGTCCTGCCCGGCCGTCGCTCACGCGAAGAGGAGGAAGGAAGATGAAGTACCCAACGTCCGACGCGGTCGGGTCCGTCCGCAGTCCATCCGCGGAGATCGGCCGTCGCCCATCGTCGGCCCCGTGCGACGTGGCGATGCCGGACGCAGTCTCGCGCTGGTTGCCTGCCCGCGCCGCGGCATGGACGCTGCTCGCCGCATGCGGCCCGACGCGATCGGATTCCGAACCGATCCACCAGGCGACGACGAGTGCTGCGAGCGGAAGCGAAGCCGCGTCGTCGAGCGCGACGCTCGAGGCGAGCGGCGGGGGAGCGGGCAGCACGACGGACTGGACTGCCACGAGCGGCGACGCGGCGACGGGCGGAAGCACGGGCGAGTCGGGACCGTCGACGACCACGGGCGAAGCTCCGCCGCTGTACGAGGTGTGTCCGACCGCGACGGACGAGGCCAGCTGCGTCGAACTGAATCCGCGCTGCCGGTGGATCGCCATCTACGACGTGCTCTCGAGCGAGACCTGCGAGGTGTCCGAACCCGCGTGGGGATGCTGGGCGATGGTGGATCCGGACGGGCCGCAGGGGTGTTTCGGGTACTTTCCGACGGTGTGCCAACACGCAAATGTTGGGCCCGCCTATCGCGTCGTCGAGGGGATCACACAAGTCGCGAATGTCGGAGCGTGTCAGCTTCTCCTCGTGGCTCCGCCCGATGAGGCGCAATGGGTCCTGTGCCCCGACGATGAATTCCAGAGCCCGCCGCCGGAGTGCTACTGCCTCTGCGGCTGACCGCGCCCATGCGTCGGTCTCGCCCTGCGCCGGCAGCCGGGTGACGCCCGCAATCCATCCCTCGCCCTGCCCCCCGCGCCTCGCTCCCTGCTACGGTGGGCCCGTGATGTCGCGCCCGCTCCACGTCGCGCCGCTGTGCCTCGCGCTCGCCTGCCACGCCGCGCCCGCCTCGCCGGACGCGAGCGACACCAGCGACGGCGGGGCGACCACCGCGTCCGCGAGCAGCAGCAGCACCGGCGGCCCCGACGACACCACGAGCGCGACCACCACGCTCGCCGAGACCACCGCCGAGACCACCGCGAGCGACTCGAGCTCGACCGGTGAGCCGCAGCTGCCGCCCGCGATCGGCTTGGTGCAGTACGACGCCGATGCGCACTTCGGCGACACCGCGACCAACCTCGCCAACCTCACGACGTGGGCGCTGGCGGCGGTGGAGCAGGGCGCGAAGATCATCGTGTTCCCGGAGGGTTCGACCCACGGCTACGCGTCGGCGACCGAGCTGTGGTGCGCGCCGGGCATGGCGCAGTTCGAGGGGCGTGCGTGCCGCGACGTGTCGAGCGTCGCCGAGGCGTTGCCGGGCGGACCGACCACCGCGTACTGGTCGGCGTTCGCCGCCGAGCACGACGTCGCGATCGTCTTCCACGTGCCCGAGGTCGACGACGGCCACTACTACGCGTCGCTGGGCGTCGTCGGCCCCGACGGCTTCGTCACGCGCTACCGCAAGCGCAGCCTCTACTACGTCGACAGCGCCTACGCGACCGCCGGCGACGACGGGGTCGTCGTCGACACGCCCTGGGGCCGCTTCGGCCTCATGATCTGCCTCGACGGCACCTACGACGGCGCCTACTACGACGAGTATCTCGCGGCCGGCGTCGACGGAATCATCATCTCGATGGACTGGGACGACGATCCCAACGGCGAGGCCGCCGCGATCACCTGGTTCCGCGAGCGCGCCTACGTCAACGACGTGCGGATCTACGCCGCCGACGTGCCGACCTGGGACGGCACCGGCCTGTATCCGCCCGGCGACGTGCCGCGCGAGCGCAACGGCCTGCCCGCGATCGCGATCGGCGTCGAGGGCCTGTCGGTGCACCCGCTGTCGCGCTGAGCCGACGCGCGCGTCAGTTGCTGGTCCACGAGCCGTACATCGGGTTGGGCAGCAGCACGAAGCGCCCACCGAAGTCCGCGAACGCCTCGTCGCCCTCGTGGCGGAGGTCCTGCGAGAGCTGCGGGAAGTCCTGGATGTTGTCGCCCACGTACAGCACGACTTCGGCCGCCGGTACCTGCGGATCCGCGCTGCCATCTTGCACCGCGTCGAAGCGCGGGTTCTTGTCGCTGGTGCCGGTGCGGCACAGCAGCAGATCGAACGGGACCGCCAGCGCCTGCAGGTTGGCCTCGGTGTCGGCGCACTCGATGGTCTTGCGGTTGGTCACCGCGGCGATGGTGCCGCCCAGCGCGTGCACGCGGTCGAGGAACGCCTTGGCGCCGGGCACCAGCGTGGCCTCGCGGCGCGCGACCCATGCGGTCCACGTCGAGCTGCTGTACTCGGTACCGAGCTCGGCGCGCTCGCGTTGGTACTGCAGGTTCGACAACACCGTCTCGTCGAGATCGGTGACCACCGCCCAGTGCTGCGGCAGCGCGCCGTCGGCCGCGAGCTGCTCGATCCGTGCGGTCGCGGCGGCGTAGCTCGACAGCGCCAGCGCGCGGTACTCGGCCGAGCGCTCGACCCAGCGCAGCTCGAGCCCCGCAGGCACCACCGGCCCGCTCGCGATGCAGTTGCCGTCGCAGTGCAGCGCCAGGCGGAAGGCCTTGTTCGTCAGATCCGCCGGCGCCTTGCCGCCGGCGGTGACCTCGACGAGGTAGAAGCCGTCCTGCTCGATCGTCAAGCCGCCGAGCTTCGACAGCGCGCCGTAGCCCGCGTCGTCGTCCGACGCGATCAGCTCGGCGTAGCGGCCCTGGCCGTCGCGCGGGCCCCACACGTGCAGCACGGTGTCGAGCTTCGCAGCCGAGCCGGTGCGCGTGACCTCGAGGTCGATCGTCGAGCCCGCGGTCGCCCACACCACGTGGCCCAACCGCGCGGTCTTGTTGGGCAGCGTCGCGTCGACCGGTGCCTGCGGCCCGAGCATGCCGAGGATCTCCACGCCCACCGCACCGTCGGCCTTGCCGCCCTGGTCCGCCGCGGCCGGCAGCGCGTCGCCGTGGTGTGCGTTGTCGCAGGCCGAAAGCAGGGGAGCGAAAGCGACCGACAGGGCGAGGGCGAGGCGCATCGGCGCGGCGCTGAGCAATGCCCGTGCCAGCGCCGCGTCCGCCCGCGGCCTGCTCGCACGCACCCACCGCTTGCGCCGCGCGGCGGCGGCCGTGGCGACTGTCGTCGCCATGCAACGCTCGCGCTCGCGTTCGATGCGCCGGGGCGCGAGCCCGGCCGCGATGCCGTGCGTCGCCCGTGTGCCCACGCGCGCGTGTCGATGCAACCATCGCGAGCGTGCCGCGACGCGCGAGCGCCCGATCGTGAGCGTCGCTGCATCGCGGCGCACGATCGCGGTGGCTTCGGTGGATGCGGCGACGGTTTCGTCGCGGCGCACGGGCGTGCACGCCGGGTGTGCACGCGCATGCCCAGCGACGCGCGTCACAGCGCAGTCGTTCGCGCATCCCCGATCCGTCGCGCGCTGGTCAGGTTCATCGACGTGCTCGCTTCGTTGATGTTCTACGGCTTCGTTCACACCGCTTTCACACCGCCCGGCGAGATCACGATCTCGACCGCGTCGACCCCGGCCGCAGCGCCGCAAGAGCCCCCGCGGCCGGCGTTCGATCGCACCGGCTACTTCATCATGGGCAGCTCGCCGATGGTCTCGATGTGGAGCACCGGCTTCTCGCCGGGCATCCGCTACGACGCGGAGACCGGCTTCGCGTTCACGCGCAAACACTTCCGCATCGCCTTCGGCGCCAACCCCAAGCTCGTGCAGTACTTCGGTCGCAAGCGTCCCGGCGGCGGACTCGACGGCGTGGTCACGGCGTCGTGGCGCTCGGTCTACGCCCGCGCCGGCGTGGGCGTGATGGCGGGGCTGCCGACGCACCCGGATCTGCGCCGCGCGTTGCCGGCGGTCGGCGGCGTCGCAGGCATCGGCGTGCAGACGATGCGCGATCACGTCGGCGGTCGCTTCGGTGTCGACTACGATCTGCGCGTCGACACCGCTGGCATCCCGATCCACACGGTGATGCTCACGCTGCAGCTGTGGTTCGGCTGAGCCCGTGGACAGGAGGCTCCGCTTCCTCTCGCCGTGCCCGGCGCAGCCGGTCACGGGACCCCTCAGCTTCCGGTCGCTGCGCGACGAGGGACCGTCAGCACTCGCTGACGGTCTCTGAGCGCCCGCGGTGGGGCCGGGGCGCGTGCGGTCCGCGTGGGGCCGCCCGCACCCGCGCCCGGGTCCACCGCCGCGGCCGGGTTCGTGCGACGATCGCCACATCGATCGCCGCGCCCGTGCGTCCAAGGAGACCTCGATGCCGAACCCGCTGTGTCGACGCACGCTGCTGCTCGCGACCCTCGCCACCGCCGCCTGCGGCAAGCCGGCGTCCGACCTCGCCGTCGGCGACGATTGCCAGGTCGCGCGTGAGGCCGATCGGCGCGGAGACTACAAGACCGCGCGCACGGCCTTCGCCAGCTGCCTCGCGCGCGTGCCCGGCTACGTCGATTCCCACGCGAGCTACCAGCGCATCCTGGAGCTGGAGGACGGCATCGAGGCGGCGCGCAAGGTCTACGCCGACCTCGTGCGCGACAACCCCGGGGTCGTGACCTCGTTCGCGCACGCGCGGCTGCTGCCGAGCGCCGAGCGCACCGTGGCACTCGAGCGCATCGCCGCGCAGCAGCCCGACTTCGCGCCGGTCTACTACGAGCTCGCGTTCGACGTGTCCGAGCGCGCGCTCGGGTTGCAGTCGCTCGCCGCCAAGGCCAAAGAGAAGCTGTACCTGCAGGCGTTCCTGCAGCGCGCGCACGGGCCGGAGTTCGTGCGCTACTTCGCCGACTACGCCTTCGCCGAGGCGTGGATCCGCGACGCGCAGGCGCGCATGGCCAAGCTCGCCGACGTCGCGATCGTGGGCGACGAGCCGCCGCTGACGATGACGGCGACGCCGAGCAACGCCGGCTGGATGATCCACTTCACGCCGCGCGAGCTCGCCATGGCCATCGAGGTCCGCGTCGGCGGCGAGGCCGACTTCCGTCGCTTCGAGCAGTACATCACCGTGCCGCTGTCGGCGAGCTCGACCCGCATCGAGGTGCGCTACCAGGACGCGACCGGCGCGTGGCAGGGGCCGTTCGACTTCACGCTCGAGCCCAAGGCCCAGTTCGTGACGTTCGCCAAGTCCGTGCTGCTCAAGATGCCGAGCATCTGGGCCATGCTCGGCGAGGACAGCCAGGCGGGATACCTCTACTTCACCACCGCGATGGTGTACCGCTGCGGGCTCTCGCGGATCGAGTACGGGCTCGACACCGACGTGCCCGACCGCGAGTTCGCGCTGCCGGCCTGCGATTTCGAGGACCCGATGGCGATCCCGGCGACGGCGCTGCCGATGGTGGAGATCGATCCGCGGACCGCGTTCGTGTCGCTGCGCCTGACGTTCGCCGATGGCGAGCGCACCGACGTGCATCGCATCGCGCGCAAGCGTTGAACCCGGCGCGGACCCGGTCCGCGGCCGAAAAACCCTCGCGCGGCCGCGGTGCGCAGCTCCGTTCGCGCCCCGGGGCGCGTGAGGGGACGCAATCGCTGGGCGTCGTGCGCGCTCGATCGCGTGGTCCGCAGGGGTTGTGCCGAGGCCGTGCCCCGGTAGACTCGCCGGCCGCCACACCCGAATGAGCGCCACGCACACCGCAGCCTTCTTCCGTGCCGAAGGCGTCCTGGTCTCGAGCGGCGTCATGCATGCCGCGATGTTCATGGCCGGTCAGCGCGCGGGCATGCGCGAGCGTGCGCTGCGTTTCGGCCAGGCGCTCGCGTCGGTGCCGGTGTTCGGCCTGCTGGGCCAGAACGACCGCACCCTGGGCAACCGCGTCGCACACCTGTGCTACCGCGACATGACCGAGGACCGCGTGGTCGTGCTCGCCGAGGAGTACGTCGAGGACGTCCTGTTGGAGAAGGTGCTCGACAGCGGCGTCGAGCTGCTGCGCAAGGCCAAGGCCGACGGTCACCGCGTGGTCGTGCTCAGCGAGGGCATCGGCGAGATCATGCATCGGCTGCGCGAGCGGCTGCGCTACGTCGACGACCTGATCTGCAACGCGCTCGAGTACCGCGACGGCAAGGCCACCGGCAAGCTGCGCGAGCCCGTGATCGGCGGCTACGAGGGCGGCAAGTGGCTCAAGCAGTACGCCGCCGAGCACGACCTCGATCTGTCGCGCTCGTTCGCCTACGGCACGCACGGGCCCGACCTGCTGCTGCTGTCGGCGGTGGGTCACCCCTGCGCCGTGAACCCCGACCCGACCCTGCGCAAGGCTGCGCGCGAGGCCGACTGGCCGGTCATGGACTACAGCGCATGAGCGACGCGGGCACGGCCGGCCGCGCCGGTGGGTGGTCGATCCGCGAGACGCTCGCGGGCAAGCGCGTGCTGCTGACGGGTGCTTCGGGCTTCGTCGGCAAGGTCTGGCTGGCGATGATGCTCGACCGCCTGCCGCAGATCGGTCGCATCTACGTGCTGCTGCGCGGCAAGGGCCGCGGCGCGCGCGAGCGCTTCGAGAAGATCGTCAACGAGAGCCCGGTGTTCAAGCCGCTGCACGAGGCCCAGGAAGGCCGCATGAGCGAGTTCGTGTCGCAGCGGGTCGAGGTCGTCGCGGGCGACGTCTCGGCGCCGAAGCTGGGCATGGACGACGCGACCTACGAGCGGCTGGTGGCGGACGTCGACGTCGTGCTCAACTTCGCCGGGCTGGTCGACTTCAACCCCGACGTGCGCGACGCGCTGGCGTCGAACGTCGACGGTGCGATGCACGTGGCCGACTTCTGCGAGCGCAGCGGGCGGGCGGTGCTGCTGCACGTGTCGACCTGTTACGTCGCGGGGCACCGCGACGGCCGCGTGCCCGAGGCGCCGGTCGGCGATCGCTCGCCCGGCGGCAAGCCGCTGCAAGCCCAGGCCGAGTACGCCGCGCTGCAGCAGCTCATCGCCGATGTCCACGCCGAGAACGACGACCCCGCGACCGAGGCGAGCCTGCGCGACGACGTGCTGCGCCGTCTGGCCGAGCGCGGGCACGAGGGCGACTACAAGCGCGTGACCGACATGGTCGGTCGACTCAAGCGCAAGCGCCTGCGCGAGAACATGGCCAAGGCCGGCACCGACCGCGCCAAGTCGCTGGGCTGGCCCAACACGTACACGTACACCAAGGCGCTGGCCGAGGCGCTGCTGCAGCAGCGGGCCGATCGCGTGCGCGTGTCGGTGCTGCGGCCGGCCATCGTCGAGAGCGCGACCGAGTTCCCGTTCGCGGGCTGGAACGAGGGCTTCAACACCTCGGGGCCGCTGGTCTACCTCGCCGGCACCTGGTTCCGCCACGTGCCCGCCGCGGCCGGCAACCCGCTCGACGTCATCCCGGTCGACTTCGTGTGCAAGGCCATCACCATCGTCGCGTGTGCGTTGCTGCGCGACGAGGCCAGCCCGGTCTACCAGTGCGGCTCGTCCGATCGGAACTTCCTCGCGATCGATCGCCTGACCGAGCTGTCGGCGCTGGGCCATCGCAAGCACCTGCGCGAGCACGGTGCCAACGCGCTGGAGAAGCTGGTGCTGTCGCGCTGGGATGCCAAGGCCGCGGACCCCGAGCACGTGCTCAACGTGACCAACATCCGCAAGCTGATGGCGCAGGTCACCCGCTACCTCAAGCACGGCCGGCCGGAGAAGATCCCGTCCGAGGTGCGCGAGTGGGCCGACGACATGTCGAAGACCACCGACAACGGCGTGCGCAAGCTGCGACAGATCGAGGACGTGCTCGAGCTGTTCATGCCGTTCACCTACGAGCACTACTGCGTGTTCGTGTGCCGCGCGATCGATCGCCACGTGATCATCGAGCCCGAGTTCCGCTTCGCGCCCGAGACCATCGAGTGGCGCTCGTACTGGCTCGACGTCCACATGCCGGGCCTGCGCCGCTGGTGCTTCCCCGAGTACGAGGACAAGCCCAAGGAAATCTACACCCCCAAGACGCCGTTCCGACTGCTCGATCCCCCGGCCGCGGCCTCGCCGTCCGTGACGAGCACCTCGGTCGGGGAGGTCGGCTCGTGAGCATCTTTCTGACCGGCTCCACCGGATACATCGGTTCCTACGTCGCCCACGAGCTGCTCACGCGCACCGACGAGACCATCGCGGTGCTGGTGCGCGCGAAGTCTGAGGCCGAGGCGCAGCAGCGGCTGTGGAAGTCGATGCAGCTGCACCTCGACTTCGACGCGTTCGCGCGCGCGCTGCCGCGGTTCGAGTTCTTCCTCGGCGATCTGACCTCCGACGATCTGGGCCTGAGCCCGGCCGCGCGCACGCGCCTGGTCGAGACCATGGGCTCGGTCATCCACTGTGCGGCGTCGCTCAACCGCAAGTCGGACAAGGTCTGCTTCAACGTGAATCTGCGCGGCACGCTCGAGCTCATCAAGCTCGCGCGCGCGGCCCAGGATCACCACGGCTTGCGGCGCTTCAGCGACGTCTCGACCGTGGCCGTGGCCGGTCACCGCAACGCCGAGCTCGTGCAGGAGGACGACGCGGTGCAGTGGGATCGCAGCGACTACGATCCCTACGCGCGGACCAAGAAGTTCTGCGAGCACATGGTCCACGAGCTGTTGCCGGAGGTGCCCAGCACCATCTTCCGGCCCTCGATCGTGCTCGGCGACAGCCGCTTCCCCGAGACCACGCAGTTCGACATGGTCCGCGCGTTCGCGGCGCTGGCGACCATGCGCGTGCTGCCGCTGCGCAAGCAGTGGCGCGTCGACATCGTGCCGGCGAACTACGTCGGCGAGGCCATCGCGCGCATCCACCTCGATCCGTCGCCGAAGTACGGCATCTATCACCTCAGCTCGGGCGAGGGCTCGCTGACCTACGGCGAGATCGTCGACGGGCTGCACCGCGCGGGCCACCGCGCGCGCACCATCTTCGCGCCGCGGCTGGAGCGGCCGTTCGCGCTCGCGGTCGAGGCGCTGATGTCGACGCCGCGCAAGTACGGCATCGCGCCGGCGGCGTCGCTGATGAAGGTGTTCCTGCCGTATCTGACCTACGACACGGTCTTCGCCAACCGCCGCGTGATCGAGGCGCTCGGCCACGAGCCCGCGCCCTTCACCGAGTACGCGTATCCGCTGCTGCGGTTCGCGACCGAGGGCAAGTTCACCTATCCCTATCGACCGTGGCCGGCGGACGCCGAGGCACGGATCGGCCGCGGTGCGGCGGGCGGTGCCGCGCCGGCGCGCGCAGCCATGGCCCCGCGCGGCGAGCACCCCTGAGGAGCGCACCCGTGGGCATCCTGTCGCGCATCAAGAACGCCTTCGATCCCGACCGCGTGCTGCAAGAGATCATGAACGGCTTCATCGAGGCCGTCGCGGTCGAGCGCGCGCTCGACGTGCGCCAGGAGACCTGGGCGCCGGGCAAGCCGCTCAAGCTCTTGTTCGCGGGCTACGTCGGCACGCGCAACACCGGCGCCGACGTGCGTGTGGAGGAGATGATCCGCCAGATCCGCCACGTGATCGGCGACGAGCAGCTCGAGCTCACCATCATGACCGTCGACCCCAAGCTGACCGCGGGCTACTTCCGCACGGTCCGCCAGGTCGAGCTGCCGGTGGTGTTCCCCAAGTTCCTGCACGACGAGTGCCCCAAGCACCACGGCGTCATCGCGTGCGAGGGCTCGATGTTCAAGTCGAAGTTCGCCAGCGCGCTGTCGGTGATGATGGCCGGCGCGCTCGGCATCGCCAACGCCGAGGGCAAGCTCAGCGTCGGCTACGGTGCCGAGGCCGGCAACATGACGCCGGCGCTGCGCGACTTCGTGAAGAAGCACTGCAAGCAGTCGCTGGTGATCTGCCGCAACGATCCCTCGCGCGACGTGCTGGGCCAGCTGGGCATCCGCACCACCGGCGGGGCCGACACCGCGTGGACCTTCGAGCCCGCGCCGCTGCCGGTCGGGGCCGAGCACCTGCGCCGTGCCGGCTGGGACGGCAAGACCCCGGTGCTGGTGGTGTGCCCGATCAATCCGTTCTGGTGGCCGGTGAAGCCCGACATCGCCAAGGCCGCGGCGATGCGGCTGGTCGGGCAGTACCGCGACGAGCACTACCAGTCGATCTACTTCCATCACAGCTCGCCCGAGGCGACCGCGAAGTACGAGAACTACCTCGACGCGATCGCGACCGGCGTCGATCACTTCTGCGCGACGCGCAAGTGCTTCCCGATCCTGGTCGCGATGGAGCAGCTCGACAAGTACGCGTGCGAGGACCTGCTGCCGCGGCTGCGCACGCCGGCGCCGATCTTCGCCAGCGACACGTACCCGATGTTCGACATGGTCAGCATCCTGCGCAACTGCACTTGGATGCTGAGCTCGCGCTTCCACGCGGTCGTGACCTCGATGCCGGGCCTGGTGGCGTCGGCCGGCATCACCATGGACGAGCGCATCCGCAACCTCATGAATGATCGCGGCCACCCGCATCTGTTCCTCGAGGTCGACGAGCCCGACCTCGCGGACAAGGTCGTGCGCGTGCTCGAGACCGTCGACCGCGACCGCGAGCAGATCCGTCACGACATCGGCCGCGCCGTGCCCAAGCAGCTGGCGCTGATGGGCGGCATGGGCATCGATTTCATGGACGAGGTCGTGCGGCTCTATCCCGAGTTCCCGCGGCGCGAGCTGCCGCGCACGTGGCAGGCCCACCTGCCGCCGATGGAACCCGCGCTGATGAAGCTGCTCGAGACCTACGGCTGAGCCGATCCGCCAGGGTCGCAGCGAGCGTCAGGCGATCACGGCCGCATCGGCGGGCAGCCGCAGCGACATGCACGTGAGCGCGCCGTCGCCGGCGTGGATCTGCGACAGCGGCAACAGCCGCGGCAAGAGTCCGCGGCGCGCCAGCAGCTCCGCGGTGCGCGGCGCGGCGTCGGACACCAGCACGCGCTCGCCCAGCGCGAGCACGTTGGCGCCCTCGGGCTCGGGCACCAGCACCGGCTCGACCGTGAGTGTGCCCAGCTCCACGAGATCGAAGGCGCCGGGGCTGACCAGCAGCGTCTGCGCGTCGGCGAGCGTGCACGCGGACTTGAGGTGCAGGCCCTCGCGGACCTCGATGCCGACCGCGCGCAGGCCCGCGCCGTGGGCGAAGCGCGCGAGCGTCTCGAGCCCGGCGCGGTTGGTGCGGGCCGACAGCCCGACCACCAGCGCATCGCCGCAGCGCAGCACGTCGCCGCCATCGAGCATGGCCGGCGGCAGCATGGTCTCGACCGCGACGTGGCGCTGCAGCGCCTGCGCGACCGAGCTGGTCTCGACGCGGCGTGACGGCGCGCCGGGGATCGTGACGAGCGCACGATCGTGCAGCACGACGGCGGTGTCCTCCACGAACACCGCATCGGCCGCGAGCGGCAGCGGCGGCAGCCACTCGATGGTCACGCCCGCCTCGCGCAACGCGCGGACGTAGCCCTCGTGTTGCTGCACCGCGGTGGCGACGTCGATCGGCACCGGGTCGCGGCGCAGGCAGCTGGCGTAGCGCAGCGAGGGCGCGCGCACCAGCGCGCGACGGGGCGAGGACAGGTGCATGCACCACGAGCGTGACAGCTTTTGCGCGCGCGTGGCCGGGATCACAGGCGGTGTGAAAAACCACGGAACCGCGGGCGGGCTTTCCCAACGTGCCGCGAAGGAGCGGCGGGGTTGGCCCGCCGGACGAGCGATGACCTTCAGCCCCCTCACCACCCTGTCGTGCCTTGCCCTGGTGTTGTCCGCCTGCGTGATCTCCGGTGACGACGGCGACGCGAGCGCGTCGGCGTCCGCATCGGCGAGTGCGAGCGCGAGCGCCACCGTCGGCGATTCCGGCGGAGACTCCGGCAGCGAAGGCTCGGCCTCGGCCAGCGCCAGTGCCAGCGCCTCCGCGAGCGACTCGCAGACCGCGTCGGACAGTGCGAGCGCGAGCGCGACCGACAGCGCCAGCGGCACCGACAGCGCCAGCGCCACCGACAGTGCCACGGACACCGCGACCGACACGGCGACCGCGACCGCGACCGACAGCGAGAGCGCCAGCGCCAGCGCCAGTGCGAGCGCCAGCGACAGCGTCGGCACCGACGGCACCGGCGGGCTCGAGCCCGACTGCGATCAGGGCGGCTGCTACCAGGAGTGCCCCGCCGGCACCGAATGCGTGTTCACGTGCGACGGCGGCGGCTGTCAACAGACCTGCGACGCGGACGCGACCTGCACGCTGTCGTGCGCCGGCGGTGGCTGCGAAGTCGAGTGCGCGGCGGGCTCGTCGTGCGACATCGACTGCGACGGCGACGTCGCAGGCTGTGCCGTGACCTGCGATCCGACCACGGTTGCGTGCGACGTCACCTGCGACGGCGGCACGCCGTGCACCTGCAACGCGGTGCCGTGCTAGTGACGTCCGTGGGCGTTGTTGGTAGCATCGCGCCCCGATGAACCGCGTGCTGTTGTTCGTGCCCCTGGTGCTCGCGCTCTCGTGCGAGAAGAAGTCGACGACCCCGCCGGAGTTCGTGCCCGAGAAGGCCACGCACACCACCGATCCGACCGGGGCCGAGTGTGTCGCCCAGTGCCTCGAGGGCGACAACTTCAAGGACCAGGAGCTCGATCAGCGCGAAGCCTCGTGCAAGGCCGAGTGCCCCGATCCGTCGGCGACCCCGGCCCAGGGCGAGGGCGGCGAGGCGCCCGCGAGCGACGGCGAGGCCGCCGCGGAGGGCTGAGAGTCGCGAAGCGACTGAAAAGAGAGGGGTCCCGTGACCGGCTCGGCCGGTCGCGGAGCGACTGGAAAGCGAGGGGTCCCGCGACCGGCTCGGCCGGGCAATCGACTCCACGGGCGTACGGCCCGTCCGCGGCGCGCGAGCTTTGTCGGCCCGTGCGCCGCGGCTATGCTGGCGTCATCGACGACGCCGAAGAACTCGAGCTGCTGCAGCGCTGGCGCGCCGGGGACGGTGACGCTGGCTCGGCGCTGATCCGGCGGCACTTCGCCGCCGTGTTCCGCTACTTCGCGAGCCAGCTCGACGAGCTCGCCGCGGAGGACCTGACGCAGCGGACCTTCGAGGCGTGCATCGACGGCCGCGATCGCATCGAGGGCGGGCTGCGGGCCTACCTGTTCGGCGTCGCGCGCAACCAGCTGGCGCTGCACCTGCGCCAGGCGATGCCGCGACGCGGTGATGTGGCGCCGTCGCAGGTCGAGCTGCCGGACCCGGCGACCTCGCCGAGCGCTGCGCTGCGCGACGCAGAGCACGCCCACGTGTTCCTGCAGGCGTTGACGAAGCTGTCCGACAAGCTGCGCGAGGTCATCGAGCTGTACTACCGCGACGAGCTCGACGTCCGCGCCATCGCGACGCGACTGGGCATCTCGACCGGTACGGTGAAGAGCCGCTTGTTCCGCGCACGCGAGCAGCTGATCGAAGAGATCCGCGCGCTGCACCTGCCCGCAGCGCTCGAGCGCAGCAGCCTCGCGGCGCTGGGCGACGTCGAGCCCTGAGGTGCCCCGAGAGCCCTGCGCCGCGCGTGGGCGCGGCCGCGCAGCGACTGCGGCCGCGGCGTGCACGACCGCGCGCTACGCTGGATCCCTGGCAGGAGCGAGGGCATGGAATCGATCCGCGAGAGCATCGTCGACAGCATCGCGCAGCGCTTCGAGGCCGACCGGCAGAGCCTGGTGCGCGCGCTGACCGAGGTCGCCCGCAGGATCGCACCCCACGCCGGCCCTGCGACACGCGAGGCGCTGGTCCGCAGTGTCGGCGAAGCGATGTTGCGCGACGCACCGCGCGAGCCCGACGACGACCGCCAGAGCCTGGTCGATCGTGTGGCGCAGCAGTGTGCCGTCGGCGGCGGCGCGGCGATCGAGCTCGTGCAGTCGACGCTGCTGGCCCTGACGCGCGCGTTGGGTCCGGAAGCAGCGCAGCGGCTGCATCGCGAGCTGCCGCCGAGCTGGGTCGAGTGGCTCGACGATCCCCACGCGGTGCAAGGCGATCGCCGCGGCGCCGCGCCGCGCGTCGTCGCAGCGGGCGAGGGCACGACGTTGGCGACGGGCCGCCCCGGCGGCGCGCGACCGCTGGCCGACGCGAGCGCACCCGCGGGCCACGGCGAATCGATCGCGGGCAGCGACCAGCCCCACGCCGGTCGCACGCTCGCGACCAGCCAGGGCACCCCGGATCGCGCGGTCGCGTCGGGTCGGCCGCCGCGGGGCGGTCGCGAGGACCGCTGAGGGCGGCCGGCGTCGCGGTTCGCAACATCGCAGCCCGCCGCTTCGCACCTCGACCGGGCGCGTTGTCGCGCGGGCTGCGGTCGAACTGCTGCGGATGTGCCGTGGCACCACGGTTGCACAACCGTGGGGCGTGCCGCCGTTCGTCCACCTGACGTTGCTCCTGCTCGCCACGTTGCTGCAGCCCGCACCCCAGTCGAACACGCCCGCGGTCACCTCGCAGCGTCCCAGCCCGCGCAGCCACACGCCCGAGCTCCGCGAGCCGTTCGTGCGCACCTCGTCGATCACCACCGTCGCGCTCGCGGCCACCCCCGGCGAGGGCGACGAGCTGCGCGATCCCTTCGACGGTGCCACCGCGGGTCCGCGCGGCAGCGGTGCCACGGCGTCGTCGAGCCTGCGCAGCGGCGCGTTGGATCGCAGCGCCACCGTCGGGGCCCCGGCCAGTCTCGCGCCGCGGGCCGTCGAGGCCGCGCCTGCGCGTCGCGTCGCGCCGGTCGAGCCCGCCGCCGACGCGCCCGCGGATCTCCGCGATCCGTTTCGCCGCGCCGGTGTGGGCCGCGGTGCCGGTGCGCGCGGCGTTCCATGATACCCATGGGCGGTGTCCTCGAAGCACTCGACGTTCCTTGGGTGTGCGCTCGCATTGATCACCGCGGTGTTGCCGTCGTGCGGTGACAAGAAGTCCGGCGCCGACGCTGGCGCGGGCGGTGGCAGTGCCGGCACCGTCACGCCGCCGCCCAAGCCCGCGTTCGATCGCATCGTCGCGCAGCCGCTGGCGGACTTCGGCACGCGCCCGGGCTTCATCCAGGGCGGCATGGTCTACGCCGCGATGCGCGTGCCCACGGCGCTGACGTTCCTGCGCGGGCTGCCGTGGCCCACGGACTTCGTGCGCGACCTCGGCGAGTTCGCGAGCGAGACCGGCATCGATCTGCGCTCGGATGATCTCAGCACGCGCTTCGCCCTCGCGGCCGACGGCGTGGTCTCGATGACGCTGCTGCGTCCGATCCGCGGCGACGGCAAGGCCCTGCGCGCAGCGCTGATGACCCCGAGCCCCGCGCGCGACGCGATCCGCTTCGTGCTCAACCCGCCCCAACCCGTGCCCGAGACGGTGCTGCCACCCAAGGAAGCGCTGCCGATCTCGGCGCCGCCGGCGGTCGCGGATCCCCCACCGCCGGTGGCCCCGACGGTGCCGAGCACGGCGATCGAGCCGCCGGTGCCGCCCGAGCCGGTGCCGCCCGAGCCGGTGCCGCTCGAGCCGCCACCGCCACCGCCGGGACCGTCCGACGAAGCGATCGCGGCGGCCAAGGACGTGCTCGATCGCGCGAGCGCGTTCGGCTTGCACTCGCGCGTCGTGGTCGCGGTGACCGATCCGCGTCCGCTGGTCGATCACCTGCGCTCGCGCGTGCCGGCGCGCGAGCAGGAGTTCTGGCGCACCGACTGCGCCGGCATCGGCGGCGTGCTGTGCATCGGCGGCGACGACTCGTTGCTCGTGGTGCGCGGCGAGGCCCAGACCGTGACGTTCGACTTCTTCATGTTCATCGCCGATGCCGAGCGCGTGACCTCGAGCCGTCGCGAGGCCGTCCGCGGTGCACTCGCGGTGGGGCCGGTCACCGAGGGACCTGCGCTCGCGATGCGCGGCGATGCCTCGGCCTACTTCGAGGCCCGGGGCCTGGTCGACTTCGTCGAGCTCGATGCCCAGCGCCGGACCATCAACACGCTGCGGTGGGACAGCGGTACCGAGGACGTCGGCGCCGACATCACCTCGGCCGAGTCGATGCAGCAGATGGCCGCGATGCCGATGCTGTTCCGCGGCGCGCGGCTCGACGTCGGCGTGGTCGAGGGCGACGGGCTCTACGCGGAGCTGCGCTGGATCGGTGAGCCTGGCACCGGCGGTACCGCGGCGTTGCTCGCGGGTGCCACCGGCGACGGCGACATCCCCACCATCGCGGGTCTGTGCGACGGTGCGCTGCTGTGCTTCCGCAGCGCCGGCCTGCCCTCGCCGGGCAAGCTGGCCGAGCGTTTCGCCAAGGGCGCGTGGGCGGCAGGACCCGACGAGATCGAGAATCGCGTGCGCCACTTCGACGAGATCGCAGCGATGCACGTGTTCGTCGCGAGCTGGCCCAACCTGGTGGGCGCGATGGCGGCGTGGCCGGAACGCGAGGCCGGCGATGGCCCGCAGGCCACGCTCGCGCGCAACGCCGTCGAGGTGTTCGGCCGCGTCGAGGGTGTCGGCGGCAGCCTGCGCAGCCTGTCGGTGACCGGGCGCGGGCTCGACGGCGACTACGTCGGCTTCCTGCGCACCAACGCGACCGACTCGGGCCTGCCGCGCGGCGTGCTGACGTTCGCGGGCCAGTCGATGAGCGAGGGCACCCTCGGCGAGTCGCGCGGTCCGGCGTGGACGTGGAGCGTGCCCGACGTGCCGGCGCCGCTGACGTTGGTGACGCACAACGACGCCAACAAGGACGGCTCGCCGCCCAAGACCGGCTGGATCGCGCTGGTCGACGGGCTCGACCGCATGGGCTGGATGCTCGATCTGCCGCGCGAGCACAACGACGGGCCGCCGCTGTACGCAGAGATCCCCGACCTGGGTCGGCTGCTGTCGGCCATGGGCGGGCTCGATCGCGACCTCGATCTGTTCCGCGGCTACGCGACCGGACGGGGCCTGCGCGCGATGCTGAAGTTCGATGGTGACGAGCCGGTGGTGTCGGCGTCGTTTCTGCGCAATCGTTGAGCTGGATGAGCGCGGGCGCCGAGCCGTCGTCGCGGGACCGCGGGGTCGCGGGCTCGGGCTCCGGTGCCAGCGCCGAGCCGACGGCGACCGACGCGGTCGGCGAGCCGCGGGCGCCGACGATTCCCCGCACGGGCGAGCGCATCGGTCGCTACGTCGTGCTCGCGCCGCTGGGCGCCGGCGCGATGGGCATGGTCGTGTCGGCCTACGACGCCGAGCTCGATCGACGCGTGGCGATCAAACTCATCCGTGATCCCAGCGAGTCGCGGCCCGTCGACGCATCGAGACTGCTGCGCGAGGCCCAGGCGCTGGCGCGGCTGTCCCATCCCAACGTCGTGCCGGTCTACGACGCCGGCACGACCGCGAACGGCAGCGTGTTCGTGGCGATGGAGCTGGTCGAGGGCTCGACGCTGCGCGAGTGGATCGAGCTGGCCCCGCGGCGGTGGCCGCAGGTGCTGACGGTGATGGCTGCCGCCGCGGACGGACTCGCGGCGGCCCACGCCGCGCAGATCGTCCATCGTGACTTCAAGCCGGACAACGTGCTGCTGGATCGACAGGGCGTGCCCAAGGTCTCCGACTTCGGTCTGTCACGTGGCCAAGGGGACGCGGACGTCTCGAGCACCGACATCGACGCCCCCGCCGCGCTCGACGAACGGCTCACACGCACGGGTGCGGTGATGGGCACGCCCGGCTACATGTCACCGGAGCAACACGTCGGCGCGTCGATCGACGCGAGCTCCGATCAGTACTCGTTCTTCGTCACGCTGTACGAGCTGCTGTGGGGCGTGCGGCCATTCCGGGGCCGCGACGTGATGGCGCTGGCCTATGCCAAGCTGCACGGGGCGATCGAGCCGCCGCCGCGGCGGCGCGGTGGCGATCCGCCCAAGGCGGTGTTCGAGCTGATCCGTCGCGGCCTGTCGCCGGAGCCGACGCAGCGCTTCGTGTCGATGTCCGACGTGGCCGCGGCGTTGCGGCGCCTCGCGTCGCGCAGCCGGAGTCGTGCACTCGTCCCGCTGGCGCTGGCGCTCACCACGGCCGCGGTCGTGACCGTGCGACGCGAGCCCCCATCGGCGTGCGCCGACGCGGATGGTCAGCTCGCCGATGCATGGGACGCGTCGCGCCGCGCGGCCGTCGTCGCCGCGTTCGCCAGCGCGAACACGCCGGCGGCCGCGAGGGCCACCGCGGCGACGCTCGACGCCCTCGACGCCCACGTCGAGTCGTGGCGCGCGCGATACCAGGCGACTTGCGACCTGCGAGGGAGTGCCGACACCGACGCGAGCTTCGCGTGCCTGCGCCGCCGTCGGGCGCACCTGCAGGCGGTGACGGCGATGCTCGCCGAGGGCGGACGTCAGACCGTGCACCGCGCGGGCGAGATCGTCGCCGCGCTCGAATCGCCGGCCGAGTGCGCGCAGGCACCGGCGGAGCCCGGCGTCCCGGAGACCGAGGAACGCGAGGCTCTGTGGGGGCTGATCGATCGCGCGTCGGTGCGCATCGATGGTGGTCAGTACGATGCCGGGCGTGCGCTGGCGCGCGATGCCGAGGCCGAGGCGCTGCGGCTGGGGGACGCCAAGGCGCTGGCGGAGGCGCGGCTGCAGCTGGGCGTCGCCCAGACCCGCAGCGGCAGGTTCGTCGAGGCCGCACAGGCGTATCGCGCGTCGTTCGACGGCGCAGTGGAGTTGGGGGACGACGCGCTGGCCGCACGCGGCGCGTTGCGGCTGGTGTTCCTCGACGCGGGCGAGCACGCCGGCACCGACGATGCGCGTCGGTGGGTGCGCCACGCCGAGGCGTTGATCCATCGGCTGCCGCCGCCGCGCGAGCGCCTCGAGGCGAGATTGCACGAGGTCTACGCCCAGGTGCTCGAGAACGAGGGCGACGAGGACGGGGCGCGCGCGCGGATGGAGCGTGCACTCGAGCTGCGGGCATCGTTCGACGAGCCCGACTCGCTCGCGATGTCGACGCTGCGCAACAACATGGCCACGCTCCTCACGCGGCAAGGACGCTTCGACGAGGGGCGGGCGTTGCATGAGCGCGCGCTCGCGGATCGCATGGCCCGGGTCGGCCCGATGCACCCGGACGTCGCGATGTCGCTGCTGAACCTGGGCCAGGTGCAGTTCTATCTCGGCGAGCTGGACGCTGCGCTCGCCTCGTTCGCGCGTGCGGAGCCCATCATCGCCCAGACCATGGGCTGGGCGCATCCGTGGATGGTGACGCTGCGCATGAGTCGGGCCGGAACCCTCGGCGCCATGGGTGAGTTCGACCGCGCGCACCTCGACGCTCAGTTCGCGCTGTCGATGAGCATCGTGCGGTCCGGGCCCGATTCGCTGCCGGCCGCGCGCGCCTGGAACATCCTGGGTGGTGTCTTCCACGGCGCGTGGGACCTCGACGGCGCGCAGTGGGCATTCTCGCGATCCTTGTCGGTGTACCAGGTCGCTGGTGGCGACGAGGACTTCGGTGCCGGGCTCACGCGCGCGAACCTCGGCGGTGTCGCGCTGCGTCGCGGCGAGCTCGATCGCGCCCAGGGCCTGGTCGAGTCTGCACTGGAGATGATCGCGCGCCGCTTCGGCCCGAACCACTTCGATACCGGGCTCTGCTACGTCTATCTCGCGACTGTTGCGGTCGAACGTGGCCAGCCGCGACAAGCGCTCGAGCTGCTGGATCGCGCGGCCTGGGTCCTGGGCGGTAGCGAGCACAGTGGTGGCATCTTCGTGCAGCTGCATGCCCAGCGTGCGCGGGCGCTGTGGGCACTGGGGCGCGATCGTCGGCTCGCGCGGCAGGAGGCCGAGCACGCGCTGGCGTTGCAGTCGCGGCCCTCGCCCGAGCGCCGCATGCTCGAGCAGTGGCTCGCGAGTCATCCCATCGTGGACGAGGGGCCATGATCGGGCGTGTGTTCACACTGCTGTCGTTGCTGGCCTGCGCGTGTCCGCGCGATGCCGCGGTGCACCGCGAGCCCGAGCCCACCGCGCAGCGCGGGATCCTGCTCGCGGATCTGACGTGGCAGCAAGCGGAGGCCGTGCTCACGCGCGAGACCATCGTGGTGTTCGCGCTCGGTGCCGCCGCGAAGGAGCACGGGCCGCACCTGCGGCTCGACAACGATCGCACGCTCGCGGCCTACTTCGAGGCGCAGCTGCTGCAGCGCGCCGAGGTCGTGGTGGCGCCGATGCTCACGTACCACCACTATCCCGCGTTCGTGCAGTATCCCGGTTCGATCTCGCTGCGACCCGAGACCGCGCGGGATCTCGTGGTCGATGCGTGTCGCTCGCTCGCGCGCTTCGGCCCGCATCGATTCTACGTCGCCAACACCGGCATCTCGACCCTGGGCCCGCTGCGCGACGCGGCCGCGGTACTGGCGGCCGACGGCATCACGCTGCACTTCACCGATCTGCAGGCTGCGCTGGCGCCGACCGAGGCCGCGATCGCCGAGCAGCCGCGGGGCTCCCACGCCGACGAGATGGAGACCTCGATGATCCTCGCGATTGCACCTGGGCGGGTCGACATGGCCAAGGCGGTGCGCGACGTCGAGCCCAAGCACGGCCGCGGCTTCGATCGCGAGCCCGGCGGTGCGGGCACGTGGTCGCGCTCGGGTGTGTGGGGCGACGCGACCCTGGCCGACGTCGACAAGGGCCGCGTGCTGGTCGACGCGCTGCTGGCCGCGATGCTCGCGGATCTCGAGCGGCTGCGCTCTCTGCCCACCGACCCGCGCTAGCCGGTTGCGCGCAGCTTCGTCGCCGGGCGCCGGAAATGTGGGCGCGTGCCGGCGTCTATGGGCATGCAAGGTCGGGCGCGCGGCTCGGGGGGGCACGCGCGGCGCGATCGTGGAGGTCCGCATGGCGCGAGCGACGACGCTCGGGCTCGTCGCGGTCGTCGCGGGATGCTCGTCATCCCCGACGCCGCACGATCCCGCTGGCAACGACACCGGTGGGATCACGGTCGGCGTGGGCGACAGCTCGGGCTCCGGCGAGGACGGCAGCAGCGGCGCACCGCTGCCGGTGCCGGATCTCGGCGGCGCAGACGACGGCCTGGGCCCGAGCGCGTGTGCGGACGAGCTGCCGCCGCCGCTGCCGGTCGCGATCGATGCCGGTTGCGTCGCGGATCCGGTCATCGGCGGCTTCGAGCCGGTGGTGAAGTGGTCGCGTTCGACCTGGGAGGTGGGGCCGGGCTCGACCGAGTCCGCGACCACGCCGCTGGTGCTGCAGCTCAACGACGACGATGGCGACGGCGCCATCGACCACAACGACACGCCCGACGTGCTGATGCTGACCTACGGCAGCGGCTATCTGCGCGGCATGTCCGGCATCGACGGCAGCCCGGTGCTCGACGCGGTCGCGCCGGGCTTCGGCCGCGCCGACGGCCTCGCGGCCGCAGACATCGACAACGACGGCATCGTCGAGATCGTCGGCATCAACGGCGGCACCAGCAACGGCACGCCGATCGCGTTCGAGCACGACGGCACCGTGAAGTGGATGGGGCCGTCGCTGGCCGGCCACGTCTCGCCCTACGACTCGACGCCCGCGTTCGGTGACATGAACGGCGACGGTTGGACCGAGATCGTCATCGGTCGCGCGATCCTCGACGCCGACGGCAACCTCGTGGCCACGGGCGAGTACGGCTACGGCTCGCACAACGGCGACGCGAGCCTGTCGTTCCCCGCCGACGTCGACGACGACGGTCAGCAGGAGGTCGTGGTCGGCAACGCGCTGTACCGCATGGACGGCAGCGCGATCTGGCACCACGACCAAGGCGATGGCTACCCCGCGATCGCCGACTTCGAGCTCGACGGCAAGCCCGAGATCGTGGTCGTGCGCGCGGGTCACGTCGCGCTGCACGAGAGCGCCGACGGCACCATGCGCTGGAACACTGCGCTGCCGACCGGGGCCGGCGGGCCACCGACGGTGGCGGACTTCGACGGCGACGGTCTGCCCGAGGTCGGCGTCGCGTCCTCGAGCGCGTACTCGGTGTTCGACGGCGACGGCACCATGCTGTGGACGCGCACGACGCAGGATCTCTCGTCGGGCGTCACGGGCTCGTCGGTGTTCGACTTCGAGGGCGACGGCGTGGCCGAGGTGGTCTACGCCGACGAGACGCGGCTGTGGGTCTTCTCCGGCACCGACGGTGCGGTCAAGCTCGAGTTCGACGGCCACTCCAGCGGCACGCGGCTCGAGTACCCCGTGGTCGCGGATCTCGACAACGACGGCCACGCCGAGATCGTGGTCGTGCACGAGACCTACCAGAGCAACTACCAGGGCGTGACGGTGGTGACCGATGCCGCCAACTCGTGGCGGCCCGCGCGGGGGCTGTGGAACCAGCACGCGTATCACATCAGCCACGTCGACGACGACGGTGGCGTGCCGCTCGCGGCGGCGCAGAGCTGGAAGACGCACAACTCGTTCCGTGCCGGCGACCTGCTGCCCAACGACGGGCTCGCGCAGCCCGACGCGATCATGGACGCGGCCACGTGTTCGCTGTGCGAGGGCGGCCTGCGCACGCTGTGGATCCAGCTCGCCAATGGCGGCACCGCGCCGCTGCTGCAGGGCGCGGACCTCGAGATCTACGGCGTCGCCGACGGCAGCAAGACGCTGCTCGACACCGTCCCGTTCGCGGACGCGCTGGCGCCGGGCGCCGCCGCGGACGTGATCGAGGTCCAGGTCGACGTCGGCGACGCCACTGCGCTCGAGGTCGGCATCACGCTGCACGAGGGCGAGTGCAAGCCCACCGACGCGATCGTGCTCGAGCTCGAGCCCTGCGAGCCGCCCGCGGGCTGAGCCGCGACCCGTGCTACGCTGCGATCGCGATGATGCGCACGATCGCGGCGACGCTCGCGATGCCGTGGCTGCTGGGCTGCGATCGCAGCCCGCCCGCGCCTTCACCGGCCGCGGCGATCGAGCTGCCGGCCGGTGATCCCGCGCCAGCCGGGGATCGCGAGCCCGCGCGTGATGCCGCGACCGCGCCGCCGGGCGAGGGCGAGCCGCTGCAGCTTCTCACCGACCCCCGCGTGCTCGCGGTGCTCGACCGCGACGCCGCCTCGCCGTGGTCGCTGCATGCGGTGTTGGCCCGCGTGGGCCCGGCACCGCGCGACGCACCGTCGGGCGCGACCACCGGCGCGATGCTGGCGGCGTTTCAGTCCACCTGGGGCGCGGTCGCGGACGTCGTCGCGGCCGACGTCGCGCGGGTGGTCGAAGAGCTCGCGATCGACTGGGAGGACGACATCACGCGCACCTACGATCGCAGCGCCGCGCGCACGGCGGTGGGCGGCGATGCCGATCACCGCGGCAACGGCAACGTCGCGCGGGTGTTGCGGGCGTCGTGGCTGCGCTCGCCCGACGCGCGCTTCCCCCTGGCGGCGCTGGTGTATCGGCCCGACCGCCGCGATTTCGTGGGCGGCTGCGGCGAGCTGCGGGCGATCTACCGCCTCGCCTACGAGATCCCGCGCAGCGGCGGCATGGCGGCGTCGCGGCTGCCGCTCACGATCAACGTCGTGTTCGCGGTGCCCGACGATGGCGAGCAATGCCGCAGCGTCGCACGACGCTGGCGTGCGCCCGCGATCGACGACGCCAACGCCGAGGCCGTGGCCGCCGCGCTGCTGCAGGGGCCGCTGCGACCCGACGCAGTGCGCTTCGCCCAGCTCGAGCTCGACGCGCAGCTGGTCCGCTTCCCCTCCGATCTCGAGCGCGTCGATCGGCGCGACTTCGCCGGTCAGGCGCTGTACCTGCTGCGGATCTTCGCGCTGCGCGGCGACGTGCTGCGACCGATCCCGCTCGAGAACACGCCCGACGTCGAGGGCATCCGTGCCGATCCGGCGCGGCGCGAGGCCCTGCGCCGCTGGTTGCTCGAGCACATGGCCGAGGTCGACCTCGGCGTGTTCCAGCTGCCCGAGCCGCTGCTCGCCGACGTCGCGCTGTCGTATTCGACCTTGGGTCACGCGCGTCTGGCCAACCGTCCGTTCTCCGCGTTGCTGCAGCCACAGGAGGCCGATGCGCTGGTCGCCGAGGCCGGCCTGGCCGCGCCACGCTTCGTCGCCGACGGTCGCAGTCTGCTCGAGCGCCTCGACGCTGCCAGCTGCATGGGCTGCCACCAGCTCGCGTCGACCGCCGGTTTCCACCTGCTGGGCGTCGATCGACCCTTCGGCGACGACCCCGGCGCGGTCATGGCCGCGACCGATGGCAATCGCCTGCAGCTCGCGATCTCACCGCACCTGCTCGCGGAGCTGCCGCGACGGCGCGCCTACCTCGACGCGCTCGCCGACGGGCGCGCGCCCGATCGCTTCCGGCCGCATCCCGCCGCGCCGCCGGCGACGTGGACGGCCGCGCCGGTGTTCGCGGACGCGGGCAGCAACGCGCCGTGCCTGCGCGAGCGCGACGGCACCGCGACGCTCGCCGCGCCCGCGCGCTGGCGCTGTGCGCCGCCGCTGCGCTGCAGCGCGATGGTCGACGACGCGCAGGGCCACGCGAACCTGGGCATGTGCCTACCCGAGCAGGCGCAGCTGCACGCCGGCGAGGCCTGTCGCGACGCGACGATCGAAGCCGCGACCGCGCCAGGGCGCTTCGCGTGGAACCTGCGTGCGTTCGAGGATCGCGTGACGCAGCAGAACCCCCGCTACGCGCTCGGCACCGGCGCGATCACGACGCGCGCGTACAACTGTCGGCCGGCCCACATCGGCGTGCCGCTGGGGCGCGTGACCCGGAACTGCCGCGCCGACGAGCGGACACTCGCCGCGGTCGTCGATCAGGCCGAGCCCAGCGAGCTGTGTGCGGTGGTCGGTGGGCGCGGCTTCGAGGCCATGGCCACCGGTGTCTTCGATCACCGCGCGTTCGCAGACAGCGTCGTGCGCGGCATGCTCGACGCCTGCGACGCGGTGCACCCGTGCCGCGAGGACTACATCTGCCAGGCGTTGCCGGAGTTCCTCGCGAGCAAGGGCGTGGCCGCGCAGACCCTCGCCGCGCTGCAACGGCGAGGGCTCGGCTTCTGCACGCCGACCTACTTCGTGTACCAGCTGCGGCTCGACGGTCACCCCAACCCGCGTTGAGCGGGTCGCGATCGCATCAGCGCGTCGGCTCGTTCGCCTTCACGCCCTGGCGGTAGGTCGTGTAGACGTAGATCGGGATCTTCAGATCGCCCAGGTGCTTGGCCAGCAACGGCTGCACGTCGGTCCACGCCAGACCGCCGACGCCGGTGGCGAGCCGCGGCAGCGCCAGGCTGGTCACGTGCTCGTCGGTGACGAAGCGGTGCAGCGCGCGCAGGGCCGCGTTGACGTGCTCGAGGTGCGCGCGCCCGGGATGGCCGTGCGAGTGCGCGCCAGCGGCTGCGGGCTGCGTCAGCAGGTTCACGATGCGGCGACCGTCGGGCATCGGCCAGCTCCACAGCGCGCCGGGCTCGGGATGCGAGACGTGGCAGTGGTGGCGGAAGTCCTTGACCATCGCCGGCCACCGCTCACGCAGGGCCAGGGCCAAGCCCTGCTCGAAGTGATCGCCCGGGGCCACGCCGTGGGCAATGGTGTTCGCGGAGCTGAGCAGGATGTCGCCTTCGACTTCGTGGATCACGATTCACGTCCCTCGCGCGATCTGTGCGCGACCGGGAGCATGGGGCTGCCGGCGGCTGCGCGCCGCGGCAAGCTTTGCGGTCGGCCGGGCCCGCGTCGGCAACCGCCGCGGGCCCGAGGGGGTCCGTCGTGGAGAGGAGGCTCCGGTCAGTCGAAGCTCAGCTTCTTGCGCAGCGCCTCGAGCTTGGTCCGCGCCGCGGTCCAGCTGCGCCGATCGCCGAAGCCGTAGCGTTTGCCGTCGTGCACGATGGTGAAGCGCTGACCTGCGAGCGCGCACCAGATCAGCTCGAACACGTTCTTCACGTGGTCGTCGTGCACGTAGAAGCCGCCCTCGGTCGAGCGGTCGTGCTCGGTGGTGACGATGCCGCGGTCGACCATGGTGCGGTTGACCATCCAGCGCCCGTCCACCAGCGCCTTGCTCGCGACGTCGGGGAGCTCCTGCCACATGAAGTCGGGCCAGGGCCGCTCGTCGCGCGGCGAGGCGACGGCACAGTACTCGGTCGGCTCGCCGGCCTCGTTGCGGCGCACGAGGTAGTCGAGCAGGGCCTCGCCGAAGCGCGCATCGATCTGCACGCGCCAGTGCTCGACCCGAGTGTCGGCGTTGGTGCCGACGCGTTCGACCGCGAGCTTGGTGATCATGCCGTTCCACACCGGCGCGAGCGCGTCGGTGTCGGTGCAGATCGGCTGGCCCTTGCGCAGCGCGATGTCCAACAGGGTCTGGAACAGCGCGGGGTCGTCGTAGCGGCCCTCGCGGGCGAGCGTCACGGTTCGCTTGGGTGACAACGCGATGCGACGCTCGTCGGCCGAGCGCTGGCGCCGATGACCGCGGGCGGTGGGCTCGAGCCACTCGGCGCGGTGGACGATCGCGGGCCCGTCGGGATCGTAGAACACCCGCACGATGCGGCGGCTCTCGGCGTCCTCGAGCAGGGTGCCCAGCGGGAACATGCCGTCCTCGGGGCCCTTCGCGCCCTTGCGCAGGTCGAGCGCCACGCGCTTGCGCTTGCGATCGATGCTGCCGTCGGCACGCAGCTCGTGGGTCGTGATGGTCAGGCGCACGATCGCACCGGTGACGTCGATCTCGTTGAGGTCGTCGTCGCGCGTGCGCAGCCAGCGGGGGTTGGGCGCGAAGTCGAGGGTGTCGAGGTCGGGGACGAAGCGGCGGAACTCGGCGTCGAGGTCGCGCACGACGCGGTCGTCGAGCTCGAGGCTCTCGACCACGAACGAGTCGTTGCCGCCGCCGGGCGGCCACGCCACCGGACGGCCGCCGCGTGCGGACGCGAACGCGAGCTGGTCGGCGCGGCTGTCGTTGCGTGCGCCGCCGAAGAAGCTCTCGCCGATCTGGCCCTCGTCGGTGCCGTCGAGCGAGCGGTAGTCCGAGCCCAGCTCGATGACGCTGGCGATCATCTCGAGCAGGAGCTTGCGATCGAAGGCCTGGGTCTCACCGGTGTCCGAGCGGTACTCGCTCAGCTCGGGCTGGTCGAGCAGCGCGAGGCCCAGGCACTCCATCACCGCCTTGACGTCGCAGTGGCCCGCCCACGACACCCACTCGATGGGCTCGCTGCCGGCGAGGCCGTCCTCGTCCCAGTCGAACGGGATGCCCTCGCGCAGGCGCTTGTCCTTGGGCGCGCGCAAGAACGTCAGCGCCTCGGCGTCGCGTTCGGCGTGTCGCAGCTGTTCGTCGGGTACGCGCACCTTGGTGCCGTCCTGCAGCTTGAGCGACTCGCCGTCGCGGTAGACCCACTCGCCGGCCTTGGCGTGATCGCTGGCCGGATCGATGCGCAGCAGCTCGTAGCGTGGCGCGAGCGCATCGCCCTCGGGCACCAGCGAGACGATCATGCGGGTCTCGCGGTCGATCAGCATGCCGCCGACCGAGCGCTCGACGTTCTGCTCGTCGAGGCTGGGCTCGAACACGTACTTCGAGCGCATGATGGCGTCGAGGTGCGCGCTGGCCTGCACGCGTTGGCGTCGCACCGACTCCTGCGCCGCGGGCTGCAGCGCGGCCATCGCCTCGGTGCCGTCGAGCGGAAGCGCTGCGATCATCTGCTCGAGGTAGTGCACGAACGCCTCGTCGTGGCCGTAGGCGTGGTACGTCTCGGTGTCCTGGTCGTCGAAGGCGGTCACGCCGGCGAACGACAGGTCCTCGGCTTCGCGGATCAACGACAGTGCGGCGTCGCGGTGGCGCTTGGGGAACTTGCCGGCGGCGATCCACTTCTGCAGCGCCGCACGCACGTTGGTGAAGAACTGCAGCCGCCGCTGCGCGACGATGCTGTTGCGGAAGTAGTGCTCGCCGCCCGCGGGCGCGCCGCGCAGGCCCTTGCCCGAGAACGCCCCGGCGAGCTCGCGCACGGCCGCGGCGATGGCCTTGCCCAGCGCTGCGATGTCGCCGGGGATCGGGCGCGGTGCGAAGGCCAGCGCCGGCGGATCGGGATCCTGCGCCGCGGGCATCGTCGCGACGAAGCGCGGGTGACCGCGGTCGCCTTCACCGACGAACAGTCGCAGCGACGTGCGGCCACCGACCGTCAGTGCCTGCTCGCGCACGTCCTTGATGCGCGTCGCGCCGCTGTCGTCGAGTCCCGCCAAGAAAGCGCGGTACGCCGCGTCCTGCTTCACCTTCATCGCGATCTCCTTGCCGCGTGGGCTGGCGGCGCCCGAGTGTACTATCGGCGTGTGCACCGGCGCGCCCACGCCGGGCGGCGATGCGCGGTGGCCATTCGATCGATCCGGGTCGCTCAGCGCGTTCGCGGGCTCGGCTGCGTCGCCGGCGTCCGTGCGGCGAGCCACGCGTCGATCTCCGCGATGCGCTCGGCGACGGCGGGACCGTCGTCGCGGTAGGTCGCGTACTCGTCGCGGGCCTCCAGCGCGAGTCGTCGCGCGCGCGCGGGGTCCTCGAGCGCCTGCGCGAGGTCGAAGCGCAGCGCCGCGAGCTGGCGCACGGACCCGCCGCCGGCGATCGCGGCCGCGAGCGCGCGCTCGAGATCCGCGATGGCCTCGGCGCGGCGTCCGGCCGCGAGCAGGGTGTCGCCCCGCGAGGACAACACCGCGATGGTCTGCGGGTGGGTGTTGCCCAGCTTGCGCTCGCGGATCTCGAGCGCCTTGGCGTAGGCCCCGAGCGCGGCCTCGACGTCGTGCTCGGCGGCGGCCTGCTCGGCCTCGTTGAGCCAGTTCACCGCCATCTCGGTGTGGTCGGGCGCGACCAGGCGCTTGCGGATCTCGGTCGCACGGTCGTGGACCTTGCGCGCCTCGGCGATGTCGTTGCGGCTGCGCAGCGCGATCGAGAGGTTGTCGAGGGTCTGCGCGACCACCAGGCTGTTGGGGCCGGGCTTGCGCTCGCGCAGCGCCAGCGCCTGCCGGTGCACCGCGATGGCGACGTCGACGTGGCCGGCGAGCCGGTTGGCGTTGGCGAGGTTGTTGAGCGTGTTGCCGTACTCGGGGTGATCGGAGCCGAGCACTGCGCGTTGTCGCTGCGCGACGTCGTCGAGCCGATCGATGGCGGCCTCGTAGTGACCCTCGAACAGCTCGATCGCGCCGAGGTTGGACAGCAGGCTGAGCAGGTCGGGGTGCTGCTCGCCGAAGCTGCGGCGATACGCGACCTCGGCCTCGGCGAGGTAGCGCCGCGCGGGCCCGTACTGTCCGCGCGTCGCCAGCAGCGCGCCGGCGTTGCCCAGCAGCACCGCCAGTCGCGGTCCCTCGGGCTCGCGCGCGCGCTGGCGCTGCAGCATCTCGTCGAGCAGGCGCTGCCCACCCACGAGGTCGCCCTCCATCACCAGCGCGATGGCTTCGCCGTTGTGCAGCGCGATGCTGAGGCGCTCCTCGCCACCGATGGCCTCGATGAGCCCGCGACCCAGCTCGGCCCACGCCTTGGCTGAGGTGACGTCCTGGCGCATGTAGCCGTCGACGAACAGCAGGCTGACCGTGATCTCGGCGGCGGTCCGCGTCGCGCGACCCGCCAGCGCGAGCGACAGCGCTTCGATCGACAGCACGCGCTCGCGCTCGGCGTCGCCGGCGTCGCCGATGGCATCCGCGAATGCGGCCAGCGCGTCGGCCTCGAGCGGCCGCCAGCCCAGCCGTCGCGCCTGCGCGACCGCGGGCTCGAGCACGACCACGGCGTCGGCGGCCTTGCCCGCGGAGTCGAGCGCGCGGCCCTTGGCGACCTCGGCCTCGATCTCCGCGATGG
Organism: Nannocystaceae bacterium; assembly: GCA_019694555.1. GTDB lineage: Bacteria > Myxococcota_A > Polyangia > Nannocystales > Nannocystaceae > Xiheibacterium. The sequence goes on from JAIBBS010000072.1 coordinate 30,768, forward strand.
TCTCGATCGCGGTGGCGTCGGCCGGTGGCGGTACCACGGCGATGAGCTCGGCGTTGCCGTCGCAGTCGGAGACCTCGCGCAGCCCGTCGGTGGCACGGATCGCGCGCTGCAGCACGCCGGTGTCGGCCTCCGCGAGCACGTCGACGAGCGCACGCATCTCCGCGCGCAGGCGGTCGAAACACGCCACGCGCAGATCGAGCAGCGCGGGCGACTGTTCGCCGTAGACCCGCGTCGCGGCACAGGCCGCGTCGTGGGCCTCCACCCACGCGCTGGCGTAGCGATCGAGCGAGGACTCGACCGCGGCGAGGGTGTCCTCGGCGTAGGCCTGCCCGGTCGCGCGCATGGCCTCGGCCACGGCCTCGCGACGCTCGGCGTCCCAGACCCCGACCAGCTTGCGGTCGGCGTCGCTGCACGGACGATCGTGCGTGGCGAAGATCGCGACCGCGGCGGCGCCGGCGATGGACGCGGTTGCGATCGCCGTCACCAGCAGCGAGCGGCCGCGCGTGCGCGGCGGTGCGGGCGCGAGCTCGGTGAGCAGCGCGTCCATGGTCTCGAAGCGATCGTCGGGCTTGCCGGCCATGCCGCGCTTGAGCGCCGCGAGCACGCGCGCCGGCACGTCGACGTCGGCGGTGACCTCGGCGAGCTCGCCCGAGTGCTTGCGCTTGGCCAGCTCGGGGAGGTTGTCGCCGGCGAACGCACGCACGTGGTAGAGCGCCTCGTACAGCGCGACGCAGAAGCTGAACTGATCCGCCCGCGCGTCCATCGGCTGCGCGTAGTGCTGTTCGGGCGCCATGTAGCGCGGCGTGCCGACCACGCTGCCGGCCGCGGTGAGCTGGGTGTCGAAGTCGTCGACCAGCCCCGGCATCTCGTCCGAGGGCACGTCGGTCTCGGCCGCGGCGACGCGCGCCAGGCCGAAGTCCATCACGCGCGCACGGCCGTCGTTGCCGACCAGCACGTTCTGCGGCTTGAAGTCGCGATGGATCAGTCCGACCGCGTGGGCGGCCGCGAGCCCGCGGCCGGCCTGCACGAACATCGCGATGATGTCCGCGGGCGATCGTCGCTCGCGCTCGAGCCAGTCCGACAGCGTCTCGGCCGCGAGGAACTCCATCGCCAGCCACACGCGGCCGTCGAAGGCGCCGACGTCGTAGACCGGCAGCACGTTGGGATGGGAGACCCGCGCCATCGCCTGCGCCTCGCGGCGCAGGCGGGCCTCGGCGGCGGCCTGCTTGTTGGCGCCGCGCCCGCGCAGCAACTTCAGCGCGACCTCGCGTTGCAGCTCGGGATCGTAGGCACGGTAGACCACGCCCATGCCGCCGTGGCCCGCGATGCCGAGCACGATGTAGCGCCCCACCGCGGTGCCCCGCGCGACGGTGTCGTCGCCGGTCGGCTCCCGCACCGACGGGTCGGCGGTCACCGTGACCATCGAGTTGGAGTCGCCGACGGCCGTGTGTTGGTCGCTGCGCATGGACGACGCCCGAGGCGCTCGCACCCGCGATCATAGGACAGCGCCGGCGGTCTTGCGGATGGGGCCGCGGGCTGGCGCAACGTAGCTCACCGCAGAGTCACGGCGTCGTGCACGCAGGCGGGTTCGGGACCGCGCACGCGAGGTTTCGCCGCCCGGGGCGGGCGGGGCCCGGTGGGTTTTCCGTTGCGGATCCCGGCCCGGCGCCCCTAGGCTCCTCGACCATCATGTCGCGTTGGATCGGGATCGCGGTCGCGCTCTTGCTCTCGGCCAGCCCCGCGCTCGTGCGGGCCCAGGCCGCGGTCCAACGCACGCGCTTCGCGTTGCCCAGCAGCAACGGCCACGGCGCCATCGTGGTGGATCTCGCCGCGCCGGCCAAGCGCGTGGTGCAGTTCCGCGAGCATCCCTTCGCGGCCGAGGAGTTCGCGCTGTCGGAAGGTGGCGAGGAGATCTGGAGCGGCTCGGGCTTCTACGTCGTGCACACGCGCGACGTGTTGTTCGACGCGTACTTCGGTCTGCGCGGCCCCGCGGGGTCGACATGGTTGCCCGATGCGCCGATCGATCTCGACGCCAGCGGCTACCTCGGCATCGACGACGGTGAGGTCGGTGGTACCGGCATCGTCGCGCTGTCGCAGTCGTGGGGGCAGCTGTCGGCGACGACGTACGCGTTCGCGCCGATGGATCTGCCGCACGCGGGCTTCGTGCTGCTGCTGCGCGTGCGCAACGACGGTCCCGACGACGCCGCCGACGTGCAGGCGTTCTCGCTGCACAACCTCCACCTGGGCTACGGCCGCCCCGCGACGGCGTGGGACGTGGGGCAGGACATCGCCGCCAACGGCGAGACGCTCGAGCACGACGGCCAGCGCTTCCGCGAGCGCGGCTTCGCCGGCACCGTGGTCGTGCACGCCCTGGGTGCGCCCGATCGCTTCGGCACCGCGCCGGGGCAGAACCCGTACGCGCAGGTGCTCGCGGGCGACGACCTCGGCGACAACCCGCCCTCGGCCATGGCGGTCGACGACGCCGTCGGCGCGTGGCAGTTCGATCTCGGCACGCTCGCGCCGGGGCAGGAGGCGTGGCTCGGCGTCGCGATCGCGCACTGGGGCGATCCCTTCGCCGGTGACACGGTCGCGCAGTGGCTCGACGACTGGGCCGCGGGTCGCGACGCCGCGCAGATCCTCGACGACGAGCGAGCGGGTTGGGCCGCGTTCCGTGACGGCCTCACGTTGCCGAGCGTGGACGCCTACGAGACCTCGGCGCTGCAGCAGTCGGCGGCGATGTTGCGCATGGGCCAGGTGCGCTCGACCGACGTGTACCTGCGCGAGTGGGTCGACCTCGACGGCAACCCGCGGCGCACGCGGTTGCCGTCGATCGACGCGCCGGCGCAGCTGCCCGCGACGGTGCAGCATCGCGGCACCGGGGCCGTGCTCGCGAGCCTGCCGCCGGGCAACTGGACCTACGCGTGGGCGCGCGACGGGGCCTACGCGATCTCGGCGATGTCGACCCTGGGCATGCACGAGCAGGCCCGCGCCGGGCTCGAGTTCTATCTGCAGGCCGAGGGCGGTCGCTTCACGCAGTGGGACGAGCTCGCCGACTACGACATGCCGCCGTACCTGGTGACGCTGGTGCGCTACCTCGGCTTCGGCGTCGAGGAGACCGACTTCAACGACTTCGGACCCAACCTCGAGTTCGACGGCTTCGGACTGGTGCTGTGGGCGCTGCGCAACTACGTCGAGGCCAGCGGCGACCGCACGCTGCTGCAGCAGCACTGGGACGACGTGCGCACGCGCGTGGCCGACGTGATCGTGGCGTTGATCGAGCCCGAGACGGGTTTGCTTCGCCCCGACTCGTCGATCTGGGAGACGCACTGGAACGGGCGCCAGCGCCACTGGGCCTACACCAACATCACCGCCGCGCGGGGCTTGTGCGACGCCGGTGCGCTGGCCGAGCTCATGGGTGACGACGCGCTGGCGCAGGACTACCGCGATGCCGGTCGCGCGCTGCGGGCCGCGATCGCGACGAAGCTGACCGACCCGTCCTCCGCCCTCGCGTCGAACACCGAGGAACTCGCCGCCGGCAGCGGCTACGCCGACGCGGCGGTGATCGATGCCATCGCCATGGGGTTGTTCGATCCCCAGGGCGAGATCGCGACCGCGACGCTCGCCGCGCTCGATGCCAGCCTCATCACGCCCGCGAGCGAGGTCGGCTGGTCGCGCAACGACGACGACGTCGACCACGGCGGTGCCGAGGATCTGAGCCCATGGGGCAGCGTCTACGACGCGGTCGAGTGGGTCGTGACCGATCTGCGCGGTGCGATCGCATTCCGGGCCGCGGGCGACGCCGAGCGCAGCGACGCGCTGCTGCAGTGGGTCACGGCGCAGACGCTGGCGAACTACGGCATGGTCGCGGAGACCTACGACGCCGACGCGGGCACCTACGCCTTCAACACGCCGATGCTGGGCTTCGGTGCCGGCGCGTATGCGCTGGCGCTGGCACATCGCGGCGGCGCGGCGATCGATCCCGCCTGCGGCGCGTATTACGAGGACGACGGCGGCGGCAGCGAGGGCGGCAGCGGCAGCACCGGCGAGGGCGGGGGTTCGGGCGGCACCGACGGCAGCGGCAGCACCGGCGAGGGCGGCGGCTCGGGCGGCGCCGACGGTGCCTCGATCTCGGTCGGGCTCGACAGCGGCAGCGATGGCTCGGGCAGCGACGGTGCGAACGCGGCGGGCGAGGGCGACGGCTGCAGCTGCAACGGCGCACCGCGCCCAGGCCTCTTCGCGGCGCTGGCGGTGCTGGCGATGTTGCTGCGCCGGCGCGCGCGCGTGCTCGTGTGTGCCGGTGCACTCGCGAGCGGCTGCAGCCACGAGGGCACGCGGCAGGCCAGCGGCTCGAGCGACGACGGTGACGACGTCGCGACCACGATCCCGCTGACCACCAGCGACGGCACCGACGGCAGCAGCGATGGCGGTGTCGCGAGCAGCAGCAGCGGCGTCGCCGACGCCAGCAGCGGCAGCACCGGCGATCCCACCGGCGGCATCGAGGTCGACGTGTGTCCGACCGCGTTCGCGTTCGAGGCGTGGCCCGGCGTGACCGCGGTGCGCGTGGCCGGCGAGTGGCAGGGCTTCGACCTGCCGACCGCGACCGCGCTGGTCGATCGCGGCGGCGGCAGCTACCTCGGCAGCGTCGAGCTGCCGCCGGGCCTGCACGCGTACAAGCTCGTGGTCGACGACGGCAGCGGCACGCAGTGGCTGCTCGATCCGGCGCAGGGCCGCCGCAAGTACGTCGACGAGGTCGAGAACTCCGCGGTGCTGGTACGCGACTGCAACCTGCCGCAGCTGGTCGTGACCAGCCACGAGACCGCGCGGCCCGCCGCGGGCGCGGGCAGCTTCGACGCCGAGCTCGACTACGTCGACGGCGCGCCGGGCGACGGCCCCGACGCGTCGGCGTTCGTCGCGACGCTGCGCCACGACTTCGACGAGCGCGCGCTGCAGCCCGGTGAGATCACCATCGACGAGGACACCGGCGCGGTCACGCTCGCGCTCGAAGGGCTCGACGACGGCAAGTACACCGTGCTGCTGCAGGCGGTCGATCGCAGCGGTCGCGTCGGTGAGCTGCTGCGCTTGCCGCTGTGGATCGAGGCCGAGGCCTTCGACTGGCGCGACGCCGTGATCTACATGGTCATGACCGACCGCTTCCGCAACGGCAGCGGCGGCAACGATCCCGGGCCCACGCCCGGCGCCGATCCCCGCGGCGACTTCTTCGGCGGCGATCTGCAGGGCCTGCGCGCCGCCATCGACGACGGCACGCTCGACGCCCTGGGCGTGCGCGCGATCTGGGTCTCGCCGTTCCACACCAACCCGCAGGGCTCGTACCTCGCGAGCGACGGCGTGCACCTGGTCACCGGCTACCACGGCTACTGGCCCATCGCTGGTCGCGAGGTCGATGCGCGCATCGGCGGTGCCGAAGCGCTGCGGCAGATGGTCGCCAGCGCGCATGCCCACGGCATCCGCGTGCTGCAGGACTTCGTGATCAACCACGTCCACGAGGATCACGAGTACGTCGCCGATCATCCGGAGTGGTTCCGCACCGGCTGCGTCTGCGGCACGCCGGGCTGCGACTGGACCGCGAACGCGCTCGAGTGCAACTTCACCGCCTACCTGCCGGACGTGGACCACCGCGTGCCCGAGGCCAACGCGGCGTTCGTGGACGACGCGGTGTGGTGGCTCGACGATTTCGATCTCGACGGCCTGCGCGTCGACGCGGTCAAGCACGTCGAGGAGGCTGCGACGCGCAACCTCGCCGCCGCGGTGCGCGAGGGCTTCGAGGCCGCCGGCACGCGCTACTTCCTGATGGGCGAGACCGCGATGGGTTGGAACGACTGCGCCGACCCGTGCAACGACGAGAACTACGGCACGATCTCTCGCTACATCGGGCCGCTGGGCCTCGACGGTCAGTTCGACTTCGTGCTCTACCACGGTGTGTCGTACCGGGTCTTCGCCTACGGCGACAACGGCATGCTGCACGCCGACTACTGGCTGCAACACGGGCTGTCGAAGTGGCCGCAGGGCGCGATCATGACGCCGTACATCGGCAGCCACGACACCGCACGCTTCGCCTCGATCGCCGACTACCGCGGTCAAGACGGCGCACACTCGCGCGGCGTGCCGTTCAATCAGTGGTTCGACACCGCGGTGGCGCCCGGCGACGCCGAGCCCTACCGCCGCAGCCGCGTGGGCCTGGCGTGGCTGCTGGGTCTGCCCGGCGCGCCGCTGCTCTACTACGGCGACGAGTACGGCCAGTGGGGCGGTGTCGACCCCAACAACCGCGCGATGTGGCGCGACGACGGCCAGCTCAGCGCGTGGGAGACCGACACGCTCGACTTCGTGCGCGCGCTGGGCCAGGCCCGCCGCGAGCTCGAGCCGCTGCGTCGCGGCGACTACGTCTCGCTGTTCGCGACCGACGACACGTTGGTCTTCGCGCGCGCGCTGGGCCGGGGCGACGCCGCCATCGTCGCGCTGACGCGCGCCGACACCACCCAGCAGCACGACGTCAGTGTGGTGCAGCTGGGACTGCAGCCGGGCACGCAGCTGGTCGACGCGCTCGGTGGCGCGGGCGCGACGGTGCAGGGGGATGGCGACGTGACGATCGCGATTCCCGGCGACGGCGCGGTCATCCTCTCGCCGTGATCGCGGCCACGCGTCAGCGCGCCGCGGCCTCGAGCCACGCGTCTTCCTGCGCCCACATCGCGTCGACGCGCGCCTCCATGCGCTCGTGGATCGCCTCCGCCGACGGGTCGTCGTCGTCTGTGAATTCCTCCACCGG